>NZ_JBBKTQ010000010.1:0-223738 GCF_037890035.1 Ramlibacter sp. AN1133
CCCGCGGGGGGGGGGGGGGGGGGGGGGGCCCCCCCCCCGCTCCGTCGCCGGAAAGTGCCCCCACCCTAACCCTCCCCCGGAGGGGGAGGGAATGAAAAGCCCATGCGTGCCGACCAGTTCCTCGTCGACCGCGGCCTCGCCGCCTCCCGCTCGCAGGCGCAGCGCCTCATCGCTGCCGGCGTGCGGTGGTTCGACGGTGCCCGCTGGATTCCCGTGGCCAAGAACGGCGACGAGATCCCGGAGGGCGCCCAGGTCGAACTGCTCGACACCGCCGAATCCCGCTACGTCTCGCGCGGCGGCCTCAAGCTCGAAGGCGCCCTGCGCACCGCGGGCCTGGACGTGACCGGCTGGACCTGCCTCGACGTCGGCCAGTCCACCGGCGGCTTCACCGACTGCCTGCTGCAGCACGGCGCCGCCGCGGTGACCGGCATCGACGTGGGCCACGGCCAGCTCCATCCCAAGCTGCGCCAGGACCCGCGCGTGGTGGCGATCGAGAAGGTCAACGCGCGCGACCTGCGCGACGAGCAGATCGGCGGCCACTACGACCTCGTGACCGGCGACCTGTCGTTCATCTCGCTGACGCTGGTGCTGCCCGCGCTGGCGCCGCTGGTCGAGCCCGGGGGGCACCTGCTGATGCTCGCCAAGCCGCAGTTCGAACTGCAGCCGGGGCAGGTCGGCAAGGGCGGCGTGGTGCGCGATGCATCCCTCTATCCGGTGGTCGAACGGCGCCTGCGCGAATGCTGCGCGGGCCTCGGCCTGACCGTGGTCGGCTGGTACGACAGCCCCATCGCGGGCGGCGACGGCAACCGCGAATTCTTCCTGCATGCCCAGACGAGGAGCGCCTGATGCTTCCGATCAGCCTCGAATTCTTCCCGCCCAAGACGCCCGAAGGCGCCGACAAGCTCCGCGCCGCACGCCAGGAGCTCTACACGCTGCAGCCCGAGTTCTGCTCGGTGACCTACGGCGCGGGCGGTTCCACCCACGCGGGCACCTTCACCACCGTCGGCGAGATCCTGGCCGAGGGCGTGGAGGCGGCCAGCCATTTCTCCTGCATCGGGGCCACGCGCGCCAAGGTGTGCGACCAGCTGGCGCAACTGAAGTCCATGGGCGTCAAGCGCCTGGTGGCGCTGCGCGGCGACCTGCCCAGCGGCTACGGCATGGGCGGCGAGTTCCACTATGCGAGCGACCTGGTGGAATACATCCGCACCGAATGCGGCAAGGACTTCCGCATCGAGGTGGCCTGCTATCCCGAGGTGCACCCGCAGGCGAAGACGCCGCAGTCGGACCTGCAGGCCTTCGCCACCAAGGTCAAGGCCGGCGCCGATTCGGCGATCACGCAGTACTTCTACAACAGCGACGCGTACTTCCGCTTCGTCGAGGAAGCGCGCAAGCTCGGTGTCGACGTGCCGGTGGTGCCGGGCATCATGCCGATCATCAATTCGAGCCAGCTCCTGCGCTTTTCCGACAGCTGCGGGGCCGAGGTGCCGCGCTGGATCCGCCTGCGGCTGCAAAGCTTCGGCGACGACGCGGCGTCGATCCGCGCCTTCGGCGTCGACGTGGTGGCGGACCTGTGCGAACGCCTGATCCGCGGCGGCGCCCCCGGACTGCACTTCTACACGATGAACCAGGCGGCGGCCACGCTGGCCGTGGCGCGCCAGATCGGCGCCCTGCGCTGAGCGGCACGCTCCACGCGCGGGCGCCGGGTCACGCCGGCCAGGCGCACGCGCCTGGCCGGCATGCGCGCTCACTGCGCGATGAAGGCCGCGATGTCGAGCCTGTTCTGCGGCGTCAGGCCTGACAGGCTGCGCATCGCGCCGACCCCGGAGATGGCCGCGTCGATCGCCGACGCCGTCCTGCCGTTCGCCACGTTCAGCTGATTGGCCTTGGGGTTGGCCCCGTGGCAGCCAGCGCAGCTCGCCGCATAGAGGGTCGCTCCGGTCGCGGCGTTACCCACCGGAGGCGGAGGCGGCGGAGGCGGCGGCGGCGGAGGCGGCGGCGGCGGAGGCGGAGGCGGAGGCGGCGGCGGGGGAGGCGGCGGCGGGGGAGGCGGAGGCGGCGGCGGCGGAGGCGGCGGCGGAGGCGGCGGCGGCGGGGGAGGCGGAGGCGGAGGCGGAGGCGGAGGCGCCGTGCCGCTCGCGGCGGCCGTCCATGGACCGGCGTCGTCGCCCGGTCCGGTGAACGTGCCGCTCATGCTGTTGTCCGCGGCGACGGTGCCCACCGCGCGCACGACCTGCCTCTTGCCCAGCCTGACCGTCAGCGCCACCGACCCGTCGGCGGCCAGGGTTCCTTCGACCTCGAAGCCGCGCTTCGCGTTGCTCTCGTCATCGTCCTCTTCCGGGTGCAGCGCGCCGCGCTCGGACAGGCCCGCGGCCGCGAGCCGGTCGCGGTACTCCGCGATCAGCGCCGCCATGTCGGCCTGCAGCTTCGCGTTGAGCGTGCGGAACTCCGTGCGGAAGGCACGCCGGGCCGCGGCGCGGGCCTCGGAATCGGCGCCCGCCACGTCCGTCCTGAGCTTCGCTGCCAGGGCCTCGACGGCGGTGCGGAACGCGCTGCGCAGCGCGTCGCTGCGGGTGCGGAATTCCGCCGCCAGGGCCGTGGCCGCATCGGCGTCCGTGCCCGCCGTTCCCGGCAGCAGGCGGCCTTCGAGCTGCGTCGTGCCGTCTTCGGCTTCCGATTTCAGCAGCAGCGTGCCCGAGACGGTCTGCCCTGCGTGCGTCCCGGACGTCACCGTGGCGCGAAAGGCGAACTGCATCGCGGCCCATTGCGCGATCGGCTGCTGTTGCGCACCCGAGGCATCCGAAGCCACGACGGTGAGCTTCGAGCCGGTCTCGAGCATCTGGATCGTTTCCGAGGGCGGCGCGGTGGCCACGGGGCTGTCGCTCGATCCGCCGCCGCAGCCGGCGAGCAGGAAGGCCGCCAGCGCGCAGGCGCTCAGGCGGGACCGTGACAGGAAGGGTTTGCACATGGTGTCTTCTCCAGAGTTGCGGAGCCACCATAGGTGCGCGCTGCGCGAACATTTCGCGTGTATCGGTAAGCTTACCCCGTTAACCCACGCGCAGCGATTTGCCCGCAGATTGCTACCGGAGGGCCTTGATGCGAATCAAGGACACCAGTGCGTGGACGGTGTTCGCAACGCGCGCTAGACGAGCGCGCGCGCCGTGCGCAGCGCCTGCTGCACATAGCTGCCGCCGAACAGCACCGCGTGGTTCAGGAGGTGATAGAGCTGGTAAAGCTGGGTGCGCTGCAGGTCCGGCCACGCGCCGCCCGCCTGCGCATACGCTTCGCGGAAGCCGCGCGGCGGGCTGCCGAACAGCTCCATCATCGCGAGCTCCGCCTGCGGGTCCGAACACGACACCGCCGGATCGAAGATCACCGGCGTGCCTTCGGCCAGCATGCCCCAGTTGCCTTGCCAGAGGTCGCCGTGGATCAGGGCGGGGCGCGGCGCGCTGCCATCCGCCAGCAGTTCCGGCAATGCCTCGATCACCGCGCCGATCGCGGAGCGCAGGTCCCCGGGCGCGTGGCGCAGTCGCTCGCGCATCGCGGCCAGGCGCGCGTGGCCGAAGAAGGCGATCCATCCCGCCGGTGTCGCCGGCTGCCGGGGTGCGTTGCGCTGCGGGGTCGCGCCGATGTAGTTGTCGCGCGTCCAGCCGAAGGCGGCCGGCTGCAGCGGCGCGGGATGCGCGTGCAGTGCCGCGAGCGCCTCGCCGAAGCGGAAGCCGAATTCCGCGTCCGGGCGCGCGAGCTGCAGCCACTCCAGCGCGAGGATCGCGCCGCCGCCCGGGCGTTCCAGTACCGCATGCACGGCGGGCACGCGGATCGTGCCGGTGGCGGCGAGCGCGCGCAGGCCGTCGGCTTCGGCGCGCAGCATGTCCGCCCCCGCCTCGGCCGCGCTCTTGAGGAACAGGAGCTCGCGTCCCTGGCGCGCTTCCCACGTGTCGCAGAACGCGCTGGCGCCGAGCGCCTGCAGCTGCCAGCGGCCACCGAGCAGCTGCGAGAGTTCGGGCAATGGTTCCTGCACCTGTTGCATGCGCGCGATTGTGGGTTGCGCCCGCGTGAACGCCCGGGTCGCGAATGTATCGATTGCGCGGCTTTGTGACACGCGGCGGCCCATGCTGCCGCGCTGCCGCTAAGCTGCCCTCGTGAAGCCGATTGCATTCCCCCTGTTCGTTGCGATGCTGCTGGCCGGCTGCGGCGAGCGCGTCATCCAGCCCCCGCCGCTGGCCGTGGCGCACGCACCCGACACCGCGGAACTCGGGGCCGGTCCCGCGGCCCGCGCCCTCGGTGCCGGGCCCGCCTGGCTCGCCTGCGGGCCGCGGGTCTCGATCGAGGAGGTGCTGCAAAGGATCAATGCGGCGCGCGCCGCGGGCCTGCGCTGCGGGCGGCACGCGATGGGGCCGGCCGCGCCGCTGAAGTGGGACCCCTCGCTGTATTCGGCGGCTGAAGGCCATTCGCTGGACATGGCCAGGCGCAACTACTTCGAGCACCGCACGCCCGAAGGCGCGGACGTGGCGAGCCGCGCGTCGGCCGTGCAGTACCGCTGGAAGACCGTGGGCGAGAACATCGCCGCCGGCGTGCGCAGCCTGCCGGAGGCCATGCAAAGCTGGCTCGAAAGCCCCGGCCACTGCGAGAACATCATGAACCCGCAGTTCCAGGACGTCGCGCTCGCCTGCGTGGCGCAACCCGGCACGGAGTGGGGCACCTATTGGACGATGGTGCTGGGGCGGAAATAGCCGGTTGCGATTCGACACCGCCGGCCAGCTCAGCCGTGGCAAGCTGGCGCGATGCTGTCGTCCCGTCCCGTGTTCCGTCCGTGGGTCGCTTGCGGCCTCCTGGCGCTCACCTTCGCTTGCGCCGCCGATGCGGCGTTCCACACCACCTGCAGCGTGCAGGCGCAGGAGGCGCTGCGGCGCATCAACGCCGCGCGTGCCCACGGGCAGCGCTGCGGCTGGCGCACCATGCCCGCGGCGCCGCCGCTGCGCTGGGACGGCACGCTGCAGACCGTGGCTTCGCGGCATTCGCGCGACATGGCCGTGCGCAACTACTTCGACCACAAGAGCCCCGAAGGGCGCACCGTCACCGAGCGCGTCAAGGCCAGCCCCTACAAGTTCCAGCTCGTGGGCGAGAACCTCGCGGGCGGGGATGCGAATGTGGCGAGTGCGATCCAGGGCTGGATCGACAGCCCGGGGCACTGCGTGAACATGATGGACCCGCGCTTCGCGGACGTGGGCGTCGCCTGCGTGGGCGACCGCCGCGGCCAGTGGGGTACGTACTGGACGATGGTGCTGGGGCGCCGGCGTTAGAGCCAGGCTCCTAGCCGGCCGATTCGACCAGCTGCATCTGCCCCTTGCCGCGGCCCAGCGCTTCCACGAGGGCCGGCAGCGCCTGCTGCAGGGCCGCCTTCAGCGTGTGCGGCGGGTTCACGAGGAACACGCCGCTGGCGGTGAGGCCCGGACGCGGCTCCGGCTCGCCGGGCGTGTGGGTCTTCGCGCGCTCGGGCGACAGGCCGATGTTCAGGACGGCGTGCAGCCAGGGCTTGCCGGCCTGGTTGGCGAGCGTCTTCAGCCGCCGCGGCAGCTCGTGCGCCTCCGGCCGCGGGATCACCGGGTACCAGATCATGTACGTGCCGGTGGCGAACTTGCGCAGGCTGTCCTGCAAGGTCGTGGCCACGCGCACGTAGTCGTGCTTCAGCTCGTAGCTGGGGTCGATCAGCACCAGGCCGCGGCGCGAGGGCGGCGGCAGCAGCGCGCGCAGGGCCTCGAAACCGTCGTCGCGCTTGAGGCCCACCTGGCGGCCGGCGTGCAGCTGTTCGACGTGCGCGGCCAGCGCCTTGCTGTCCGTGGGATGCAGCTCGAACAGCCACAGCTTGTCCTTGGCCTCCTGCCGCAGCAGCGCCTGTGCGACGAAGGGCGAGCCCGGATAGACCTTGGTCTTGCCGGAGGGGTTGAAGCTGGCGATCAGTTGCAGGTAATCGGCCACCAGCGGCGGCGGGTCGGCGGCGAGCGGGCTGGCGAGCAGCTTGACGATGCCGTCCTGCGCCTCGCCGGAGGTGCCGGCGAAGTCGCTGTCCAGGCGGTAGAGGCCCGCGCCGGCATGGGTGTCGACCACGGTGATGGGGGTCGGCTTGGCGGTGAGGTGCTTCAGGGTCGCGATCAGCACCATGTGCTTGAGGACGTCGGCGTGGTTGCCGGCATGGAAGCCGTGGCGGTAGCTGAACATGGGGGATGGATGGTAGCTGGGGTTCGGCCCTAAGGGCGCGCTCACCGCCAGCCTACAGGACAGCCGGCGCGCCTGGGGGCCGGTAGACGCCCCGCCGCCGGTTTCGTATAATGCCGGGTTCCGTAGCGCTTTATTGGTCCCGCGACGGAAACCACGAGGCACCTTGCCGTGCCGGATGTTCAGCCACCTAAGAGGTCCCCGCCAGAGGGACACCGACCGTGGAAAAGGACCGTTCAAACCAAACTCGAGAGTCTTTATGACCACCACTGTCAGCGCCAAGCCCGCTGACGTGAAGCACGAGTGGTTTGTGATTGACGCCACCGACAAGGTGCTCGGACGGGTAGCCAGCGAAGCTGCCCTCCGACTGCGCGGCAAGCACAAGGCCATCTACACGCCTCACGTCGACACCGGCGACTTCATCGTCGTCATCAACGCCTCCAAGCTCCGGGTCACCGGCGCCAAGGAGACGGACAAGATCTACTACCGCCACACCGGCTACCCGGGCGGCATCCGCCAGCAGACCTTCAAGGAAATGCAGGCCAAGCACCCCGGCCGCGCGCTCGAGAAGGCCGTCAAGGGCATGCTGCCCAAGGGCCCGCTGGGCTACGCCATGATCAAGAAGCTGAAGGTGTACGGCGGCGCCGAGCATCCGCACAGCGCCCAGCAACCGAAGCCCCTGGAGATCTGAAGATGATCGGTGAATGGAACAACGGCACCGGCCGGCGCAAATCCAGCGTCGCCCGCGTGTTCCTCAAGAAGGGCTCCGGCAAGATCACGGTCAACGGCAAGGACATCCAGGAGTTCTTCGGCCGCGAGACCTCGATCATGATCGCCAAGCAGCCGCTGGTGCTCACCGGCAATGTCGAAGCCTTCGACATCCAGTGCAACGTGCACGGCGGCGGTGAATCCGGCCAGGCCGGCGCCGTGCGCCACGGCATCACCCGCGCCCTGATCGACTACGACGCGGCCCTGAAGCCCCAGCTGTCGCAAGCCGGCTTCGTCACGCGCGACGCCCGCGAGGTCGAGCGCAAGAAGGTCGGCCTGCACTCCGCCCGCCGCCGCAAGCAGTTCTCGAAGCGCTGATCCGCTTCCGGTTTCCTGCAAGTGCAAAAGCCCGGTTCGCCGGGCTTTTGCTTTTTGCCCGCGCCGCCCCGTTGTCCCGCCGAGACACGGCGCCGCGACCGGGTCAACGAACCCAAGGACAAGCTGTCGTCCGACACAAAGCCGCACATGTGGAGACTTGCTGCGGCCCCCGGCTTTGGGCAGCATCCTCATCCATATGCGATTCAAGCTGCTTCGCCGTAGGCTGACGATCAGCGCACCCCGCATGAAGGTGCGCAGCGCGATGCCCTGGCCCCTGCGTTGTGCGGGCGCCGCCATCGTGCTGGGTTTCTGCGGGGCCATCGGCCTGTGGGCCTTCGAGCTGGGCAAGGACATCGCCGGCGTCGACCGCGAGGCCAAGGAGGAACTCGTGCGGCTGCGCGAGGAGGTCACGGGCCTGCGCCGCGAACGCGAACGCGTCCAGTCGATCATCAACACCTCCGGCAGCGCGATCCTGGTGGAACGCGCCGCGCAGGAACGCCTGTCCGCCCAGATCCGCACGCTGGAAGCGCAGAACCGGACGCTGCGCGAGGACCTGGGCTTCTTCGAGAAGCTGATGCCCACCACCGGCTCCGAGGCGGTGGCCATCCGCGGCCTGCAGGCCGAGGTGCTTTCCGGCACGCAGCTCAAGTGGCAGGTGCTGGTGATCCAGCCCGTCAAGAACGCGCCCGAATTCCGCGGCAAGCTGGAGCTGAGCCTCTCCGGCACCCTCGACGGCAAGCCCTGGCTGATGGCCTTGCCGAACGGGCCGCAACCGCTGCAGTTCCGCCAGTACAGGCGGCTCGAGGGGATGGTGGACCTGCCGCCCCAGGCCGTCGTGAAGAATGTCTCGGCCCGGGTGGTGGAAGGGTCAGTGAGCCGGGCCGTCCAGAATGTCTCTCTTTAAGTCGTTAAGTTCGTTGAGGAGCCTCCAAATGTTCGGTAAGAAAGCCCAACCGCCCATCAAGAGCCTGATCGCCCAAGGCACGCACATCGATGGCAACATGAAGTTCAACGAAGGCCTGCGCGTCGACGGCGAGGTCTACGGCGACATCACGGCGACCTCGGACGAGGGCAGCCTGCTGGTGATCTCCGAGGCCGCGGTCGTCCAGGGCGGCATCGTCGCCGACCACGTGATCATCAACGGCACCGTCCGCGGCCCCGTGCACGCGCGCGAACTGCTGGAACTGCAGCCCCGCGCCAAGATCGAGGGCGACGTCTCGTATGTCGCCCTTGAGATGCACCAGGGCGCCACCATTTGCGGCTCGTTGAAGCCGCTGATGGCGGGCGAGGGGTCCTCCGAGGACGAAAAGCCCTTACTGAAGCTGGCGACAAAGAATGCCTGATGGACGGCCGCGCTAAGCCCGGCTTACCATCGGGGTTGTTACCGTCGAAAGAAAGCCCATGAGCGCAGTCGCCGAACAAGTCACGCACGAAATGCCCGCCCCGCTGATCTTCACGGACAGCGCCGCGAACAAGGTCGCCGACCTGATCGCCGAGGAGGGCAACCCCGATCTCAAGCTGCGCGTGTTCGTGCAGGGCGGCGGCTGCTCGGGCTTCCAGTACGGCTTCACCTTCGACGAGATCGCCAACGACGACGATACGGTGATGGTGAAGAACGGCGTCTCCCTGTTGATCGACGCGATGAGCTACCAGTACCTGGTGGGCGCCGAGATCGACTACAAGGAAGACCTCCAGGGCGCGCAGTTCGTCATCAAGAACCCCAACGCCCAGAGCACCTGCGGCTGCGGCTCCAGCTTCTCGCCGGCCGATCATTGACGCCGGGGTTCACGCGCGGCGCTGGTTCACCACCAGCCTACGCGGGATAGATCCCACCCAGCACGCGGGCGCCTCTGGCGCCCGTCGTGCTTTCCAGGTCCAGTTTTTCGCCGCGCACGCACTTCATGGCGAGCCACGCGAAGGCGGCGGCTTCCACCTGCAAGGGCGGCAGCCCTTCTTCCGCGCTGGAGACCACCTGCGCCTGCGGCAGCAAGGCCGGCAGGCGCCGCATCAGGTGGCCGTTGAGGGCCCCGCCGCCGCAGACGATCAGGCGCTGCAGGCCCTGGGCATGCCGCTCGATGTCCCCGGCGCACGCCCGCGCGGTCAGCTCGGTGAGCGTCGCCTGCACGTCCTGCGGCGCCGCGCCGGCGAAATTCCGCAGGTGCGCATCCAGCCAGGGCCGGTTGAACAGGTCGCGCCCGGTGCTCTTGGGCGGCGACTGCGCGAAATAGGGTTCGGCCAGCAGGGCCGCCAGCAGGTCGGTGAGCACGCGCCCACTTGCGGCCCAGCGCCCTTCGTCGTCGTAGGGCTGGCCGGTGTGCTGCAGGCACCAGGCGTCCATCAGGGCGTTGCCCGGGCCGCAGTCGAAGCCCTGCATGCTGCCGTCGGCGCGCAGCAGCGTCACGTTGGAGATTCCGCCGATGTTCAGCACGCCCACCGTTTCGCCGGGACGGGCGAACACCGCCTGGTGGAACGCCGGGGCGAGGGGTGCACCCTGGCCGCCGGCGGCGACGTCGCGGCTGCGGAAATCGGCCACCACGCGGATGCGCGTGAGCTCCGCCAGCAGCGCGGGCTGCGCGAGCTGGATGGTGTAGCCGGTGCCGTCGAACATCCCGGGGCGATGGCGCACGGTCTGGCCGTGGGCGCCGATCGCCTCGATGTCGTGCGGTCGCAGGCGCGCCTGCGCCAGCAACTTGGCCACGACCTCGGCGTAGACGCGCATCAGCGCATTGCCCGCGAGCCAGGCCCGGTGCAGTTCGTCGGGCCCGGAGGCATTGAGCGCCATGAGCTCCGCCCGCAGCGCATCGTCGAAGCTGCCGGTCGCGTGCTGCAGCACCTGGATGCCGCCGGAGGAGAAATCCGCGATGACGCCGTCCACCCCGTCCATCGAGGTGCCGGACATCAGGCCGATAAAGAAGTCCGCCATGGGCCGCATCCTAACGGCCCGCGGCGGCGAGGGTCATCAGCGGGCCGAAGCGACCATGTTGGCCGAGGCCGCCACGGCCAGCTGCGTGCGCATGGAATTCGCCACCCGCTCGAACTGCGGGCGCGCCTGCGCCGTCAGCTCCACGGGGGCGACATTGCGCCGTGCCACTTCCAGCGGGTCGCGCTGCTGGCCGTTTTCCTTGAATTCGAAGTGCAGGTGCGGGCCGGTGGCCCAGCCGGTAGAACCGACCGCGCCAATGCGCTGGCCGCGCTGCACGGTCTGGCCGCGCTGCACGTCGATGCGGCTCAGGTGCGCATACAGCGTGGTGTTGCCCTTGCCGTGGTCGACCTCGATCACGTTGCCGTAGCCGTTCTGCACGCCGGCGAACTGCACCTGGCCGTCACCGATGGTGCGCACCGGGGCGCCGGTGGGCGCGCCGTAGTCCACGCCGGTGTGGGCGCGCCAGGTGTGCTGGATCGGGTGGAAGCGCATCGAGAAGCCGCTGGTGATGCGGGTGACTTCCATCGGCGAGGCGAGGAAGGTGCGCTCCAGGCTGCGGCCGTGGAAATCGAAGTAGCCGCCACGCTGCCCGGGCTGCTGGAACCACAGGGCTTCGAGCTGGCGCCCGGCGTTGACGAACTGCGCCGAGACCACGCGGCCGGTGCGCATCGGCTCGCCGTCGGCTTCGAGCGTTTCGTAGACCACGGCGAAGCGGTCGCCCGCGCGCAGGCGGTGGAAGTCGACGTCGCCGGAGAACATGTCCACGAGCTGGGTCGTGACGGCATCCGGGATGCCGGCCTCGTCCACCGCCTGGAACAGGGTGTTGCGGATGCTGCCGCTGCCCACGCGCAGCGAGGCGACGAGCGGCGCCGTCTCGATGCGGCTGGCGAAGCTGCCAGAAGGCTGGCGTTCGACCACCAGGCGCTTGAAGCTGGTTTCGTCGGCGGCCCAGCGCACGCTCAGGCGCAGCAGGTTGCGGCCGTCGTCGGCCTCCACGGCGACCAGCCGGCCGGGGGCGCCCAGCACCTGGGGCCGCGCGATCGGGTCCTGGCGCAGGAAGGCGGCCGCCACGGCGTCGTTGACGCCCAGGCGGGCCAGCAGCGATTCGGCGGTGTCCGAGGAGCGCACGGCCTCGTTCGTGTAGAGGCTGAAGCGGTGCGCGTCCAGCGCCTCCGCCTGCTGTTCCAGCGGCAGGGGCTGCACGGTCTCGAGGATCTCGCGCACCGGCAGCAGCGACGGATCGGGGCCCAGCGAGGCCACGGCGAAGGCGCCACCTCCCGCGGTGAGGAGCAGGGCGGCTACGAGCGCCGTGACCTGGCGGGGGTGGTGCTCCAGCGCGTGGCCTGCACGTGCGATGAGCCGCTCCCCGGCGGTCAACCAAGATTGCTTCAACGTATTCGTCCCGTTTCTTTGTCCCGGGGGTGCAGGATGCGTCCTACAGCGGCTCCGGGTGATTCCCTGCACCATCGCGCGGTGCGCGCCGATGGCGGGGAGGAGGAAAACCTGCCGCAACTAGAATCGGCAGACACAAAACGAGCCGCAGTATACCGACCTCAGCGGCCCCGTCCTCTGTAAAACCCCTTATGAATCAAGAAGCTGTTACACAAAAATTCCCGGTCTCGGCAACGGTCCGGGAGGCACTGGCGGTCACGCTGCGGGGGGCGGAGGAATTGATCCCGCAGGATGACTGGGTCCGGAAACTGGCCCGCTCCGAGGCCACCGGGGTGCCGCTGCGGATCAAGCTGGGTCTGGACCCGACCGCGCCCGACATCCACGTCGGCCACACGGTCGTCCTCAACAAGCTGCGCCAGTTGCAAGATCTGGGCCACACAGTGATTTTCCTCATCGGGGACTTCACCTCGATGATCGGCGACCCGTCCGGCCGCAACACCACCCGCCCGCCGCTGTCGGCGGAGCAGATCAAGGTGAACGCCGAAACCTACAAGGCGCAGGCGTACAAGATCCTGGATCCGGCGAAGACCGAGCTTCGCTACAACAGCGAATGGAGCGACCCGCTGGGCGCCCGCGGCATGATCCAGCTGGCGGCCAGGTACACGGTGGCCCGCATGATGGAGCGCAACGACTTCCACGAGCGCTTCAAGGCCAATACGCCGATCTCGATCCACGAGTTCCTCTACCCGCTGATGCAGGGCTACGACTCGGTGGCGCTGAAAAGCGACCTCGAGCTCGGAGGCACCGACCAGAAGTTCAACCTGCTCATGGGCCGGCACCTGCAGGGCGAATACGGGCAGGAGCCGCAGTGCATCCTGACCATGCCCCTGCTCGAAGGCCTGGACGGCGTCGAAAAGATGTCCAAGAGCAAGAACAACTACATCGGCATCACCGAGGACGCCAACACCATGTTCGCCAAGGTGCTGTCAATTTCCGACACCCTGATGTGGCGCTGGTACACACTTTTGTCATTCCGCAGCGAGGCCCAGATCGCGGCGCTCAGGCGCGAAGTGGAGGGCGGGCGCAATCCGCGCGACGCCAAGGTGATGCTGGCCAAGGAGATCACGGCGCGCTTCCACGACGCCGCGGCGGCGGAGGCGGCGGAACAGGACTTCGTGAATCGCAGCAAGGGCGGGGTGCCGGACGAGATTCCCGAGGTGACGCTGTCCGGAGCACCGCTCGGCATCGCACAAATCCTCAAGCAAGCCGGCCTGGCGCCGTCCACGTCGGAAGCGAACCGGCTGATCGACGGCGGCGGGGTGCGCGTGGACCAGTCGCCGGTGGGCGACAAGGGGCTGAAGCTGGGGGCGGGGACGTATGTCGTGCAGGTGGGCAAGCGGAAGTTCGCGCGGGTGACGGTCGGATAAGCGGCGTTGACACCCTGTACACGCCGTATATATTTTACGGCGTGCTGACCAACATCGACATCGACGAGGAACTCATCGCGCAGGCCATGCAGGTGTCGGGCGCGCGCACCAAGCGTGAAGCGGTCGATCGCGCCTTGCGCGAGATGGTTGCGCGCGCGAAGAGGCCGCGCTTCCGCGATTTCTACGGCATCGGTGGCATCGACCCGGACTACGACCCCAAGGCTTCGTCGCCGGAGGAATTCGGCAAGTACCGGGTGGAGCAGCCCCGGGCCACCTACCGGTCCGTCACGGCAGCGCCGCAGCCGCCCTTGCGCAAGAAAGGCAAGGAGTGATGCTGCTGGTCGACTCGTCCGTCTGGATCGACGTCGTCCGCGGCGCCATCACGCAGGGCGCCGGCTTCCTGGAGCAACGGGACGACGAGGAACTCGCCGTGACCGGGGTGGTATTCCAGGAAGTGCTCCAGGGCGTCAATGACGATCGCATCTACGATCGCGTGCGCGACATGTTCCTCGCCATGCTGTTGCTGGAGCCGCGCGAACTCTCCACCTACGAGATCGCTGCGCAGTTGTACCGGCGCGCCCGGGCGGCAGGCTTCACCATTCGCAAGCCCACCGATTGCCTGATCGCGGCGCTTGCACTGGAACACGGGGCCCTCCTGGTGCATAACGACCGCGACTTCTTCTTCCTGTCGCAGGTAGAGCCTTCCCTGCTGATCTTCCCCGGCCGGCCTCACTAGCGCCCGCCGGCCGCCTCCAGCATCTTCACCATCTCCGCATACCCGCGCGCCTTCGCCAGCTGCAGCGGCGTGCGGCCCTCGCGGTCCGCGAGCTGCAGGTTGGCGCCGGCATCGATCAGCGCGCGCAGCGTGTCCTGGTGGCGGCGTCCGCCGTCGCCCAGCACGATGGATTCGATCGTGGCCGTCCAGTGCAGGTTGTTCACGTGGTCCAGCGGCGCGCCGGCGGCAATGAGCTGGCGCACGACGCCCGCGTGTCCCAGGTGCGCCGCCGCGATCAGCGCCGTGCCGTCATAGCGGCTGGTCACCTGCTTCGCGCTGGCGCCCAGCGACAGCAGCAGCCTGAGCGTCTCCTCGTCGTTCGCCACCGAGGCGATCGTCACCGCGTCGTAGCGGTCGTGCTCCAGCAGGTTCAGGTCGGCGCCGGCCTTGGCCAGTGCCTGGATCGCACCGCGCTGCTTCGCGAAGGTCGCCACGTGCAGCGGCGTGCGGCCGTGCCCGTCGCGTGCGTTGAGGTCGCTGCGCGCGCCCGCCAGCGTGGCCACGCGCGCCGCGTCGCCCGCATGGGCCGCCGCATGCAGGCCCTGGTAGCGGGCCGCCTCGGCGGCGCCGGGGCCGACCTGCGCCTGGGCGCCCGCGGCGACCGCCGCGAAGGCAGCCACGATCAGGAGTCGGTGCAGCTTCACTGCAGTTGCCCCTTCACCTTGTCGATCGCCGCATTGGCGCACTGCTCGTCGAGGTGGCCACCCGGCGCACCGCCGACGCCCACGGCCCCGATCGTGTCGTTGCCCACCTTGATCGGCACGCCGCCACCCAGCAGCAGGAAGCCGGGCAGGTACACCAGGTTGGCGCCGGCCGGGTTGGACTGCGCGCCCAGCATCATGGCCTGCGTGGCGTTCTTGGCGGAGGCCGAGGTCCAGGCCTTGCGCTCGCTGGAGGCCAGCGTGTGCGGGCCGGCATTGTCGGCGCGCAGCACGGCGCGCACGGTGCCGGCGCGGTCCACCACGGTGGCGGCCACCGCGTAGCCGTTGGCGGCGCAGGCGTTCACCGCTTCCAGCGCGATCTGGTTGGCCAGCTGCAGCGAGATGTTGCGTTCGGTGCGCACGGCCTGCGCGGAGGCGGCCGTGGCGGCGAGGGCGAGCGAAGCGGCGAGGGCGGAAGCGATGAGGCGCATGGGGTTCTCCTGTTCGGTTGCGGCCGGGGGGCAGGCCGTGGGGAGAACTCTATGCGTCGGGCGCCGTCCGCGTCATTCGGATGGCTACGCGAGCACCTCCGTAGATCTACGGAGGCCCGCCGTCCTCCGCGATCAGCGCGGCATAGCGACGCACGAGCTGGGCCAGCGACTCGGCCTGCAGCTTGGCGAACAGGTTGGCGCGGTGCGTCTCCACCGTGCGCGGCGACAGTGCCAGCGCGCGGCCGATCTCCTTGTTGGTCAGCCCTTCCACGATCAGGCCCGCCACTTCGCGCTCGCGCTCGGACAGCTGCGCGTAGCGTTCGCGCGCCGCGCGGTCGGCCGACAGCCGCTCGCGCGAGCGCACGTGCTGGCGCACCGCCTGCTGCAGCGCCTCCAGCAGCGCCTCGTCGTCCACCGGCTTCTCCAGGAATTCCGCCGCGCCGCCCTTGAACGCGCGCCGGCACATGTCCACCGTGCCGTGGCCGGTGAGCATGATCACGGGCTGGTCGACGCCCTGCGCCGCCAGAGTTTCCAGCACGGCGAGGCCGCTCATGCCCGGCATGCGCACGTCCAGCACGATGGCGCCGATATCCTGGCGCGGGAATTCGCGCAGGAAGACCTGCGGGTCGGACCAGCCCTGCACGCGCAGGCCCACGGTGGAAATGAGCAGCGAGAGGCTGGAACGCACCGCATCGTCGTCGTCGACGAGGTGGATCAAGGGCGACAGCGGTGCGTTCATGGGGTGGCGAGCGGCAGCCGCAAGGTGAACGCGGCGCCGCGCGGGCTGCGCGCCTGCACGCCCAGGCGCCCGCCCATGCCGGCCGCGAGGCTCTCGCACAGGCTCAGGCCGAGGCCCAGGCCGTGCTCTCGCGTGGTGAAGAAGGGCTCGAAGATCCGCGGCAGCACGTCGGGCGCGATGCCCGGGCCGCTATCGTCGACGGTGAGCGCGCCCTGGCCGGACTCCTGTTCGACGCGCACCGAGAGCCTGCGCTCCCCGGGCGGAACCTGCTCCAGCGCCTGCAGCGCATTGGTCAGCAGGTTGTGGATGATCTGTTCCAGCGCCACCGGCTCGGCGCGCACCGCGACTTCCTGCTCGCCGGTCTCCAGCCGCGGCGACACCTGCCGCCGCGCGAACTCCGGCTCCAGCAGGTACAGCGCATTGCGCACCGCCTGCGCCAGCACCACTGGCTGCAGCGCCGCGGCCGCGGCCGGACGCTCGACGCCGCGGCGCAGGCGCCCCAGCACGTCGGCGGCGCGGCGCGCCTGTTCCTCGGCCTGCCGCATGGCGCCGCGCGCGGTCTCCAGTTCCGGCGGATCGTCCTGCAGCAGGCGGCGCGCGGCCTGCGTGCTGGCCAGCACCGCCGCCAGCGGCTGGTTCAATTCGTGCGCCATGCCGGCGGCCAGTTCGCCCAGCGTGTTCAGGCGCGCGACCTGCCCGAGGCGCAGCAGTTCCTCCGCGCGCCTGCGCTCCGCGCGTTGCGTCCGCAACCAGTGCCAGGCCGCGACCGCCGCCGCCATGGCGAGCGCCCACAGGGCGATCCAGCGCCAGGGCAGGTCGGCCCAGCCGACGATGCGGCGGGCCACCAGGTCGAAGGGCTGGCTCTCGGCGGCAAGGTGCTTGCGGAACGACAGCGTCCAGAGCCCCGCGCCCTCGTCGCCCGGCTGCAGCAGGAACTGCTGGCCGCCGTATTCGAGCGTCACGCGCACCGGGCTGGTCGGCGGGTTCATCGGCCATTCGTTCCACGGCACGACCTTGCCCAGGTCGAACTCGGTGGCGAAGCTGGCGGGCGCGGCGGCCAGCACCACGCGATAGCGGCCACGGGCGAAATCCACGTCCGCCAGCGCGGGCCGGCCCGTCACGCGCGAGCGCGATTCCGCCGCGGCCAGCACCGCATCGCCCCAGTCCGCGTCGCGTTCGCGCCGGTGCACGGAGAGGATCTGGGGGTAGAGCGCGGGCAGGCGCTGCTCCGCGGCCTCGGCGCCGGCGGGCGGCTGCAGCAGGGCCACGGTGGCGAGCACGGCCTCGTGCTGCACCACGCGCTGGCTCAGCAAACGGTGCGCGATGCGCGCATCGGTCTCGAACAGGTCCTGCAGGCGCGCGAGTTCCAGGCGTGCGAGCGCCGCGCCACCGAGCGCGGTGAGCAGGACCCACAGGGCGAGGGCGGCGCGATGGCGGCCGGGCAGGCGCATGCGGCGGATTCTGGCATGCGGGCGTTCGGCACAATCGAGGCATGTCCCTTGCCACTGCCGCCGGCCGCATCCCGCCCCAGGTGCTGCTGCGATGGTCCATTGCCGTCGCCGTGGCCACCATCGCGCTGAAGACCCTGGCCTGGTGGCTCACGGATTCCGTGGGCCTGCTCTCCGATGCGATGGAATCGCTGGTCAACCTGGCCAGCGCCGTCTTCGCGCTGCTGATGGTGAAGATCGCCCAGCGCCCGGCCGACGCCGACCACCCCTATGGCCACCACAAGGCGGAATACTTCTCCGCCGGCTTCGAGGGCCTGATGATCATGGTGGCGGCCGCCGGCATCCTCTGGACCGCGGTGCTGCGCCTGCTGCATCCGCAGCCGCTGGAGCAGCTCGGGATCGGCCTGGGCCTGTCGGTGCTGAGTTCGGCCCTGAACGGCGCGCTCGCCTGGGCGATGCTGCAGTCCTCGCGCCGGCACCGCTCGATGGCGCTGGAGGGCGATGCCCGCCACCTGTTCACCGATGTCTGGACCTCGGCCGGCGTGGTCGTCGGCCTGGCGCTGGTCACCGTCACCGACTGGCTGTGGCTGGACCCGGTGCTGGCCATCGGCGTCGCGCTGAACATCCTGCGCGAGGGCGTGCACCTGGTGTGGCGCTCCGCGCAGGGCCTGATGGACCAGTCGCTGGAAGCGGAGGTGATCGACGAGATCGACAAGACCCTGTCGCAGTTCAAGCACCGCACGATCCGCTTCGACCACGTGTCCACGCGGCGCTCCGGCAGCCGCCGCTTCGTGGACCTGCATATGCACATGCCCGCCGACTGGACGCTGGGGCGCGCAGCGGCCGTCCGCGGCTCGGTGGAACAGGCGCTCATGAGCGCGGTGCCGGGCTTGCGCTGCACGATCCAGCTGCTGCCCATGGACGTGGAAGCCCACTCGCAGGACGAGGCGGACCTGATCTGATGCTGGCCCTGGTGCAACGCGTGCGCGAAGCGAAGGTGGTGGTGGCCGGCCGCACGATCGGCGCGATCGGCCCTGGCCTGCTCGCGCTGGTGTGCGCCGAGCGGGGCGACGGCCAGGCGCAGGCCGACAAGCTGCTGGCGAAGCTGCTGAAGCTGCGCATCTTCGGCGACGAGGCCGGCAAGATGAACCGCAGCGTGCAGGACGTGGGCGGCGGGCTGCTGGTGGTCAGCCAGTTCACGCTGGCGGCGGACACGAGCGGCGGCAACCGGCCGAGCTTCACGAATGCGGCGGCGCCGGACGAAGGGCGCAGGCTTTACGAATATTTCGTACAGCAGGCGCGCGCGGCGCATCCCGTGGTGCAGACCGGCGAGTTCGCGGCGGACATGCAGGTGCACCTGGTGAACGACGGTCCGGTCACCATCCCGCTGAAAGTGAGCTGAGCAGCGGGGATGTCCTCCCCGGCCGCGTGCCCTCGGCCCATAATCGCCGGATGTCCGATCGTGATGGCCTGGACCGCGCCCGCTCCAGCATTCTCCTGGCAGGGCAGAACCATGCCCTGCAACTGGCGCTTGGCGGCGCGCCCCTGGCCCAGGTGCTCGAAGTGCTGGTGCAGACCGCGGAGACGCAGTCCGACGGCAGCTTCCTCGCCTCCATCCTGCTCCTCGACGAGGACGGCAAGCACCTGCGGCACGGCGCCGCGCCTTCGCTGCCCGCCGCCTACAACGCGGCCATCGACGGCATCGCGATCGGTCCCTCGGTCGGCTCCTGCGGCACAGCGGCGCATTTCGGCCATTCCATCTACGTCACGGACATCGCGCGCGATGCGCTGTGGGCCGACTTCCGCGACCTGGCCCTGCAGCACGGCCTGCGCGCCTGCTGGTCCACGCCGTTCCACTCGAAGGACGGCTCGGTGCTCGGCACCCTGGCGCTGTACTACCGCGAGCCGCGCGGGCCGAGCGAGAACGACCGCGAAACCGTCAAGCTCATTGGCAGCATCGCCGCGCTGGTTGTCGAGAACGCCCGGCTGTATGCGCGCCTGCAGGACCTGAACCACCGCGCGCGCCTCGCGGCCGATGCCGGCGGGCTGGGCTTCTTCACCTGGGAGGTCGAGTCCGACACGGTGACGTGGCAGAACGACCGCCCGTACGAGATCTTCGGCATCGATCCCTCCGAAGGGCCCATCAACGCCCGCCGCTTCGTCGCGGAATTCCTGCACCCCGACGACCAGCCCGCGTTCGCGCAGGCGGTCGCCAGCGCCATCGAGGGAGGCACCGCCTTCCACTTCGAAGGCCGCATCCGCCGGCCGCCGGACGGGGAACTGCGCTGGGTCGAATTCACGGGCCGGCTCGACACGGAGGCCCGCGCCAAGGGCCACGCCCGCGTGGTCGGCATCACCGCGGACGTGACGTCGCGGCGCCAGGCCGGCGCTCAGTAGGGATCGGGATAGCCGAGGGCGCCGAGCAGCAGGATCTCCAGCGCCTCCATCTCCAGTGCCTGGCGTTCGCCCAGTTCGTGGTCGTAGCCCTGCGCGTGCAGCGCCCCGTGCACCAGCAGGTGCGCGTAGTGCGCTTCCAGCGTCTTGCCCTGTTCCGTCGCCTCGCGCTCCACCACCGGAGCGCACAGCACCAGGTCCGCCGCGACCACCGGCTCGCGCGTGTAATCGAAGGTCAGCACGTTGGTCGCGTAGTCCTTGCCGCGGTACTGCCGGTTGAGCGCCTGGCCCTCCTCGGTGCCCACGATGCGCACCGCGATCTCCGCCGGGCCCTGCATCGCCAGGCCCACCCAGCGCCGCGCGCGCGCTGGCGTCACCGCGCGCCGATGTTCGGCCGCATTCGGAAAGGCCCCGAACTGCAGCGAAAGCTCCAGCGTCACTTGTCGGCCTTGCGCGATGCGTCGTAGGCGTCCACGATGCGTGCCACCAGCGGATGCCGCACCACGTCGGCGCTGGTGAAGCGCGTGTGGGCGATGCCCTTGACGCGTCGGAGGACCCGCTCCGCATCGATCAGCCCCGACAGGTTGCCCTTGGGCAGGTCGATCTGGCTGATGTCGCCCGTGACCACCGCCTTGCTGCCGAAGCCGATGCGCGTGAGGAACATCTTCATCTGCTCGGGGGTCGTGTTCTGCGCCTCGTCGAGGATCACGAAGGCGTTGTTCAGGGTGCGCCCGCGCATGAAGGCCAGCGGCGCGATCTCCAGCGCGTTGCGCTCGAAGGCCTTGGTCACGCGGTCGAAGCCCATGAGGTCGTACAGCGCGTCGTACAGCGGCCGCAGGTAGGGATCCACCTTCTGCGTCAGGTCGCCGGGCAGGAAGCCGAGCTTCTCGCCCGCTTCCACCGCGGGGCGCGTGAGCACGATGCGCTGCACGGTGTTGCGTTCCAGCGCGTCGACCGCGCAGGCCACCGCCAGGTAGGTCTTGCCGGTGCCGGCCGGGCCGATGCCGAAGGTGATGTCGTGGGTGCCGATGTTGTCCAGGTACACGCTCTGGTTCGGCGTGCGCGCCTTGAGGTCGGAGCGGCGCGTGTGCAGCACGAGGGAGCCGTCCTCCGCCTCCTCCATCGCCACGTCGCCGGCCAGCATCAGCTGCAGCTTTTCCTTCGAGATGCTGCGGGCCGACATCTCGTACATGGCCTGCAGCACGTTCAGCGCGCGCTCCGCCTTCGCTTTCGGGCCTTCGACGCGGAAATGCTCGCCGCGGTGCGAGATGGCGACCTGCAGTGCTTCCTCGATGGTCCTCAGGTGTTCGTCCATGGGCCCGCACAGGTGCAGGAGGCGGGTGTTGTTCAGGGGGCTGAAGGCGTGGCGGAGAATCAACGTGATAATCCCGGGAGAGGGATCGCAATGATAGGCAAATTGACGGGGACGCTGAGCGAGAAGAACCCGCCCCAGGTGCTGGTGGACTGCCACGGGGTCGGCTACGAAGTCGATGTGCCCATGAGCACCTTCTACAACCTGCCAGGGCTGGGGGAGAAGGTCTCGCTGCTGACGCACTTCATCGTGCGCGAGGACGCGCAGATCCTGTTCGGCTTTGGCTCCGCCGGCGAGCGCGAGGCCTTCCGCCAGCTCATCAAGATTTCGGGCGTGGGCCCGCGCACGGCGCTGGCCCTCCTGAGCGGCATGAGCGTGGGCGACATCGCCCAGGCCGTCACGCAGCAGGACGCGAGCCGGCTGGTCAAGATCCCCGGCATCGGCAAGAAGACGGCGGAGCGCCTGCTGCTGGAACTCAAAGGCAAGATCGGCGCCGACCTCGGTCCCGTCGGCGCCGCGCCGGTCGACGACAACCAGGGCGACATCCTGCAGGCGCTGGTGGCCCTGGGCTACAGCGACAAGGAAGCGCAGGCGGCGCTGAAGTCGCTGCCCAAGGACGCCAGCGTGAGCGACGGCATCAAGCAGGCGCTGAAGGCCCTGGCCCGATGACGATCCAGACGGACGATTTCGTCCCGCCGCCCAAGCGCGTGGTGTCGGCCGCGCCGGTGTCGCCGGCGGAGGAGGCGCTGGAGCGCGCGCTGCGCCCCAAGGGCCTCGCCGAATACGTCGGCCAGGCCAAGACGCGCGAGCAGCTGGAGATCTTCATCGGCGCGGCGCGCAAGCGCGGCGAGGCATTGGACCACGTACTGCTGTTCGGCCCGCCGGGCCTGGGCAAGACGACGCTGTCGCACATCATCGCCCACGAACTGGGCGTGAACCTGCGCCAGACCTCCGGGCCGGTGCTGGAAAAACCCAAGGACCTCGCGGCGCTGCTCACCAACCTGGAGCGCAACGACGTCCTGTTCATCGACGAGATCCATCGCCTCTCGCCGGTGGTGGAGGAAATCCTCTATCCCGCGCTGGAGGACTACCAGATCGACATCATGATCGGCGAGGGCCCCGCCGCGCGTTCGATCAAGCTGGACCTGCAGCCCTTCACGCTGGTGGGCGCGACCACGCGCGCGGGCATGCTGACCAATCCGCTGCGCGACCGCTTCGGCATCGTGGCGCGGCTGGAGTTCTACACGCCCGAGGAACTGACGCTGATCGTGAACCGCAGCGCCCGGTTGCTCACGGCGCCGATCGATCCGGAAGGCGCCACCGAGATCGCACGCCGTTCGCGCGGCACGCCCCGCATCGCCAACCGGCTGCTGCGCCGGGTGCGCGACTACGCCGACGTGAAGGGCACCGGCCACATCACGCGCGACATGGCGCACAAGGCGTTGGCGATGCTCGATGTCGACCCGCTCGGCTTCGACCTGATGGACCGCAAGCTGCTGGAGGCGGTGATCCACCGCTTCGACGGCGGCCCGGTGGGCCTGGACAACGTCGCGGCCTCGATCGGCGAGGAGCGCGACACCATCGAGGACGTGATCGAGCCCTACCTGATCCAGCAGGGCTACCTGCAGCGCACGCCGCGCGGGCGCGTGGCGACGATGGCGGCGTACCGGCACCTGGGCGTCACGCCGCCGCGGCCGGACGGGAGCCTGTTCGACGCGTGAGCGCGGCCGCCCCGCCGGCCGGCTGCGCGTTGTGCACGATCAGCACCTGCGCCGCGTAATAGGTCGCCAGGATCCACAGCGGCGCCAGCGGGACCGGCTGCGCGAACTTGTTGATCGCCAGGATCGCGTCGCTTGCCATGAACAGGACCGCGCCCACCGCGACACCGATCGCAGCTCCGTCGCGCAGCACCGCCGCCCGGCCGATCGCCTGCGCCGCCATGAGCGCGATCGCGACCGCATAGGCGGCCACCGCCACCTTCAGCACCGGCCCCAGGTGCGGGAACAGCACTGCGTACATCGCCGCGGCCACCGCCAGCGTGGCCGCCAGCGCGCGTGCGCTCGGGAACCACGGCACGCCCTGCCGGAACAGCAGCAGGTAGCACAGGTGCGCGGCCAGGAAGCTCGCCAGCCCCGGGATGAAGAAGCCGTCGAACATCAGGAACACGTCGCCGGCCAGGCACAGGGCCAGCGCGGCGACCAGCACGCCGGCGAAGCGCCCCTGCCGACGCCTTGCGACCCACGCGATCGCCAGCAGCATGGCCAGCGGCTTGAACACGCGGTGCGCATCGATCCAGCCTTCGGCCGCCGTCGCGGTCGCCAGCGCCGCGGCTTCGACCAGCAGCACCTCGAGGACGGAGATGCGCCCCTGCATCACGGCGCCCACGGCCCACAGGGCTGCCGTCACCGCCGCCAGCCACATCCCGGCGCGCGCGAGCGGCATCTGGTCCGCGTTCCACAGGAACAGCGCGACGCCCCAGAGAATCACCGCGAACTGCACGCCGGCGAACCACGCGACGCCCTTGCCCATGGGCGGATGGAAGCGCGCCACGCGCTCCAGCGCGAAGGCAGGCCGCGGAAACCGCTCGGCCACGTCGGCCGGCCGCCACCCCGGCGGCTTGAACCACACGCGCAGCTTGTCGGCCCACGAGCGCGCGTGCCAGCTGTCGTGGGCGAGCGCCCAGTACACCTCCAGGTTGGACCACAGCGGGTCCCAGCTTTGCAGCGGCGCGCGCGTGCCGTACACGCAGCGCTCGCCTTCCTCGCGGAAGGTGCCGAACAGGCGGTCCCACACGATCAGGATGCCGCCGTAGTTGCGATCGAGGTAGCCGTCGTTCACGGCATGGTGCACGCGGTGGTTCGAGGGCGAGCAGAACCAGCGGTCGAACCAGCCGAGCCGGCCCACGTGTTCCGTGTGCACCCAGAACTGGTACAGCAGGTCCACCAGCGCCACCACCGCGAACACCAGCGGCGGCACGCCGGCCAGCGCCAGCGGGATGTAGAACATCCAGTTCAGGAAGGCATAGGTGCTGGGTTGCCGCAGGGCCGTCGACAGGTTGTATTCCTGGCTCTGGTGGTGCACCACGTGGGCGGCCCAGAACAGCCCGACCCGGTGACCCGTGCGGTGCTGCCAGTAGTAGCAGAAGTCGTAGAACAGGAGCGCGAGCAGCCAGCCCGCGGGCGAGAGCCAGAACGCATCGTCGCGCCACAGGGCGATATGTCCGGCCAGCGCGGTGTAGATGCCGATGCGGAACACGGCCAGCAGCGCGCCGGTGGCCTCGCTCAGCATCCCCAGCGAGATGCTGTTGATCGCGTCGTTCAGGCGATAGGTGTCGCGGCCGCGCGCGCGGCCCCACGCGTATTCCACCGCGATCGCCAGGAAGAACACCGGCGTGGCCAGCACGATCACCTGGCTCGGGCTCAGTTGCATGGGCTTCCTCGATCCTCTGCGCGCGCAGGTTCCGGCCGACCGGCGGGCCTCAGGTCAGCGCGCCGCGGGCGTCGATGCGGATGATCTTGTCCACGCGCCCGCGCTCCAGGCCGCCCACCACGCCGATCAGGTAGCTGTGCAGGTTGACGGTGGGATCGCAATGCCCCGGGATCAGCCAGATCGTCTCGTCCAGCCGCGGCACGCGCTCGTTGCCGCGCGCGGGCTTGAGCAGGCCGTGCTCGTCGCCGCCATTGAGGTAGTCGAGCTCGCCCGTGGGCTCGAGCGCGAGCACCTTCGGCAGGCCGGAGTCGATGGCGTGGCTCTTGTGGCCCGCATCGCAGACGGCGTGCAGCAGGCTGGAGCTCATCACCTGGGACTTCACGAACAGCGCGTGCTCGAACTGCGGCTGCGCCGGATCGCGCTCGTTGGCGGCGTAGTCCGCGTCCATGAACAGGAAGGAGCCGGCCTGCAGCTCGCCGAAGACGCCGCTGGCCGCCTCGCACACCATGCTGCCGGTGCCCGCGCCGGTGACCAGTTCCACCGGGATGCCCTCGCGCTCGATCAGCTTGCGCGTGAACTGCACGTCCTGCACCACCTGGGCGATCGCGTCACGCCGCGCCTGCGGCGAGCGCAGGTGCTGGGCCCGGCCGTGGTAGGCCTGCAGGCCGGCGAAGCGCAGCGCGGCGTGCCGGCGGATCTCCAGCGCGAGGTCGAGGGCCAGGCGGCCGGGCGGCACGCCGCAGCGGCCCTGCCCGACGTCGATTTCCACGAACACGTCGATGATCGCCGGCGGGCCGTTCTGGCGGCGGTCGTTCATCGCATTGGCCAGGCGGCGCACGCCCTCGATGTTGTCGACCGCGATCGCCAGCTGCCCGTGGTCCGTGGCCAGCGCGTGGGCGAGGTCGGCGACGCGGGCCAGCTTGGCGGGCGCGACCACTTCGTTGCTGATGTAGATGTTGTTGACGCCGCCGGCGGCCATCGCCTCGGCCTCGGACGTCTTCTGCACGCACACGCCGATCGCCCCGGCCTGCATCTGCAGCCGCGCGAGCGCCGAGCTCTTGTGCATCTTGGCGTGCGGGCGCCAGCGGATGTCGTGCTTGCGGGCGAACTCCGCCATGCGGCTCAGGTTGCGCTGCATGGCATCGAGGTCGGCCACCAGCGCCGGCGTGTCGATCGCGGCGGCGGGCTGGCCCACCAGCCGCTTGAGTTCTTCAGAAAGAGGTGTTTTCGTCGAAAGCGGCATGTTCCAGGTGCTGCGTGTCCGACCAGCCGACGAGCGTGAAGCCCTCGGGGGTCCACAGCAGCCGGTTGATGGCTCCGTTGGGGAGCTGCCAGGTACGCGGCGAGTTCACGGCCTGGCCGGTGGCGATGCGGTAGAGCGTGTCCAGCACGCCGCCGTGCGCCACGACCGCGATCAGCTCGCCGGTGTGGCGGGAGGCGAGGTCGTGCACGGTCCGGCTGACGCGCTCGCGCAGCTGCAGCAGCGACTCGCCGCCTTCCGGTGGCTCCCACTCGGGGATGCGCTTGCGCCAGTTCTGGGCGTGCTCGGGCCAGGTCTGCTGGATCTCGTCGAAGGTGCGGCCCTCGAACATGCCGAAGCGTCGCTCGCGCAGGCCCGGATGGGCGATGACCGGGATGCCCGCGGCCTCGCCGATGGCGCGGGCCGTCTCGTGCGCGCGACCCAGGTCGCTCGAGTAGATGGCGCTGAGCTGCTCGCCGGCGAGGGCGTGGCCCACGCGGCGGGCTTGCCATCGCCCGGTGTCGTTCAGCTGGATGTCGAGCTGGCCCTGGATGCGTGCATCGACGTTCCAGGCCGTCTCGCCATGCCGCACGGCGATGATGCGCGTGGCTTCCATACCGTGGCATTGTAGGGAGGCCTTTTCCGCAGCGCGGAAAATACTTTACCGACGCGTTGGGCGGGGGCCGATCAGCTTGCGGCGCGCCCCACCTGGATGTCGACCCGGCGCGGGCCTTGCGGCGGGTTCGGGAACCCCTGCATCGCCGCCTCGAACATCGCCGGCAGCACCGCGCGGTTGTCGAACCAGGGCCCGTCGTTGACCGCGTGGGTCTCGTAGACGACCCGGTTGGTCGCCAGTTCTCGCACGATCACCGTCACTTCGCGGTGGAACCAGTAGGAATCGGTGCGCGGCCACGGCCCGCCCAGCCCCAGGCCGAAGTGCCGGCCACCGAAGCCCACTCCCCAGCCGCCGCCCCAGCCCCAGGGACCCCAGTACGGATCCGCGTACGGCGACAGCGTGCGTTCGGTGCGGGCGCCCACCTGCACGCTGTAGCGCGGAGCGGCGTCATCGCGCCGGAATCCCGCCTTGTACAGCGCGGGATCGGCCAGGGCCTCCAGCGCCTGCTGCGTGGGGTCCACCTGCTGCGACAGGGAGCGCTCGAAGCGGTAGGTGGGCTGCGCCGGGATGCCACCCAGCTGGGAGAAGGACTGGACCTGGTTGTCCAGCAGGTAGGTGGATGCGCAGGCGGACAGCAGCAGCACGCTGGCCGCCAGCAAGCCGGAACGCAGGAATCTCGTGATCGTGGACATGGCACCTCCCGACGCCGGGGCGCTTCCTGCGCCCCGTATCTCTTGCCGAATGGTAGGGCGTTGGCGGCGCCTGTTGGGCGCGTTTACATGCAGGACGCCACCGCGCCCGGGCGCTCAGAGCTTGATGACCTGCAGTTCCGGCAGCGCCGCGGCCACGGGAAGCTCCTCGTGGTCGAAGGCCTTGTCGCCATCCTCGCTGGGGACGCCCGTCGCCGCCAGGTGGCGGAAATCGTGGAGATGGACGTCGGCCAGGTGGGACGGCACGACGTTCTGCAGCGCGTGCAGCATGTTGTCCAGGCGCCCCGGGAAGCGCCTGTCCCACTCGCGCAGCATGTCGCCCACCTGCCGGCGCTGCAGGTTCTCCTGGCTGCCGCACAGGGTGCAGGGAATGATCGGGAACTGGCGCACCTCGGCCCAGCGCACCAGGTCCTTCTCGTTCACGTAGGCCAGCGGGCGGATCACCACGTTGCGGCCGTCGTCGCTTTGCAGCTTGGGCGGCATGCCCTTGAGCTTGCCGCCGAAGAACATGTTGAGGAACAGCGTCTGCAGCATGTCGTCGCGATGGTGGCCCAGCGCGATCTTGGTGGCGCCCAGTTCGCCCGCCACCCGGTACAGGATGCCGCGGCGCAGCCGGCTGCACAGGCTGCACATCGTCTTGCCCTCGGGGATCTTGTCCTTGACGATGGAGTAGGTGTCCTGTTCCTCGATGCGGAAGGGCACGCCGAGGGCTTTGAGGTAGTCGGGCAGGATGTGTTCGGGGAAGCCGGGCTGCTTCTGGTCGAGGTTGACCGCGACGATCTCGAAGGAGATCGGCGCGCGGCGCTGCAGCTTCAGCAGGATGTCCAGCAGCGCGTAGCTGTCCTTGCCGCCCGACAGGCAGACCATCACCTTGTCGCCGGGGACGATCATGTTGTAGTCGCCGATGGCCTGGCCGACCAGGCGGCACAGCCGCTTTTCGAGCTTGTGGTTCTCGCGCTCGATCTTCGCGGCGGGGGCGGGGGAGGGGTCGGTGTCGATCCAGACGGCGCTCATGGTGGGGCTATTTTCGCATTGCGGCATCGGAGGCGGCGGGAAAGGACACCTCGACGCACAACCCCCCCAGCCGCGGCGAATTGCGCGCCTGCAAGGTCGCGCCGTGCGCCGCCGCGATGCGCTGCACGATCGACCACCCCAGGCCGCTGCCGGGCGCCTCGTTGCCCGTCGCGCGGAAGAAGCGCTGGCCCAGCCGCTCCAGGTCCTCCTCGGCCATGCCGCGGCCGCCGTCCTCCACCAGCAGCAGCACCCGGTCCTCGTCGCGCCGCACCCGCACTTCGATGCGCGCGCCGTGCGGGCTGTAGCGGATCGCGTTGTCGACGAGGTTGCGGCACAGGGCGGTGAGCAGCGTCTCGTCGCCCTCCACCATCGCATCCGGCCCGGTCGTGAAGCTCACGTTCTGCTGCTTGGAGATGCCCGTCACGGCCAGTTCGGCCACCGCCGCCTGCGCGACCGCCGAGAGGTCGACGGGATCGCGCTTGCTCGGCGCGTCCGCTTCCAGCCGCGACAGCATCAGCAATTGCTCCACCACGCGCGAGGCCCGGTCGCAACCGGCCAGGGTGAACTCCAGCGCGCGCCTGCGCTGCGGCTCCGCGCTGGCGCCCAGCGCCACCTGCGCCTGCGCGCGGATGGCGGCAATCGGCGTGCGCAGTTCGTGCGCCGCGTCGCCGGTGAAGCGGCGTTCGCGCTCCAGCAGCAGCGCGATCCGTTCGAACAGGCCGTTGAGCGCATCGAGCAGCGGCTGCATCTCGTCGGGCGCGCCCGCGGCCTGCACCGGCCGCAGGTCCTCGCCCGGGCGGCGCGCGAGCGCCGCGCCGAGCGCGCGCAGCGGCTGCACGCCGCGCGAGACCGCCCACCAGCCCGCCAGCAGCAGCAGGGGCACGGCTACCAGCATGGGCCACAGGGTGCTGCGCAGCACCGCGTACAGGATCGCTTCACGGGAGGCGATCTGTTCGGCCACGAAGACCTGCACGTCGTTCGCCGCGCCGCGCGTGGCGAAGACGCGCCAGGGCTGGTCGCCGATGTCCACCGTGTAGAAGCCTCGCACCGGCGCGCTGCCGTCGCCCACCAGGGGCTCGTCGGGCGCGAACGGCGAACGCAGCGCCAGCTTGCCTTCGTGGAACACCTGGAAGGTCACGCGCGGGCCGTAGCGGTGCAGGGTGGGCGCGTCCACGCGCTCGTCGTGCTCGAACTCGCGCACCTGCTGCGCCACCAGCAGCGCCGCGGCCTGCGCCAGGTGGCCATCGAGCAGCTCGTCGAGCTCGTGGCGCGCGTCGTACCAGGTGGCGGCGGCCGCGGCGAGCCAGACGGCCAGCGCCGTCCCCAGCACCATCAGCAGCAGGCGTCCGCGCAGGGACGAGGGCCTCAGCACGCGGGCGCCTCGCGCAGCAGCGTGTAGCCGACGCCGCGCACCGTGTGGATCAGCGAGTTGCCCAGCTTGCGGCGCAGGTGGTGGATGTGCACCTCCACCGCGTTGCTCTCCACTTCCCTGCCCCAGCTATAGAGATGCTGTTCGAGCTGCTCGCGCGTGAGCACGCGGCCCGCGTTGAGCATCAGGGCATGCAGCAGGTCGAACTCGCGGGTGGGCAACTGCAGCAGCTGGCCGCCCTTGCGCACCGTGCGCGCGGCCGGGTCCAGCTCCACGTCCTGTGCGCTCAGCACTTCCTGTGGCTGCCCGTGGGCGCGGCGCACCAGGGCCCTCAGCCGGGCGGCCAGTTCGTGCAGGTCGACGGGCTTGAGCACGTAGTCGTCGGCGCCGGCATCGAGGCCGCGGATGCGGTCGGGGATGGCGTCCCGCGCGGTGAGCACCAGCACCGGGATCCGGATGCCCTGCGCGCGGGCGGCGGCGAGGACTTCGAGGCCGTCCTTGCGCGGCAGCCCCAGGTCCAGCACCGCGGCCGCATGGACGCCGGCGCGCAGCTCGCGTTCCGCCGCGTCGCCGCTGCGCACCCAGTCCACCTGGAAGCCGAGCTGGCGCAGGCCGGTTTGCAGGCCGTCTCCCAGCAGCGGATCGTCTTCGGCGAGCAGGATGCGCATGCGCGTTGTCAGTGGTCTTCGTCGTGGTGGTGCTGGCGCGCCACCGCGGCTGCCTGTTCGGGCGGCGGCGCCGACTGCCACTGCAGCCACCAGAACCCCAGCACGCCCATCAGCAGCACCGCGGCCACGCTGCGCCAGGGCCTGCGGATCCCCTCGGCCGGCGGCACCGGCTTCCTGCCGTGGATCATCGCGGCCACGAGGTTCTCCCGGTGCAGCACGCTGCTGATGACCACGGCGGCGACGTGCAGGACCACCAGCCCCAGCATCGTGCTGGCCAGGATTTCATGCACTTCCTCCATCCAGTGCCCCGCGATCTCGTTGTAGTTCGCCCAGCCGGTGAGGGCCGTCAGCGCGGCCAGCGTGATCAGCGCGAGGATCGCGAGCCCGCCGGCGGGGTTGTGGCCGGTGTGGCGTTGGGGGCGGCGGTCCGCCAGCGAGACGAGGTAATCGATCGCCTTCCACGGACTGCGCACGAAGTCGCTGAAACGCGCGTGACGCGTGCCGATGACGCCCCACACGATGCGGAAGGCGACCAGGCCGGCCATCGTGTAGCCGGCGGTCACGTGCACCAGCTGCCAGCGCTCGCTCTCCGACGTGAGCCAGGCGACGGCGAAGCTGGCCACCATCAGCCAGTGGAAGATGCGCACCGGCGCGTCCCACACCAGCGTGCGGGGACTGCGATCAGCGGGGGATGCGGATGCTGTGTTCATTGAAATCTCCTTGTTCGGCGCGCGGGTGGCACGCCGCGCAATTCGAGGGGCTCTTGATGGAGGCGCGCTTGAAGGCCGCAGGATCGACCTCGCGGTGCTTGCGCTCGAACCATGCGGAGCGGGTGATGCGGTCCTCGGGCGGCGTTGCGCCCACGCGCTTGAAGGTCTCCGTGTTGGCATCGACCCAGGCGGTGATCTCCTTCAGCGTGGCGGGATCGACCGAAGCGTCCGTGCCGAAATGCCGCGGCAGGTTCTGCAGCAGGCGGCGCCAGGAGGCATTGGGCAGCGCGCCCAGCGGGTAGGCGATGTGGCACGCGGAGCATTCCTGCACGTATTTCGGCAGCGCCGGCGCGGAGCGGTAGCCGTCGGCCCGCGCGAAAGGGGCGGCCGCGAGGAGCAGGGCGAGGAGGGGAAAGGCGATGCGCATGGTGGCCTCACTTCTTCAGCGTCAGCAGCCAGGCGAGCACGTCGGCCTTCTCGCCGGCGCTGCATTCACGGCCCACCACGTCGTTGCAGTTGCGGCGGAACCATTTCTCGGTCTTGGCGGGGTCGGTGAAGCGGTCCGCGTTGAAGGCGGGGGCGAGGGCGCCGATCGCCTTGCCGGTCGCGGCGTGCTTGCCGGTGTTCGTCGGCGGCGTGCCGTGGCACGAGGAGCAGCTCCATTCGCGGCCGTGGCGGGACGTGAAGAACTGCTCGCCGCGGGCGGCGGCCGGCGCGGTGCCTGCCTGGGCCGCGTAGCCGGCGGCCAGCTCCTTCGGGGTGGCGGCGTGCGCGCCGGCCATGGCGGCCGCGAGCAGCAGCGGGCAGAGGATGGGCGGGATGCGTGTCTTGGTCTTCATCGGCAACTCCTGATGGCACCGATGATTGGGGGGCGCGCTTAGGGTTTTCTTAACGGGGCCGTTCCGCGGCCCGGCCCTGCAGATGATCCTAGGCAAGCCGGTGCCGGCGAACTTGCGCGCCATCAAGCTTGGGGTGCACGGGGAAGGTCCATCATCGATGGCAAGGAGGAAGCCACGATGATCTTCAGGCAATGGCTGGAGCCGGTATCGAGCACGTACACCTATCTCCTTGGTTGCACCGAGACGGGGCAGTGCGTGCTGGTCGACCCGGTGGTCAACGTGATCGACCGCGACCTGCAACAGTTGCACGAGCTGGGGCTGAAGCTCGCTTGCACGCTCGACACGCACATCCACGCCGACCACATCACCGCGGCGCTGGAACTGAAGAAGCGCACGGGCAGCCGCATCGCGGCCCCCGCGTTCGACCGGCTGCCCTGCACCGACCTCGGCATCGAGGAGGGCGTGCCGCTGCAGGTGGGATCGATCCGGCTGCAGGGCCTGCACACGCCGGGCCATACCGACGGCCACTTCGCCTATCTCGCAGGGGAGCGGCTGTTCAGCGGCGACGCGCTGCTGATCGATGGCTGCGGCCGCACCGATTTCCAGAACGGCAATCCGCAAGACCTGTACCGCAGCGTGACGCGCAAGCTGTTCACGCTGCCGGACGAGACGCTGGTGTATCCGGGGCACGACTACGCGGGGCGCCACGTGTCCTCGATCGCGCAGGAGAAGGCGCGCAATCCGCGCCTGGGCGGGGGCAAGACCCTCGAGGAGTTCACCCGCATCATGGCCGCGCTGGAGCTGCCGTACCCGAAGTTCATCGAGCACGCGGTGCCGGGCAACCGCCATTGCGGGGTGTGCCCGTCGGACCTGCCGCAGGAGCTGCAGCGGTATTGCGGGCGCATGGCCGACAGCCCGCAGGGCTGAGGCCGGGGCTACCAGAGCCCCGTCTCGACGCGGATCGCGACTTCGCAGTCGTCGAAGATGCGCAGCTTCACGATCCGCACCCGCACGCCCAGCACGCCGGGCAGCTGCATCAGGCGGTGCGCGAGCTTGCCGATCAGCGTCTCCAGCAGGTTCACGTGCACCGCGGTGCATTCCTCGATGATGATGCGCCGCACCTTGCGGTAATCGAGCACGTGCGTGATGTCGTCGTCGCTGGGCAGCAGCGGCTGCGTGCCGAGGTTCAGCTGGGCGTCGACCAGGATCGGCTGCGGCGCCTCCTTCTCGTGGTCGAGGATGCCGAGGTTGGCGTCGAAGCGCAGGCCTTCGAGCGTGAGGATTTGCGTGCCGGCCTTGCTCATTTCATCAGCGAGAAATCGCGGTCGAACTTCATGAGGTGCTGCCCGCCGTCCACCAGCAGGGTGGTGCCGGTGACCGCGGGGTTCTCCAGCGCGAAGCGCACGGCATGCGCCACGTCCTCCGGCGTGGAGGAGCGGCCGATCGGCGAGAGCTTGTGCAGCTGCTCGAATCGTTCCTGCGACAGCATGTGGCTGGTGAGCGTGAGCCCCGGCGCCACGCCCACCACCCGCAGCTGCGGCGCGAGCGCCTGCGCGAGCAGGGTGGTGGCCGCCTGCAGCGCCGCCTTCGAGAGCGTGTAGCTGAAGAAGTCCGGGTTGAGGTTCCAGAGCTTCTGGTCCAGGAGGTTGACGACCACGCCGGTGCCGGCGCGTTCCCTCGCATGCGCGGCCAGGCGTTGGGCCAGGACGATCGGCGCGGCGGCGTTGGTGGCCAGGTGGGTGGCCAGCGCCGCGTAGCCGAAGCTTTCGGCGCTGTCATGCTGGAACTGCGAGGCGTTGTTCACCACCGCGTCCACGCTGCCGAAGCAGGCCAGCACGCTGGCGAACAGCTCGCGCGTCTGCGTCTCGTTTTCCAGGTCGGCTCGGAAGGCCTCGGCGGGCGCGTGCTGCCGGCACGCCTCCACGGTCTGCAGCGCGCCGTGCTCCGAATCGCGGAAGTGCACCGCGACGCGCCAGCCTTGCGCGGCGAGATCCAGCGCGATGGCGCGGCCCAGCCGGCGGCCCGCGCCGGTCACGAGGACGGTGCGGCCGGCGGTCATTCGTCGAGCGGAGGGCAGTGAACCTGCATCGCGCCCAGTGTAGCGAGTAGGCCGCCGCCCTGGTGCTGCCCGGAATCAGACCGGACCATGCCGCGGCCCCGCCAGGGCGGGCGCGGACCTGCGCGCGCGGGTCTTCCACAGCGACACCAGGACACCGCCGCCGATCAGGAGCGCCGTGACGCCCAGGCTCACGGGTGCGGGGATCTTGCCGACGATGTTCACGAGGAAGATCTTGCCGCCGATGAACACGAGCACGAGGGCGAGGGCGTACTTCAGGTATACGAAGCGGTGGATCATGGCGGCCAGTGCGAAGTACAGGGCCCGCAGCCCGAGGATCGCGAAGATGTTGCTGGTGTAGACGATGAAGGGGTCGTCGGTGATGGCCAGGATGGCGGGAACGGAATCCACGGCGAACACCAGGTCCACGAATTCCACCATGCACAAGGCCAGGAACAGCGGCGTGGCCCAGGCGACCGGCTTGCCGGTCACCGGGTGCGGCTCGCGCACGAAGAAGGCGTTGCCCCGCACCTGTGGCGTGACGCGCAGGACCTTGCGCAACCACTTCAGCAGGAAATTGTTCGCGAGGTCGGGCTCGTGCCCCGCCATCCAGAGCATCTTGACGCCGGTGAGCACCAGGAAGGCGCCGAAGACGTAGAGTACCCAGGAGAACTGGCTGACCAGGGCCGCGCCGAGGCCGATCATGATGGCGCGCAGCACGAGAACGCCCAGGATGCCCCAGAAGAGCACGCGATGCTGGTACTCCCGCGGGATGGCGAAGAACGCGAAGATCATCGCGATCACGAACACGTTGTCCATCGAAAGCGACTTCTCGATCACGTAGCCCGTGAAGTACTCGATGCCGCGCTCCGCGCCCAGCTGCCACCACAGCCAGGCGCCGAACAGCGCGGCGACGCCGATGTAGCCCGTGGAAAGCCACAGGCTTTCCCTGGCGCCGATCTCCCGGTCCTCCGTGTGCAGCACCCCCAGGTCCAGCGCCAGCAGCGTCACGACGACGGCGATGAAGGTGAGCCACAGCCACACCGCCTGGCCGAGGAAGTCGGCCTGCAGGATGGCGCTCATGTCAGCTCCCGCCCATGGACATCAGGAGGAGCGCGAGACCGCCGAGCGCCGCGCCGCCGCCCATCGTGAGCCGCACGTCCCGCTTCTCGTTTCCGAGCCGCAGGCCGAGCAGGGCGGCCACCGCGCACGCGGCACCCAGCAGCAAGGCGACCAGCGCGAAATCCGGTTCCGTCATTTCCCGCTCCCCGTGGACGGCCGCGACGGCAGCGGCAGGAGTTCACGCCGCGGCAGGGGCAGCGCCGGCCGCGTGGGGAACTGGCGTGCCATCCACCGGGTGGCGGCCCTCCACGCCCGTTGCACCGCGCGGCGCAGGGCGGCGCCGAGGCGGCGCTGCCGCTCCTCGACGAGTTCCACGTGGCCGTCGGCCATGTGGACTTCCACCATGCAGTTGCGTGCGGCGTGCTTCTTCTGTGCCTGGATGGAGACGGAGACCACGATGCAGGCGATCCGGTGCGCGACGTCGCGAAACGCCGTCCGCACCGTGGCGGCGAGCTCGCGCACCTGCGCGCCGGAGAGACCCGAAGAGCGGATGTCGACTTTCATGGAGGCCTGCCTTTCTCAGGAGGTTGCGGGCATCGGGAGATGCCACTGGGAACGCGCCAGGGCCAGGACGGCATCCTCGCCGTCGGTGAGGTGGTCGTCGGATTCGGCGATGGAGCGGCAGATGTCCAGCACCTCGCGGCGCAGCCCGGGATCGGTCACGTCGTCGAGGACGCAGCGCACCACCAGGGGATGCAGGCCGCCGGCGTGCTCCCACGCGGGGGTGCCGAACTCGAACAGGTCGCGCGCGAGGTCCTCCAGCAGGAGCTGCATGTCGAGGGGATCGAGGCCCAGGCGCTCGTAGACGCCCGTGCGCAGGAGCGAGTTCATCTCGCGGCGCGAGATGCTGCCGTCGGCGAGCAGGGTCAGGGCGACCACGCGGGCCGCGGCGTGGGGGGAGTTGACGGGGTAGCGGCGCATGCAAGGACTCCTTGGTCGGGATGGCCACACTCTACGAAGCGCGCGGCTTCTTGAATAATCGAAAAAACGCGCCGATCATTCGAAAAAAGGGAACGGTCGCATGAACTACAAGCACCTGCTCTACTTCTGGACGGTGGTCCGCGCGGGCGGCGTCCTGCGCGCCAGCGAGCAGCTGCACCTGTCGCCGCAGACCCTGAGCGGGCAGATCAACCAGCTGGAGGAGCGCCTGGGGCGCCCCCTGCTGCGCAAGGTCGGGCGCGGTGTCGAGCCCACCGAGGCCGGCAGGATGGTGATGCAGTACGCCGACGAGATCTTCACGCTCGGGCGCGAAATGGAGGATGCCTTGCGCGGCGCGCGGGAGGCGCCCCGGGCGCCGCTGCTCAAGGTCGGCTTCGTCGATTCGGTGCCCAAGGCCATCGGCTATCGCCTGCTGGAGCCCGCCTTGCGGCTGGACCCGGCACCGCGTCTCCAGTGCCCGGAAGGCAAGCTCGCCAGCCTGATGGCAGAGCTGGCGCTGCGGCGCGTGGACCTCGTGATTTCGGATGTGCCGCTTCCGGGGCACATCGGCGTGAAGGCCTTCACCCACCTGCTGGGACGCAGCGGGATCGCGTTCTTCGCCTCGGCGAAGCTGCTGCGCTCGCAGGGGCTCACCCTGCGCCAGGCGCGCTCCAGGTTCCCCGGCTGCCTGGCGGGCCTGCCGATGCTGCTGCCCGCGGCCGAATCGGCGCTGCGCCCGCGCGTCGACGCGTGGCTGCGCCGGCACGGCCTGCCTCCCCAGGTCGCCGCGGAGTTCCAGGACACCGCCCTCATGAAGGCCTTCGGCCGCGAAGGCCTGGGGGTGTTCCCGGCCCCGGCCGTCCTCGCCGCGGAGATCGCAAGGCAGTTCCAGGTCCAGCGGCTGGGTTCACCGGACGACCTGATGGAGGAGTTCTACGCCATCTCGGTGGAGCGGAGGATCACCCACCCGGGAGTGGCCGCGATCACGGAGGCGGCGCGCAGCGAACTGTTCGCGGATCGCCACTGAAGCGCGGTGGCCGCCCGCCGCCGCCGCGCTCGCCGACAATGGGGGCGTGAAACAACAACACGGATCGGGCGTGACCGGCGCGCTGTTCAAGCTCGCGGCCGAACAGCTTGCGCGCGCCGGCGGCTGGCTGCCCTTCGACCGCTACATGGCGCTGGCGCTCTATGCGCCCGGGCTGGGCTACTACGCCAACACCTCGCGCAAGTTCGGCGCGCTGCCGGCCTCGGGCAGCGACTTCGTCACCGCGCCGGAGATGAGCCCGCTGTTCGGCCGCACGCTGGCCGTGCAGCTGGCGGAAGCGCTGGAGCAGACCGGCACCGATGAACTCTGGGAGTTCGGCGCCGGCTCCGGCGCGCTCGCCCGCGAGCTGCTGGCCTGCCTGGGCAAGCGCGTGCGGCGCTACACCATCGTGGAGCTGTCCGCCAGCCTGCGCGAGCGGCAACGCGAGGCGTTGCAGCCCTGGCCCGACCGCGTGCAGTGGGCCAGCGAGCTGCCGGAGACGATGCGCGGCGTCGTCGTCGGCAACGAGGTGCTCGATGCGATGCCGGTGAAGCTGCTCGCCCGCAAGGGCGGAACGTGGCATGAACGCGGCGTGCGTCTCGAGGACGGCCGCCTGGCCTGGGAAGACCGCGCCACCGGGCTGCGGCCGCCGGTGGAGCCCGAAGGCACGCAGGACTACCTGACCGAGATCCATCCGCAGGCCGAGGCCTTCGTCCGCACGCTGGCCGAACGGCTGGTGGCCGGCGCGGCCTTCTTCATCGACTACGGATTCCCCGAAGCCGAGTACTACCACCCGCAGCGCCACATGGGCACGCTGATGTGCCACCGCGGCCACATGGCCGATCCCGACCCGCTGGAAACGCCGGGCGAGAAGGACATCACCGCGCACGTCAATTTCACCGGCATCGCGGTGGCGGCGCAGGAGGCCGGCATGCTCACGCTGGGCTACGCCACGCAGGGCCGCTTCCTGCTGAACGCGGGCATCACGAAGCTGCTGGAGCAGGCCTCGCAGAAGGAGCGCATCGCCGCCCAGCCGCTCGTCGCCGAGCACGAGATGGGCGAGCTGTTCAAGGTGATCGGCCTGCATCGCGGCCCGTTCTGGGACGCCGTCGGCTTCCGCCAGGGCGACCGCACCCACACGCTCTGAATGCGGGCAAACTAGGACCAACAATGATTCGCTGGATCATCGTCGTCTTCCTCGCGCTGCTCCTGATCAGCTGGCTCTCCCCGGGGCTGCAGAAGCTCGGCTTCGGCCGGCTGCCCGGCGACCTGCGCTTCAAGGTGTTCGGGCGCGAGGTGTTCATCCCGCTGACGTCCACCATCCTCCTGAGCATGGTGGCGGCCGTCATCGCCAAGTACGTGTGAAGCCATGAAAGCCTGTGTCGACATCGGCGGCACCAAGATCGCGGTCAGCCTCAACACCGGGGCCGGCCTGGACCTGGTCGGCAAGCGCGCCGAACCCACCGCCAAGACGGGCAGCAACGACGCCCTCGCGCAGCAGGTGATCCGCATGGTGGACGACGCGTGCCGCGAGGTCGGCGTCGATCCTTCGCGCGTGCAGCGCGTGGGCGTCTCCTCCGCCGGCCCCTTCGTGCTGAATGGCGGCCTGGTCGAACTGGCCAGCCCCAACATCTGCGGCGGCATCGCCGGGCCGGCGCGCGGACTGCCCAACGACTGGATGACCGCCACGCTGGAGGCTCCGCTGCGCCGCCGCTTCACCGAAGGCGTGCGGGTCGAGAACGATGCCGTCTCCGCGCTGGAAGCAGAACGTCGCTGGGGCGCGCTGCAGGGTTACGAGCACTGCGCGTACGTGACCTGGAGCACCGGCGTGGGCATGGGCCTGTGCGTCGACGGCCGCGTGCTGCGCGGCAAGAACGGCAACGCCGGCCACGGCGGCCACATGTTCGTGAGCGACAACGACGACGCCCTGTGCGGCTGCGGCAACGTGGGCGACCTGGAGGCCCTCGTCGCGGGCAATGCCGTGGCGCGGCGCTTCGGCGCCGACGCGGCCACGCTGATGCAGCGGGCCCGCAGCGGCGACGCCCAGGCCGTCGCCAAGGTCGACGAGCTGTGCCGCATCATGGGCCGGGCGCTGTACAACATCACGGTGATCCTCGACCTGCAGCGCATCAGCCTGGGCGGCAGCGTCTTCCTCCACAACCAGGAAGTCCTGCTGCCGCGGCTGCGCTCGCAGATCGCGGGGAAGCTGCCGGCCCTCACCAACGGCTGCGAGCTGGTGCCGGCCGGCCTGGGCGAACGCGTGGGCGACTACGCGGCGCTGGCGCTGCTGGTCTGAAGCACCCGCGCCACGGCGTGCGTGCGCGCCGCCTGGATGCGCTGCCCGATCTGCTCGCCCAGCAAGCCCTGGTCGCGCGCCTGCGCGGCGACGATCGCCGTATCCACGGCGCGCGCCGCGTTCAGGGCCGACAGCAGCCGCTCGCGCTGCGGATAAGGTTGTTCCTCCATCCCCAGCCGGCCGCGCGCATCGCATTCGCAGGCGAGCAGCACCTGCTCGAAGCGCTGCGGCTTGCGGAAGGCGTCGCAGCGTTCCAGCAGCCGCACGACGGCGGCCGCGCCGTATTCGTGGCTGCGATGGATGTTGCCGTGCTCGCGCGCGACCACGTCGGCCAGCTCGCGGCTTTCGTTGGGCACGCGCAGGCGGTCGCATAGTTCCTTCAGCAGGTCGGCGCTGCGCTGCTCGTGGCCCAGGTGCCTGGGCAGCACCTCGGGCGGCGTGGTGCCCTTGCCGAGGTCGTGCGTGAGGCAGGCGAAGCGCACGGCCAGCGGTGCCTTCACGCGCGCGGCCATGTCCAGCACCATCATGTTGTGCACGCCGGTGTCCACCTCCGGGTGGTAGTCCGCGCGCTGCGGCACGCCCCACAGCCGTTCCACCTCGGGCAGCACGCGCTCCAGCGCCCCGCAGGCGCGCAGGATCTCGAACATGCGCGAGGGGTGGTTCTCCATCAGGCCGCGCGCCAGTTCCTGCCACACGCGCTCGGGCACCAGGTGGTCCGCCTCGCCTTCGGCCACCATGGCGCGCATCAGCTCCAGCGTCTCGGGGGCGAGCGCGAAATCGTGGAAGCGGGCGGCGAAGCGCGCCACCCGCAGGATGCGCACGGGGTCCTCGCGGAAGGCCGCGGTCACGTGCCGCAGCACGCGCGCCTGCAGGTCGCGCTGGCCGCCGAAGGGGTCGATCAGCGAGCCGTCCGGCGCCTGCGCGATGGCGTTGATGGTGAGGTCGCGCCGCGCGAGGTCCTGTTCCAGCGTGACGTTGGGCGCCGCATGGAAGGCGAAGCCGTGGTAGCCGCGCCCGGTCTTGCGCTCCGTGCGCGCGAGCGCGTGCTCCTCGCGCGTGTCGGGGTGCAGGAAGACCGGGAAGTCCTTGCCCACCGGCAGGTAGCCGGCGGCGATCATGTCCTCGGGCGTGGCGCCGACCACCACCCAGTCGGTGTCGTTCACCGGCAGACCGAGCAGGGCATCGCGCACCGCGCCGCCCACGCGGAAGGTTCGCATGGGGGCAGTTTAAGCCCCCCTCGCCTCAGCGGGACTGGCGGTACGGCTCGTCGAAGGGCACGAAATCCTGCTCCTGCAGCGCGTCGGCGATCCAGGCCTTCACCGCGGGCAGGGCATGCACGCGCTCGATGTACGCCTCGACCTCCGCCGGCACCGGCAGGGCGTAGGTGCGGATGCGCGTGCACACCGGCGCGTAGAAGGCGTCGGCGATGCCGAACTCGCCGAACAGCATCGGTCCCTTGTGCTCGGCGAGCAGACCGGTCCACATCTGCACGATGCGCTCGACGTCGCTGCGCACGGCGGCCTGCTCCTGCCAGATCTGCTGGCCGACGTCGGCCAGCGAGGCTTCGATGTTCATGCCGCAATGCGAGCGCAGCGCGCCGAAGCCGGAGTGCATCTCGGCGACCACGCTGCGGGCGCGCGCCCGCGCGCGCTGCTCGCGCGGCCACAGCGCGCGCTCGGGAAACTTCTCGGCCAGGTATTCCGCGATCGCGAGCGAGTCCCACACCGCGAAGCCGTCGTCCACCAGCACCGGCACCCGCCCGGCGGGGTTCACCTTCAGCACCGTTTGCTTGAACTGCGAGTCGCCGTCGAAGGCGTCGAAGCGCACCTTGCGTTCCTCGAAGGGCAGCCCCGCCTGCTTCATCAGCACCCAGGGGCGCATGGACCAGGACGAGTAGTTCTTGTTGCCGATGTAGAGGGTCAGCATCGCGGGCTCCTTGCAGCTATGGGGGCGATGCTAGCCGGACTGCGGCCCGGCATTGATGCCATCGTCGCGGCGGATTGATGCTCAGGCGGCCTGCGGCAGCGGCAGCGGCTCCGGCTCCCGGACGAAGAAGCGCTCCGCCTGCAGCACCGCCCTGGCGATCTCGACGACGGCCGGCGTGCCGCGGCCGGCCTCGCTCTGCACGTAGGAGGCGTAGTAGGCCACCTGCGGGATGGCGGGGCGGGCCGGCAGCAGGCGCAACTCGCCGCTGGCGAGCGGCTCGCGCACCACCGGCATCGGCAGCACGGAGATGGCGTGGCCGGTGCGCACCAGCCGCAGCATCAGCTGCAGCGAGTTCGAGAAGTTCACGCCGTCGAATTCGAAGCCGCCGCTTTGCAGCCACTTCTGCACCAGCGCGTTCAGCGTGGACGGCGGCGGGTTGGTCACGATCGGCAGCGCCGTCGCGTGGGCGGGCGTGAAGTCGCCCTCCGGCACGGGCAGCTCGCGCGCGGCGACCCACTGGAAGTCCACCCAGCCGAGCAGTTCGTCGACCACGTGCGACGCAGCGCCCGCGTTGGTGTGCAGCGCGATGTCGATCTCGCGCTTGCGCAGCTTCTCCTTGAGGACCGTGCCGACGTCGATCGTCAGCTCCACGACCAGCTTGGGGTGGCGGCGCTTCAGGCGACTGAGGATTTCCGGCAGCGCCACCATGGCGGTCGATTCGTCCGAGCCGAGCCGAAGCACCCCTTCCACCGGCGGGCCTTCGCGCCCGAGCCGCTCGAAGTCGTGGGCGGCGGCCAGCAGGCGCTCGGCGTGCGAGACGGCGTTGCGGCCCTCGGGGGTGAGCTGCACCCGCTGGTTGCGGCGCGAGAACAGCTCGACGTGCAAGGCGGCCTCCAGCTCCTTCACGCGCGAGGACACGGCAGGCTGGCTGAAATTCAGGTGGTCCGCGGCCGCGTGGATGCTGCCGAGCTTGGCAGTCCAGTAAAACGCCTCGATTTGCCTCAGGGTTATCCGCAAGATGCAGAAATCTTATCAAGTCGCGTCCAAATAACTCGTTTTCCTTTCAGGCGGTCGGTGGCTACATTGGCCGCCGGATCATCCTCTTCCAGCGCCGCGATGTACGTCCTCAACCCCCTTCCGCCCCGGATCGACCCCGAGCTCCTCGACCTGCTGATCCAGGCCGAGCCCGCCGTCATCGGCCACTTCCGCTACACGGGCTTCATGACCCCGGCGATCCGCGCGCACTTCCAGGACCGCCGCATCGCGGGCACGGCCGTCACCGTGCGCGTGCCCGGCATGGACGGCGCGATGGTCCATTACGCGGTGGGCCAGGCCCGCCCCGGCGACATCCTGGTGATCGACCGCTGCGGCGACGAGGCCATCGCCACCATCGGCGGCGCCGTCGCGTATGCGGCGCGCGCCGCGGGCGTGGCCGGCATCATCGTCGACGGCCTCGTGACCGATCTCGGCGAGCTGCGGGCCTATGGCGTGCCGGTGTGGTCGCGCGGCACCTCCGCGGTGACGGTCAAGACGCTCGGCCTCGGGGGCGAGTTCTGCGTGCCGGTGAGCTGCGGTGGCGTGGGCGTCAGCCCCGGCGACGCCGTGCTGGCCGACGAGAACGGCATCCTGGTGCTGCCCGCCGCGGACATCCGCGAGTCCGCCACCCGGGCGCTGCAGATGATGAAGGACGAGAAGCGCACGCTGGCGCGCATCGACGCCGGCGAGAAGTATCCGGACATCATGGGTTCCACCCAGGTGATCCTGCAAGCCATCGAACAACAGAAGCAGCGCGCCAGGCCTTGAGCGCGCGCCCTTCCTCCCTGACCTGAAACCGCCCTGGAGCAACGAACCATGACCCTAGCCCTCCTGCACCGCAGCCTGCTCGCCATGGCCCTCCTGGCCGCCGGCACCGTGTCCGCCCAGACCTGGCCCAGCGGCCCCATCAAGCTGATCGTCCCCTTCCCGGCGGGCGGCAGCGTGGACATGGTGGCCCGTGCCGTGGGCAAGCACCTCGGCGATGCGCTGCACCAGCCGGTGGTGGTGGACAACCGCGCCGGCGCCTCCGGCAACATCGGCGCCGAGACCGCGGCCAAGTCGCCGGCCGACGGCCAGACCTTCTTCGTCACCAGCTCCGGCGTGCTGGCGGCGAACCAGTTCCTGTACAAGCGCACCGGCTTCGACACGCAGAAGGACTTCGCGCCGGTGATCCAGCTGGTGATCCAGCCGCACATCCTGCTGGTGCATCCGTCGGTGCAGGCCAAGAACCTGCAGGAACTCGTCGCAGTGGCCAAGGCGCAGCCGGGCAAGGTCACGGTGGGCAACGCCGGCGTGGGCACCGGCCAGGACATCGCGGCCCGCCAGTTCTCGTCGATGACGGGCGTCAACGTGCTGCACGTGCCATACAAGGGCGGCGCGCCCGCGCTGAACGACCTGCTGGGCGGCCAGATCCAGGCGATGTTCGAGACCTCGCCGACCGCGCTGCCCTACGCCCGCGACAGCAAGCAGCAGTTGCGCGCGATCGCGATCACCAGCGCCAAGCGCTCGCCGCTGCTGCCCAACGTGCCCACGGTCGCCGAGGCCGGCATTCCGGGCTTCGAATCGGTCACCTGGATCGGCATGGTGGCGCCGGCCGGCACGCCCAAGGCCGTCATCGACCGCGTGAACGCCGAATTGAACAAGGCGCTGAAGGGCGACATGGGCAAGCAGTTCGCCGAGATCGCACTGGATCCGGCCGGCGGCACGCCGCAGGCCATGGCCGATGCCATCCGCAGGGACTCCGCCGAGTACGGCCGCATCCTCAAGGCCGCCGGCGTCGAGCCGCAATAAGCAGCATCGCCCGGCCCCGCACGCGGGCCGGGCTCCTTCCCTCATGCAATACACACGACTCGGCGCCACCGGGCTGGTGGTGTCGCGCCTGTGCCTGGGCACGCTGACCTTCGGCTCGCCCCGCTGGCGCCCGTGGATCCTCGACGAAGCGGGTTCGCGCCCGGTGTTCCGCCGGGCGGTGGACCTCGGGGTCAACTTCTTCGACACCGCCGACACGTATTCGGGCGGCGAATCGGAAGTGGTGACCGGACGCCTGCTGGCCGAGATGTTCCCCGGCGCGCGGCGCGAGGAAGCGGTGGTCGCCACCAAGGTGTTCAACCCCGTGGACCTGGCCTTCGAGGGCGTGGACCACGCCTCCTTCCGCCCCCGCCCCAATGCCGACGGCCTGGGCCGCAAGCGCATCTTCCACGCCGTCGACGCGTCGCTCCAGCGGCTGGGCGTGGACTACATCGACCTGTACCAGGTCCACCGCTTCGATCCGCACACGCCGCTGGAGGAAACGCTGGAAGCGCTGCACGACGTGGTCAAGGCCGGCAAGGTGCGCTACCTGGGGGCGAGCAGCATGTGGGCGTGGCAGTTCGCCAAGGCGCAGCAGGTTGCGAAGGAGCACGGCTTCACGCGCTTTGCGAGCATGCAGAACCACTACAACCTCGTGTACCGCGAGGAGGAGCGGGAGATGATCCCGCTGTGCCGGGACTCCGGCGTGGCGCTGCTGCCGTGGAGCCCGCTGGCGCGCGGCTTCCTTGCCAGCAGCGACGGTCCGGCCACCGCGCGGGCCGAAGCCGACGAGACCACGCGCAGGTTCTACGGCCGTCCGTCCGACCTGCAGGTGCGCGAGCGCCTGCGCACGTTGGCCGCGGCCAAGGGCGTGAGCCCGGCGACGCTGGCCTATGCGTGGCTGCTGCACAAGGGCGTGACCTCGCCGATCGCGGGCGCCAGCAAGGCGTACCAGGTGGAAGAGGCCGTGGCCGCGCTCGACGTGCAGCTCTCACCCGGGGAAGCGCGCGAACTCGAAGCGCCCTACGAAGCCCGCGCCGTCCTCGGCCACAGCTGACACCTTTCCCCTCGTCCCCACCCCGTTCACGCCCGACCCCGGCTCTGACATGATGGCAGCCATGACGCCGCAAGACCTGACCTTCGCCCCCGTCCACCAGCTCGCGCGCGGGCTGCAGCAGCGGCTGCTGTCCCCGATCGAGCTCGTCGAAGCCTTCCTCGAGCGCATCGAGGCGCAGGAGTCCAAGCTGCATGCCTACACCGAGGTGTTCGCGCAGGACGCGCGGCTGGCCGCCGAGGCCGCCGATGCCGCGATGCGCGCCGGCCACGCCGTCGGCCCGCTGCACGGCATCCCCATCGCGCTGAAGGACCTGATCGAGCTGGAAGGCCGCGTGGTCACCGGCGGCTGCGAAGTGTGGAAGGAACGCAAGGCCACGCGCACCGCCACGCTGGCGCGCAAGCTGATCGCACAGGGGATGATCGTCCTGGGCAAGACGCACACGGTGGAATTCGCCATGGGCGGCTGGGGCACCAACAGCCGCCGCGGCACGCCGTGGAATCCGTGGGACCCGGAACGCCCGCGCACGCCCGGGGGCTCCAGCAGCGGCTCCGGCGTGGCCGTGGCCGCGGGGCTGGCGCCCTGGGCGGTCGGCACCGACACGGGAGGGTCCGTGCGGCTGCCGTCCTCCTGGTGCGGCATCACGGGGCTGAAGACCACGATCGGCCGCGTCAGCACCTACGGCGTGCTGCCCCTGAGCCCGACGCTGGACACGCCCGGGCCGATGGCCCGCTGCGTGGAGGACGCGGCGCTGCTCTACGCCGTGATGCAGGGGCCGGACCCGCTGGATCCGCTCACGCGCGGACTGCCTTACACCGACCCGCTGCCCGCGCTCAAGCGCGGCATCCGCGGGCTGCGCCTGGCGCGGATGCCCGACGCGGAGCGCCAGCATGCGTCCGCCGAAGTGCTGGCCGCGTACGACCAGTCGCTCGCCGAGCTGGAGAAGCTCGGCGCCGAGATCGTGCCGGTGCAGTTGCCCTTCCTGTTTGCCGACGTCGCCGCGCACAACCTGCGCATCATGGCCGCCGAGAGCTACACGCTCTATCACGACCTGGTCGACGACGAAGCCGCGCCGCTGGACCCGCACGTGCGGCCGCGCATCGCCGCCGGCCGCAACGTGAGCGCGCGCGAGTACATCGAGGCGCTGCGCATGCGCGACACGATGAAGCAGCAGTTCGCCGCGGCCATGGAAGGCATCGATGCGCTGCTGACGCCGACCACGATGACCACGGCGATCCCGGTCGACGAGGTGGACCAGGGCAAGGCGCCGGCGCACTACACGCGCTTCGGCAACTACCTGGACCTCACCGCGCTGGCGCTGCCGAACGGGCAGGACGCGCGCGGGCTGCCGACCTCGTTGCAGGTCGTGTGCCGTGCGAACGACGAGGCGACGGCGCTGCGCATCGGGTGGGCGCTGCAGCAGGCGACGGATTGGCACCTGCGGCGGCCGCCGCTGGCGGCGTGAGCGCTGGGGTTCCCGCGCTGACGCGGGTCACCCCAGCCTACGAGAACCGCGCAGCCGTCCCGTAGGCTGGCGGTGAGGCCGAAGGCCGAACCCCAGCAATTCCCGCCCGTCCACCCGCCTAAGGCAGGTCGCGGTTCGCCTCCGGCTGCGCCGCATCGCGCGGGCCGATCGTGCCCAGCCGCGCCTTCAGCGACTGCGGCTGGCCGGTGAGCAGCGCGGCATAGGAAGTGGCGTTCGAGACGACCTTCTTGACGTAGTCGCGCGTTTCCTGGAAGGGCACCGTCTCGGCCCAGGCCGCGCCTTCCAGCACGGGGCCGTTGCGCCAGTTGCGCGGACGGCTCGGGCCGGCGTTGTAGGCCGCCGCCGCCATGGGCATGGAGCCGCCGAAGTCGTCCAGCACCAGCTTCAGGTAGCCGGTGCCGATCGCGATGTTGGTATCGCGGTCGTGCAGCTGATCGGCGCTGAAGCCGCGCATGCCCAGCTTGTTGGCCGTCCAGCGGGCCGTGGCGGGCATCACCTGCATCAGGCCCGAGGCCCCGACGCCGGAGCGCGCATCGGTGACGAAGCGGCTTTCCTGCCGGATCAGGCCGTAGACGTAGGCGGGATCGAGGTTGATCTCCTTGCTGCGCTTGACCACCGCCTCGCGGAACGGGGTGGGGTAGCGCTGGTCGACGTCGAATTCGCCCTTGGTGCGCTCGCTGGTGTTGATGCAGCGGTCCCAGACCTCGCGGTCGCAGGCGTATTGCGCCGCGGCCAGCAGCTCGCGGTCGCCCAGGCCGCCCGCCTTGTGCAGGTTGGTGGTGTAGTTCCACTCGCGGGTGCCTTCGGAGCGCAGGCCGATGCCGATCGCGTAGAGCGCGCGGTTCAGGCCGGGGTCGTTGCGGGCGGCCTTCCTCTCCTCGTCCGTGAGGGGCGCCGGCCGGGCCGGCAGCACCACCTTCTGCCCCAGGTCTTCCAGGGCGAGCTGTTCGTAGAAGCCCTTGGGCGAGGCGATGCCTTCCAGCAGCTTCTGCGCCTCGGCGCGGTGGTTCTCGCCCCGGGCGGTGGCCAGCAGGGCGCGGGCGCGCCAGTACGTCCAGGCGGCGTCGGCCTTGCCCGCATCCGACATGGCGTCCACGGCTTCCAGGATGTTCTTCCAGTCGATGCCCTTGGGCGCGCGCAGGGCGGCGCGCACCTTCCACTGCAGCAGTTCGTCGCTCAGGTGGCTGTCGCGCTCGACGCGGGCGTAATAGGCGTTGGCGTTCGGGTCCAGCCGGAAGGCGGCCTGGTGGCCGATCACGCCCCAGACCCAGTCGCGCTCCTCGGGGTTCATCTGCGGGCCCCACTTGCTTTCGAGCTGCGCGGCGGCGTGGTCGATGTCGCCGGTGGCCAGCTTGATGAGGGCCAGCCCCACCAGTTCGCGCCGGGTGCGCGAAATCGCGGTGACCTTGCTCAGGAGGAACTTCGACGGCGCGGCGTTGACCTCCGCCAGCATCTTCTGGACGTCCTTGGTGGTGGCGATCTCCACGGCGTCGGACACGGCCCGCTGGCGGTTGGCCTCCATCGCCTGGCGGGCCTTGCGCCAGGCGTCCGCCTTGGTCAGCTTGCGGCCGCCGTGGCCGGTTTCGATCAGGTGCCCCGCCGCGGTGGTGCAGCCGTCGTCCGCCTCGCGCTGGCCGAGCCAGAGCTTGCGCACCTCCTCGGCCACGGCCGGCGGCGTCCTGTCGCCTTCGCGCAGGGCTTCGGTGAGCAGGGCGTAGCAGCGCACCTCGCGGTCGTCGCGCATGCGGTACTTGGGGAATTCCTGCGCGAACAGGTCCCACTGGCGGCGCTGGCCCAGCAGCAGCAGCCAGTCGTTGCGCAGGCGGTCTTCCTGATAGGTGCCGGCGATGCGGGCCAGCGCCTGCTGGATTTCGGCCGGGCTGGCGGTATCGAGGCGGCTGCGCAGCTCCCAGTAGACCGCCCAGGGCTCCAGCACGTGGCCCTGGGCCTGGGGCAGCAACTGGGCCAATCTGGCCTTGTTGCCCTGGGCAAAGGCCCGCTGCATGTCCAGCAGGACCTCGTCGCGGAGCTGATTCTGGGACTGCGCTTGCACGCAGCCAGCGAGGACCACGGCAAGGGATGCCAGAATCGTTCTCAACTTCATCGGGAAATTATGGACAGGTCGGAACAAAAGAGGGCTCTGCGGCAGCAACTGATCGAGCAACGCCTGAACATGCCGGATCGACTACACCGCGCGGAACTTCTCCAGCGCGTGATGCGGATCTGGCTCGTGGGCCGGCCCGACTCCATCATCGGCGCCTATTGGCCGATCAAGGGCGAATTCGACCCGCTTCCGGCACTGCACCGATGGAAGGAGGACGGCGAACTGCTGGACGAACCGCAAATGCGGCGGATCGGGCTTCCCGTCATGGACAAAGCCACTAGGACCCTGAAATTCCACGCGTGGTTCCCCGGCTGCCCGATGGAAGAAGATGCGTTCGGAATCCCGAAACCCAAGGACACGGAGATCGTGCAGCCCACTTTGCTGTTCGTGCCGTGCGTCGGCTACGGGGTGGGCGGCTACCGGCTGGGCTACGGCGGCGGCTTCTACGACCGCACGCTGGCCCAGCTGCAACCCCGCCCGTTCACCGTGGGCCTGGGCTTCGCCGCCGGCTTCCTGCCGGACCTGGACCCGGAACCCCACGACGTGGCGCTGGACGCCATGCTGAACGAGCTGGGGGTGGTGTGGCCGATTTCTCTGGGAGGCGAGTGAAAAGCGGACCGCCGGACGCAGAGGACGCGAAGGGTACGCAGAGGACGCAAAAGAGACAAAGAGAACTCTAGATGGTTTTCTTTTGCGTCCTCTGCGTACCCTTTGCGCTCTCTGCGTCCGGTAGTCCGGTTTTCAGTCCATCTGATCGATCGTGTCCGGATCCGGCACCTCCCCGATCGTCTGGCGAGTGATGCGGCTCTGGACCATCAGCCATTCGCAGAAGGCCTTGATTTCCGGCCGCTGCGCGCTGCGCGGGCCCACGATCAGCCAATAGGCCATCGGCGACTCCATGCGCATCTTCGGCAAGGGCTCCACCAGGTCGCCATTGGCCAGGCTTTCGGCGACGAGCGGCAGGCGGGCCAGCACCACGCCCTGGCCGGCCAGGGCGGCCTGCACCATCTGGTAGGCATAGTTGAAATAGAGCCAGCGCTGCGGCTGCAGCTTCTGCAGCCCGTGCTCGTCGAACCAGCGGCGCCACGTCAGCCACTCCAGGTGCGAATGGTGCGCGTCGCCGGCCTCGATCAGCGCGAACTGCGCCACGTCCGCGGGTTTGAGCAGCGGCGGGCCGGCCTTGAGCAGCCAGGGGCTGACCACCGGCGTGAGCTGCTCGCCGAACAGGCGGATCGCCTCCGGCGGCATGGCGGTCTTCGGGCCGTAGCGCAGCGCCAGGTCGATGTCGGCCAGTTCCAGGTCCACCTTGCCGTCGCTGGCGTCGATGCGGATGTCCATCCCGGGGTGGTCGCGCTGGAACTGCTCCAGCCGCGGGATCATCCACATCGACGCGAAGGAGGCGAAGGTCGTGATCGAGACCGCACGGCGGCCCGCGCTCTGGCGGATCTGCCGCACGGCGCCGTCGATGCGCGGCAGCGACTGCGACACGGCGATCAGCAGCTGCGTGCCCGCTGTCGTGAGTTCCACGGCCCGCGTGTGGCGCAGGAACAGGCTCACCCCCACCTCCTCCTCCAGCGACTGGATCTGGCGGCTGACGGCGGACTGCGTGAGCGCCATCTCCTCGGCGGCGGCGCGGAAGTTCAGGTGGCGGGCCACGGCCTCGAAGGCGCGCAGGTGGCCGGCGGAGATCGGGCGGGTGCGCAGGTGGGTCTGCGAATGCTGCATGGGGGTGACGGGCGATTGATGCGGGAATCGAATCAAAAGCGTAGCCGGATTTCATTGGACCGCCAAGCGGGCGTGAAAGATCATTCGATTCCGAAATCGCCATCGCTGCCCCCCAGGCGGCGACCACCGGAGCCGACCATGAACGACCGCACCGCCACGCTCTCCGCCACGCCAGCCCACCCGCTGCCGGGCACCTGGAAACTGGCGCGTGGCCGCGCGCTGACCCTGCGGCCGCGCACCGACGGCATCCTGCGCGTCGCGCACGGCCGCCTGTGGGCGACCAAGGACGGCCCGCACGGCGGCACGCCCTTCGACGCCGGCGACCACATGCTCGAAGCCGGCCGCTCGATGTACGTGCGCGCCGGCGAGCGGGTGGTGATCGAGGCCTGGATGCCCGCCGGCGACTCGCATTTCGCCTGGGATCCGGTGTTCGAGACGGCCACCGTGGCGGCGCCCCGGCGGCGCGTCAACTTCTCGGCCGTGCGCCAGCCGCTGGCGGACCTGCGTCATGCCTGCGCGCTGCTGGCGCGCGCGCTGGCCGGCCTGGGCACCGGGCTGGCGCAGGTCGCGTGGCAGGCGTTGCGCGGACGCGGTGCCGGACGCCTGCCGCGGCGCGGCGCGACCGTCTGAGCCCCCGCCGGGCGGCGGCGATGTCTATCATCGCCGCCATGCCCGACGCGCTGTCTCCTGCCGCCCCCTTGCCCCTGCACCTCGTCGTGATGGGGGTCGCCGGCTGCGGCAAGTCGGTGGTCGCCGAGCAATTGTCCGAGCGCCTGGTGCTGCCGCTGCTCGACGGGGACGACTTCCATCCCGCCAGCGACATCGACAAGATGCGTGCCGGCGAGCGCCTCACCGCGCAGGACCGCGGCGCCTGGCTGCAGCGGCTGGCGCAGGAACTGCAGGTGCGCCCGCGCGGCGCGGTGCTGTCCTGCGCGTCCCTGCGCGCGGCCGACCGCGAGCTGCTGCGCGCCGGCGTGTCCCGGCTGCACTTCCTGCACCTGGCGCTCACGCCGCACCAGGCCCTGGAACGCGTGGCCGCGCGCACCGACCACTTCTATCCGCCCAGCCTGGTGGCGGGCGACTTCGAGGCGCTGGAGGACCCGGCGGGCGAACCGCTCGTGCACGTGGCCGACGCGACCCAGCATGTCGACCGCGTCGTCGAGGCCGCGCTGCGCTGGCTGCAGTCGCCGGCGCTCGCATTCACCCCTGCGTGACGCCGCGCGGCCCCTAGAATCCGCGCCATGACCAAGGCATTCGCGAGCCAGGCCGACCTGGCGGACCGCAAGATCACCTTCGAGCAGCTGTCGCCGCACTGCTGGGCGTACACCGCGGAAGGCGACCCGAACTCGGGCGTGATCATCGGCGACAAGTTCATCATGGTCAGCGACGCCACCGCCACCCCGGCGATGGCGCGCGACCTGATCGCGCGCATCCGCGCCGTGAGCGACAAGCCGATCAAGTACGTGCTGCTCACGCACTACCACGCGGTGCGCGTGCTGGGCGCGAGCGCCTATTTCGCCGAGGGCGCCAGCGAGATCATCGCCAGCCAGGGCACCTTCGAGCTGATCGTCGAGCGCGGCAAGGAAGACATGCAGTCCGAGATGGACCGCTTCCCGCGCCTGTTCCGCAACGCCGAGTCGGTGCCGGGCCTGACCTGGCCCACCCTGGTGATCGGCGGCGGCGACCCCACGCGCGGCGAGCCGCCGGGCCGGCTCACCGTGGACCTGGGCGGCGTGAAGGTGCAGATCTGGTCGCCGGGCTGGGGCCACACGCGCGGCGACACGATCGCCTGGATCGAATCGGAGAAGGTGCTGTTTTCCGGCGACCTGGTGGAATACAACGCCGGCGTCTACACCGGCGACGCGCACCTGCAGGAGTGGCCGGCCACGCTGGAGGCGCTGCGCGCACTCGGCGCCGAGGCGCTGGTGCCGGGGCGCGGCGATGCGCTCAAGGGCGCCGAGGGCGTGAACCGCGGCCTCGACTACACGAAGCAATGGGTGGAGACCCTCTACCGCTGCGCGAAGGAAGCGGCCGCCGCCAACATGGACCTGAAGGCCGCGATGGCGCACACGCGCAAGGCGATGGATCCGGTGTTCGGCAAGGTGTTCATCTACGAGCACTGCCTGCCGTTCGACGTGAGCCGGGCGTACGACGAGGCGCGGGGGGTGAAGAATCCGCGGATCTGGACGGCGGAGCGGGACAAGGAGATGTGGGCGTCGCTGCAGGGGTGAGATCGCTGGGCTTCGCGCGCTTCGGGGCTCAGCACCAGCCTACCAATGCATGGCGCGGTCTTCGTAGGCTGGCGCTGAGCCGCGCCAGCGCGCGAAAGCCCAGCGCTGCCTGCCGAGCCACGTAGTCCGCCGACTACACCACCGCCCCCCGCGCACCGACACCTCCCCTGCGCGTGCCTTCCTAAGCTGGACAGCCGGCAAGCATCCATGCCGTGTCCAAGAGGAGCACCGTCCATGTCCAACGACAAGTCCGCCCCGCGCACCCTGCAGCAGCAACCCCAACGCGACAGCGATCCGCAGCAGCAGCGCGCCGGCGACACCGATTTCCAGTCGCGCGGCCAGGCCCAGCAGGGCGACAAGGTCGAAGGCGAAGGCAGCTACAGCGCTTCGCGCGACTACCAGAAGAACATCAAGGAATACCTCGACAAGGCCGACGTGCAGGCCGACGGCGAAGCCGCCAAGCCGCGTTCCGAATCGGAAGCGCGCGAGCTGGAACAGGCCGAGCGCGAGGGCAAGTCGCACTCCAAGGGCGAGCGCTGAACGAACGCCGGGCGTTCGCTGCGCGAAGCCCGGCCAACGGTTTGCGGCGCAAGATCCGGCCGACGGAGGGCTGCGCCAAGCCCATCCTGCCGGGCAGACGCGCGCCGATCACCCCTCGCTGAACGCGCGCCGCGCCGCGGCGAGGGCCGCGAGCGCGAGCAGCGCCAGCAGGAGGGCGAGCCCCGGCGCGCCGGCGCCTTCCAGCGCCGAGCCGCTGGCCACCGGCCCCAGCGTCCCGCCCCACGTGTAGCCCGTGATCATCGCGGCCGCGCCGCCCGCGGTGGCGCGGCCCGCGAAGGCGTGCGCCACCTGCACCATGGTCAGCGTGTAGAGCGCGCCCCCCACGCCGCCCCACAGCAGGCCGCAGGCCCACAGCAGCCACGGCGCGCGGCCGGCGAAGGCCATGGCGATGCTCGCCAGCAGCAGGACCAGGGCCGCGCCCGTGAACACGCGCCGCAGCGCGTAGCGGTCCGCCGCCCAGCCGGCGGGATACTGGAACAGGAAGCTGCCGAAGCCGATCGCGCCGGCCACGGTGGTCGCACTGCGCAGGCTGAGCCCCGATGCCGACGCATGCGCGGCGCCCACCGCGCCCAGTCCCGCCTCGAACACGCCGCCGCAGAACGCGAGCAGCGCCAGCCACGGCACCGTGCGCAAGGCATGCAGCGTGCCGGTGTGCGGCCGCGCCACCGCATGCGGCTCGTGCGCCGGCGCCGTCACGGCCAGCAGCAGGCAGCCCGCCACCATCGCCACGGCCAGCCACAGCACCGCCGGCGCGTGCAGCCGCAGCACGCCGGGCAGGAAGGGCCCCACCGCCAGCGCGGCGCCCAGCGAGGTCTGGTACAGGCCCATGACGCGGCCGCGCATCTTCACGGGCGCCTCCTCGGCCAACAGAGCCTCGGTGGTGTTCCACAAGGCGGCCGCGCCGGTGCCGCAGACGATCGAGGCGAAGACCCATACCGCCAGGCTGTCGGAAACAGCGTAGCCCGTGATGCCGGCCAGCTGCAGCACCGAGCCGGCGCGGTACGTCGTCAGCGTGCCCCAGCGCGCCAGCACGCGGGGCATCAGCGGTATCAGCAGGCCGACCATGAGGAAGGGCAGCATCGAGAAGGTGCCGATGAAGGCCGTGCCGTGCCCGGCCTGCTGCAGCAGCACGGCGAGCACCGGCCCCACCATGGCGAAGGCGGTGACGATCAGCGTCGTGGCGGCACCCAGCCGCCATACCAGCGCGAGCTGCGACGGGGCTGCCGTCACGGCTGCTGCGCGGACAGGTCGCGCAAGTCCCGTTGCCAGGCGCGCAGCCGGCGTACCGCCTGCTCGCGCTGCGACGCGTTCGTCACCTGGTGCACGGCCGCGAAGGTGGCGCAGCCCTCCTGCAGCAGCGCCTCCTGGTAGGCGCGGTAGGCGGCGTCCGCGGGGCGCTCCAGCCGCTCGAACCAGCCGCGCAGCAGCGCCCCGCCTTCGGCCGCGGGCAGCCCCTGTGAAATGCGTGTGAGGATCTGCAGCAGGTCCTGCTGGCGCAGCTGCCAGCGGGCGAGCATCTTGTTCGGGTCCCAGCTCGTGGCGGCCAGGCGCTGGCGCAGCACCGCGCGCTGCGGCGCATCGAGCGTGCCGTAGATGGATTCCATGCGGTCCAGCATCTGTTCGTAGCGCTTGGCGAGCTGCTCGTCGGGCGCAAGGGCGATCCATTCCTTGCGGAAGCGCTCGTTGTTGCTGCGGAACTTGCGCGCCAGGTGCCGCAATTGCCGCGGCTTGAGCGTCGCGGCCAGCGCCACGGCGTCCGGTTCGGCCTGCCGCGCGAGCTCCTTCATCCGCGCCTGGGCCTCGGTGACCACGGTGCAGGCCTGCTGCGGCGTGATGTCGCCGCCCGCCATCTGCTCCATGCGCGCCAGCAGCCCGGCCACGCGCGGCAGCTCGCTGCGGCGATGCCAGGCCTGCAGCGCCGCGATCGCATCGTGCACGCGCGGCTCCTGCTCGTCGCTGAAGTCCGCGTAACCGTCGAGCCACCAGTACGCCAGGTGCGGCAGGTTCATGTAGCCCAGCTTGATCGCGCTGCAGGCGGACAGCGCCAGCGCGAGGCCGAGCGCAACGATAATTCCGCCGATGCGGTTGGAGACCAGCCGGTTCATGGACACGAAGGGTACCGAATGAAAGCAGTCGATGTGGTGGTGATGGCCGCCGGCAAGGGAACGCGGATGAAAAGCCGCACGCCCAAGGTATTGCACAAGCTGGGGGGGCGCCCCCTGGTGGCGCACGTGATCGAGACTGCGCAAGCCCTGAACGCGCGCCGCACCATCGTGATCACCGGCCACGGTGCCGAGGGCGTGGAGGCGTGGCTGCGCGAATCCGCCACGGCCGCTGGCCGTCCCGTGCCCAATTTCGTGCGGCAGGAGCCGCAGCTGGGCACCGGCCACGCCGTGCAGCAGGTGGTGCCCGTGCTGCCCGACGACGGCATCGCGCTGATCCTCAATGGCGACGTGCCGCTGGTGCGGCCGGAAACGCTGCAGGCGCTGGTGGACAAGTGCGGCGGCGAGCGGCTGGCGCTGCTGACGATCGAGATGGCGGACCCGACGGGCTACGGCCGCATCGTGCGTTCCGGCGACGCCGTGCAGGCGATCGTGGAGCACAAGGACGCCACCCATGCCCAGCGCGCGATCCGCGAGGTCTATACCGGCTTCATGGCGGTGCCCTCGCAGCGCCTGAAGCAGTGGCTCGCGCGCCTGACCAACGACAACGCCCAGGGCGAGTACTACCTGACGGACGTCGTGCAGCTCGCCGTGCAGGACGGCTGCCCCGTGGTGGCCGCGCAGGCCTCCGAGCAGGTGGAGGTCGAAGGCGTGAACAGCCCGCTGCAGCTCGCCCAGCTGGAGCGGGCGTACCAGCTGCGGCAGGCGCGCGCGCTGATGGAGCAGGGCGTGCGGCTGGCGGACCCGGCGCGCTTCGACGTGCGCGGCACGCTGGAATGCGGGCAGGACGTGGAGATCGACATCAACTGCGTGTTCGAGGGCCATGTCGTGCTGGGCGACAACGTGCGCATAGGGCCGAACTGCGTGATCGCCAACGCGCGCATCGCGGCCGGCGCGGTGCTGCAGGCCTTCACGCACATCGAGGGCGAGAGCGCGGGCGTGGAGATCGGCGAAGGCGCGCTGATCGGCCCCTTCGCGCGGCTGCGGCCCGGCGCGAAGCTGGGGCCGGAGGTGCACATCGGCAATTTCGTCGAGGTGAAGAATTCGACGATGGCGCGCGGCTCCAAGGCGAACCACCTGGCCTACCTGGGCGACTCGATCGTGGGCGAGCGCGTGAACTACGGGGCCGGCAGCATCACGGCCAATTACGACGGCGCGAACAAGCACCGCACCGTGATCGAGGCCGACGTGCACGTGGGCAGCAACTGCGTGCTGGTGGCGCCGGTGACGATCGCGGCCGGCGGCACCGTCGGCGCGGGCTCGGTCGTGAACAAGGACACCGAGCCGGGCATGCTGACGGTGGCCCGCGCGCGGCAGGTGAGCATCACGAGCTGGACGCGGCCGAAGAAGCCGGCCAAGTGACCGTCTTCCTCCCTCCCCCTCCGGCGGAGGGGTGGGGTGGGGGCGCTCCCGCGCTCACTCCCTCGCCGGCTTGCCCACCGGAATCCGCGGCCGGAACTTCGCCCTCTTCACCGAAAAGAACGCCTTCACGTTGCGCACGTTCGCATCGCTGGTGAACAGCCGCTGCGCCAGTGCCAGGTAATCCGGCATGTCGCGCGCATACACGATCAGGATGAAGTCGGGCCCGGGCGACACGCGGTAGCACTGCTGCACGGCCGCGTCGGCGATGACGCGCGCCTCGAACGCCTCCTGCTCCGCGCTGCCCTGGCGATCGAGCGACACCTCCACCACCGCTTCCAGCCCGTGGCCCAGCGTCGCGGCCAGGCGCTCCGGATTCAGGATCGCCATCTCGCGCTCGATCAGCCCTGCCTCGCGCAGGCGCTTGACACGCCGCAGGCAGGTGGCCGGGGAGATGTGGACCCGGCCCGCCAAGTCCTGGTTGCTGAGGGAACTGTCGCTTTGGAGCTGCTCTAGCAGGGCCAAATCGATGGAGTCTATGCTTGAGGATTCCAAGATACCAGGGCGAATGAAAGGAAATTTCCAGCAACTGATTTGCGGAAATTGTATTTCATTTGATCATGTATTTAGCACGCATATTGCATGCGCCTCCCCCTAAAGTCGCTCCATCCAGTCCAACAAGGTGGTCCCATGTGCGGCATCGTCGGCGCGGTCTCCGCGCGCAATATCGTCCCCATCCTCGTTCAGGGCCTGCAGCGGCTCGAATACCGCGGCTATGACTCCTGCGGCGTCGCCGTCTATGCCGACGGCCTGAAGCGCGCGCGCAGCACGGCCCGGGTCGCCGAACTGATGGAGCAGGTGGCCGGCGAGCACATCGAGGGCGGCACGGGCATCGCGCACACGCGCTGGGCGACGCACGGCGCGCCGGCGGTGCACAACGCGCACCCCCACTTCAGCCACGGGCCCGGCGAAGCCGCCGCATCGGCGCCGGGCCGCGTGGCCATCGTGCACAACGGGATCATCGAGAACCACGACGACCTGCGTGCCGCGCTCAAGGCCAGGGGCTACCGCTTCAACAGCCAGACCGACACCGAGGTGATCGTGCACCTGGTCGACAGCCTCTACGAGGGCGACCTGTTCGAGGCCGTGAAGGCGGCGGTGCAGCAGCTGCACGGCGCCTATGCGATCGCGGCCTTCTGCAAGGACGAACCGCACCGCGTGGTGGGCGCGCGGGCCGGCTCGCCGCTGGTGCTGGGCGTGGGCAAGGACGAGAACTTCCTCGCCAGCGACGCGATGGCGCTGGCCGGCGTGACCGACCAGATCGTCTACCTGGAAGAGGGCGACGTGGTCGACCTGCAGCTGGGTCGCTACTGGATCGTGGACCGCAACCACAAGCCGGTGCAGCGGCCCGTGAAGACGGTGCACGCGCACAGCGGCGCGGCCGAACTGGGCCCCTACCGCCACTTCATGCAGAAGGAGATCTTCGAGCAGCCGCGCGCGATCTCCGACACGCTGGAAGGCGTGGAGCACATCATGCCGGAGCTGTTCGGCGACAAGGCGCTGTCGGTCTTCAAGCAGATCGACCGCGTCCTGATCCTCGCCTGCGGCACCAGCTACTACAGCGGCTGCACGGCCAAGTACTGGCTGGAAAGCATCGCGCGCATCCCCACGCAGGTGGAGATCGCGAGCGAGTACCGCTACCGCGAGAGCGTGCCCGATCCGCGCACGCTGATCGTGACCATCAGCCAGTCGGGCGAGACGGCCGACACGCTGGCGGCGCTGCGTCATGCACGCGAGCTGGGCATGGAGCATTCGCTGACGGTCTGCAACGTGGGCACGTCCGCCATGGTGCGCGAATGCAAGCTGGCCTACATCACGCGCGCCGGCGTGGAGATCGGCGTGGCCTCCACCAAGGCCTTCACCACGCAGCTCGCGGGCCTGTTCCTGCTGACCCTCACGCTGGCGCAGCTGCGCGGCCACCTCACCGAGGCGGAGGAAGCCGCGCACATGAAGGCCATGCGCCACCTGCCGGCGGCGCTGTCCGCGGTGCTGGCGCTGGAGCCGCAGGTGATCGGCTGGGCCGAGCATTTCGCCAACAAGGAGCACGCGCTGTTCCTCGGGCGCGGCATGCACTACCCGATCGCGCTGGAGGGTGCGCTCAAGCTCAAGGAGATCAGCTACATCCACGCCGAGGCCTATCCGGCCGGCGAGCTGAAGCACGGGCCGCTGGCGCTGGTGACCAGCGAGATGCCGGTGGTGACGGTGGCCCCGAACGACGCGTTGCTGGAGAAGCTCAAGTCCAACATGCAGGAAGTGCGCGCGCGCGGCGGTGTGCTGTACGTGCTGGCCGATGCCGACAGCAAGATCGAGAGCAGCGAGGGCGTGAACGTGATCCGCATGCCGGAGCACTACGGCACGCTGAGCCCGCTGCTGCACGTGGTGCCTCTGCAGCTGCTGGCGTATCACACCGCCTGCGCGCGGGGGACGGATGTGGACAAGCCGCGCAACCTGGCCAAGAGCGTGACGGTCGAGTGACCACATGGCAACCCTTGTGGAGCGGCACTCGCGCTTCGGCTGGCCACTCCTGGGCCCCGAAGGCGCCGCAGGGGCTTGACGGGCGCTGCTAATTCAGGGCCGCATGGCCGGTCTCTGCCGCATGCAGGTCCTGCCGGGCGGGAATCGCCGCAAGGATGCCCCGCCTGGAGAGGAACTGGCGGGCATGGCATTTCGCGCAGTAGTAATGCCGCCGGCCCGGCACCAATCTCATCCAGGAAGATCGATCGAGTCGCACCAGCAGCCGAATGTCACACCCGCACCACGACCACCTCATCGCGCCTCCCATGTTTCGTTCAGTAACATTCTCTCCGAAACGGATGAGCGCGGGCGTGGAGGAGGGCCGTATGGGGAGGCTGCGTGAAGTATTGCGCCCCAAGGTGCTCTGCGCACTACTGTATATTCAGACAGTTATGCGAGTGAGGGTCAGACTTCGGCGCGAGGGAGGGGCACACCGGCCCCCGTACGGCCAAGGCCACACGGCCACCGGCGACCTGCACCTGACGCACCGAACTGCGGACGGTCGACGCATTCCGCTGCTGCAGCTCCTCGGCGCCGAGCGGCGCTGGCCCAGTCTCTACGAGCCTCGCCTAGTCGCCTTGTCGGCCAGGGAATTCGCCTTCATCGGCTTCGAACGCGACGGTCTGGCGTGGGTGCTGCAGCAATGGGACTGCGAGCTTCTGTAGCGCCAACCGCCAGGTGAATGCTCGCCGGCGACGGCCTCGCGGTGGTTCCATGAGGCTGGCGCTTGTGCCGGATACGCTGCCCGAAGCGCAGTGCCCTTGCCCGGGCAAGCCCTAGGGCAGCGCCCCAAGATCCAGGCATGTGCAACCGTTACCGCGGCGATCTAAGGCCCCCACGCCAGATGCGCCCGCCGCGACATGAAGAGCTGAGGGGCTCGCCCGCCACGCCGAACTTGATGCGCATCATGTTCCCGCGCCCGCCGCGGCCTAGATTGAACCCATGCCACCGCCTGCCGGACGGACCGTCGACAGCGGCAGGGTGACGGATAGTGGGCCGCGCATGAAGACGGTCCCTCCACCGAGGCATGATGCGCCGCGGTCGTCACCCGAAGTGCTGGCGGGTCTCGCCTCGAGTGGCGAGTCCGGCGGGCGGGGCACCCCCTGGTCTGGATCGAATCCGCCGCGCTCCTGCGCGCGGCGGCGAACAAGCTGCATCCGCTGACTGGCGCCGCAAGAGATGTGGCTGCGGCGAAGGCGGCTGCGCCCCGCAGGCTCAGGTCCCTTCGCGCGCAGACGGAGCTTTCGCCGTGAGCAGCGCGCGCAGCCGCAGCTCGTACAGGCGCGTGGCGCCGCGGCGATTGAGGTGGTCGCTGTCGAAGAAGAACTCCGGCGCATCGAAGCTGCCCGAGAGGTCCTGCCAGGAGGCGCCGGCGACGAAGGCGGCCCGCCCGAGCGCGGCGTCGAAGGCGGCTTCGTCGGGCAGCGCCTCGCGGTAGCTGCGTGGCACCGGCAGCTTGACGACCGTGGCGCGGGCGCCGGCGGCTGCGGCCATGCGCAGCAGCTCCTCGAGCTGCGCGAGGTAGCGCGCCTGCGCCTGCGGCTGCATGCCTTCGGGGTACAGGTAGGCGATGCGGTTGCGCACGGCACTGGCCGAGGGCCGCCAGGCCTTGTCGAACTGGTCCTCGGCCTCCCACCGGTCCGGCTGGAAGCGCTCGCGGTTGTTGATCCTGGAAAAGCCGGTCGCGTAATCGAGCCAGCCGCGCCAGCTCACGCCGTCGCGCACGACGGATCGCGCCAGCGCGCGTGCGAGTTCGGGATCCCAGGGCGTGCGCGCCAGCAGCTTGGGCTCGACCAGCCGATCCTCGTTCCAGGTGCGCGACTGGAACGCGAAGCCGTCGGCGACGTACAGCACGTTGCGGGTCGTGTGCGTGCGCAGGAACTGCCGCAGCACCAGCCGGCTGTACATGGGCCCCGCGCCCTGCGTGCCCAGGTTCAGGATCACCTGTCCCGTGTCGCGTTCCATCTGCTGGCCGAAGCCGCCGAAGTCCAGCGGCATGGCATGGGAGGAGCCGAGGATCACCCAGTCGACGTCGCGTTCGGCCACGGCGATGCGATGGAAGGGATTCGCATGCGCCCGCTCCTGCAGCAGTCGTTCCGCCGCCGCATGGAGCACGATGTACAGCACGATGGCGAGCGCAACGAAGCCCGCCGCGGCGAGGGCGAGCCGCTGCTGGGGCGAAGTCCTGGGCCTGTCCATCGTTCAGAACTGCATGTAGATGAATTCGCGCGCCTGCCAGCGCCCGAGCACGAGCAGCATGGCGATCGCCGCATAGCCCGCCGACCAGCGCAGCCACGCGGGCGCGACGCGCAGCCGCTCGAACAGCGGGCGGCGTTCGTCGATCCATTCGACGGCCAGCAGCAGCACGACCAGCGCGAGCGCCGTCGCGTGCGCCGAGGTCCACGGGTAGCGCAGGGCCAACTCGGGCAGGTCGGCTGCCGCGGCACCGATGCGCCGCAGCAGCAGCCAGCCGTCCTGCACCGACTTCGCGCGGAAGAACACCCACCCCAGCGCGATCAGGTGGAAGGTGAACACGATGCGCGCTAGCTGCCAGCCCCCGCTGGCGGCCACGCGCGGCAGGCGCGCCGCGGCGCGCTGCCACAGCGGCGCGCTGGCCAGCCCTGCCCAGCGGTAGGCGCCGTTGAGGGCCCCCCAGACGAGGAAGGTGGCACCCAGCCCGCCGTAGCCCAGGCCCGCGTGCCACACGCCGCTGGCCACGAAGACCAGCATCACGTTCAGGTAGGTCCGCGCCGTTCCGGCGCGGCTGCCGCCCAGCGGGACGTACAGGTAGTCGCGGAACCAGCGGGCCAGCGAGATGTGCCAGCGCTGCGACCAGAACTCGCCGACGCTGCGCGCGAGGTAGGGCCGCCGGAAGTTCTCCATCAATTCCAGGCCGAACAGCAGCGAGACGCCGATCGCGATGTCGCTGTAGCCGGAGAAGTCGCAGTAGATCTGGAACGAGAAGAGGTAGACGGCCGCGAGCAGTTCCACCGGCGAGGCGTACGCCACCATCCCGAAGGTGCGGTCCACCAGCGGCGCGAGGTTGTCGGCGATCACGACCTTCTTGACCAGGCCCCAGGCCAGCAACTGCGTGCCGAGCACGACCTGCCGCGGCGTGGGCCGCAGCGCCGCGCGCAGCTGCGGCAACAAGGCGGGTGCGCGTTCGATCGGACCGGCCAGCACCTTGGGGAACCACGCGAGGTACAGCGCCGTCTCGCCCGCGTTGGCACCCAGCGGCAGCGTGCGCCGCCACGCGTCCACCAGGTAGCTCACGCCCGAGAACACGTAGAAGGAGAAGCCCGCGGGCGCGGCCCAGGTGCTGTCCGGCGCGCCGTACTTGAAGGCACCCAGGGCGCCCACCAGCAGGGTGACGCCGAGCGCGAGCCCGGCACCGCGCCAGCGCGGCGCCTGCACCCGCTCGAGCAGCGCGCCGCAAGCGAACACCAGGGCGGTCACGCCGGCGAGCCACAGGAGGTGGCGCGGCTGGCTCCAGCCATAGAAGGCCCAGCTTGCGATCAGCAGCCATGCCGTGCGCGCGCGCGCCGGCAGCAGCGCGAACACCGCGAGCACGGCGGGCAGGAACAGGAAGAAGTCGAGCGAGGTGAACAGCATGGTCACCTCCGCGCGGGCTCAGTAGCTCGCGCCTCCCGCCCGCAGTTCCTTCGGCACGTCGTCGATCGGGATCGCCGCGTTCAGCACCAGGTAGTTCGCCAGGGCCTCGCGCTGATCCTTCGACAGCTTGATCTGCACGTGGCTCGGCTTGTTCATCGTGCCCAGCCAGGCTTCGCGGGTACGGTCCTGCGTGATCACCACCGTGATGATGTGGCAGCCCTGGCACTTGTCCAGCGTCATGTCGCGCCCGTCCATCGGCAGCGCCTTCTCGAGCGCGGCCTGGGCCGCGGAGGGCGCGACCTTGCCGGGCGGCAACGGCAGGTTGAAGGCCATGTAGTCGGCCAGCGTGGCGAGCTCCTTGTCGCTCAGCTTCGCCACCACCGGCATCGGGCCCGCGCGGGAACGCAGCCAGGCCTGCCATTCCTCGCGCGTGCGCTTCGCCGCGAGCAGGGCGTTGACTTCCTGCGCCGGCGGATGCGTGCCCAGCACGCGCGCCAGCAGCGTGCGGCCGCCCGGCGGGATGAAGGCGAAGACGTCTTCGGCCGCGCCGGCGGAAGCGGCGGCCCAGAGGACCGCCGCGATGCACGCGACGGGCAGGATGCGGGCTTTCATGTCAGAACCTCAGTTCGGCCGGGACTTCCTCGGCCTTCATCGGCATGTTGATTTCCGCGTAGCGGGCGAACTCCTCGCGCTCCTGCGCCGTCATGCGGATGTTGCGGTGGAAGGGCGCCAGGAACATGTTGCGCCAGCGGGTGGCGTTGCCGTCCTGGGCCAGGAAGCTGGTGAACAGCGAATGGCAGGACTGGCACTGCTCCCACGCGAGGTCGCGGCCGTCGCGCGGCAGCGCGCCCGGGTCCTGCGCCGCGGCGGGCGCCGGCATGTTCACGGCCAGGTAGGCCGCGAGCGTCGCCTGTTGCTTGTCGCCCAGTGGCTTGCCGCGGGCCGGCTCGCGCACCCATTGCAGCCACTCCTGCTCGGTGCGCCTGGCCTGCACCACCTCGCGCAACTGCGCTGCGCCCGCCGTTTCCAGCAGCAGGGCGCGGCCGCCCTTGGGCATGAAGTCGAAGGTCTCGCCGCCGGCGGCCAGCAGGACCACGGCAGCCGCCGCGATCGCCAGCGGAAGGCCGCGCAGCGGATCGTTCGTCACGGTGCTTCCCCGGCCTCGGCCTCCACGCAGCCGGTGGCGCCGGCCAGCGAGAACACCGCCACGCTCACGTGGCGGCGCGCCGCGGCGGGCTCGAAGCCGCGGCCGCGCAGGAGGTCCAGTGCGACGATGGTCGCATCGTCGTAGTACTGCTCGCCGCAGTGCGCGCACTGCAGCGCCGGGATGTCCTCCACCACCACCAGGCGGTCGTCGTGCCAGAAGGCCGACCGCGCCTGGACTTCATGGACATCGTCGGCACCGCACTGGGTGCACCGCGCAACGGATGCGGCCATCGCGTCCTCCTCAGCCCAGCATCTTCTTGGCCGCGGCCACGACGTGGCCGGCGTTCGGCCGCATCCAGAGGAACATCTCGGGCGAGGCCGGCGGCGCGGCGTCGGGGAACGCCACGCGCTTGTAGCGCGCGCCGTCCACGTTCTCGGCCACCCGCGCGATCACCTCGGCACCCGGGCACAGCGTGTAGTAGCTCTGGTCCACCGTCAGCAGGTACTTGGTCTTCCTGACCGAGTTCACCAGCGTCTCGGTGTCCATCGGCTTGATGCTGCGCAGGTCGATGACTTCCGGCTTCATGCCCTCGGCCTTGAGCTTCTGCGCGGCCTCCAGCACGTCCGGCATGCTGGCGCCCGAGCCCACGATCGTGATGTCGGAGCCCTGCTGGCGCACGATGGCCTTGCCCAGCGGCACGGTGTACTGCTCGTCGGGCACTTCCTCCATCAGCTCGCGCAGGCCGCCGGGGTACAGGTACACCACCGGGTCCGGGTCGCGCAGCGCGGAGACCATCATGCCCTTGGCGTCATAGGGCGTGGACGGCACCACGGTCTTCACGCCGGGGATGTGCGCGTAGTAGGTGTCGATCTCGTAGTCCGAATGCTGTCCCGCGAAGCCCGGCGTCTGTCCCGTCATCTCCAGGATGTAGACGATGGGCATCGACGCCTTGCCGCCCGTCATCAGGTGCAGCTTGCCGGCGTGGTTCTGGATCACCTGGAAGCACATGCAGTTGCCCTGGTAGGGGATGTAGGTGGCGGCCTTGGAGCCCGCGAGCCCCGCGCCGAGGACGGCCGAGGCCATCCAGTTCTCGTCGATGCCGGTGTTCAGCACGCGGTTGCGCGTGAACTCCGTCTCCAGGTTGATGACGGGCTTGCCCGGGTTCGACGCCACCGGCGGCGTGAGCTCGAACAGCCACAGCATGTTCTTGTCCTGCCGCATCTCGTATTGGACGGCCTCGAGGACCGAATACATCCAGCTCTTGCGTGCCATGTTCGTATCTCCTGTGTCTGGTGCGGTGGCGGATCAGCCGAACTGGCGTGGGGGCACGTCGCCCGCGGTGAACACGCGCTTGAGTGCGCCGTCCTCGCGGCAATTGGGCTGCGCGGCGGCCCACTGGAAGGCCTCGACGGCCTCCTGCTTCGCCGCGGCCTCGATCTGGTCGGCGCGCGCGCGATCGAGCACGCCCCAGGTGATCAGGATGTCGCGCGCGATGTTCACCGGGTCGCGCTGCATCCAGGCGCGCACCTCGCGCTCCGGCCGGAAGGAGGTGATCGCCAGCGGGTCGTAGCCGAAGGCGCCGAGCTGCCCGGGCTTCACGCCGGGGGCGCCCCAGTGGTTGTAGTAGCGATAGGTCTTGGCCTCGATCAGGGTCGGGCCCTGGCCGGCACGCGCGCGGTCCACCGCGATCTTCGCGGCGTTGTAGACCTGGAACACGTCCTGCCCGTCCACCACCACGCCGGGGATGCCGTACGGCACCGCCGCATCGGCGATGTCCTTGAGCGGGCAGGAATACGAGTAGTGCGCGTACTGGTGATAGAGGTTGTTCTCCAGCACGTAGATGAAGGGCAGCTTCAGCAGCGCCGCGTTGTTCAGGGTGGCGTGGAAGTGCGGGGTGGCGTAGGTGCCGTCGCCGCCGAAGTTCACCACCACCTGCCGGCTGCCGCGCGCCTTGATCGCGAGCGCCGATCCGGTGGCGATCACCGGGCCGGGGCCGATCATGCCGTCGGCGCCGATGAAGCCCACGTCCGGATCGGACAGGTGCATCTCCCCGGCATAGCCGCCGTTGAGGCCGGTCGCCTTGAACTCGTTTTCCGCCGCCATCTTCTTCATGTCGACGCCCTTGGCGATCGCATGGCCGGTGGGCCGGTGCGTGCTGTACACCAGGTCCGCCTTGAGCACGCCGCCGGCGTTGACCAGCGCGGCGCACACGCCCGCGGCCACGGCTTCCTGGCCGGCGTAGAAGTGGTTGTAGCCGCGGTAGTTCGGGTCGCTGGCCATCTTGTCGGCCATCGTCCGCTCGTGCCAGCGGATGCGCACGATGGTGCGGTACATGTCGACCAGCTTTTCGTTGGGCAGGTCCTTGGCCCAGAAGCCGCTCTCGCCTTCGGCCAGCGCGGCCTGGTTGGCCAGCGAGACGGCAGCGCCGGCCGCGGCGGCGCCCTGCAGGAAAGAGCGGCGGCGCATCGGAGCGCCCACCTCGAGCCGGCCGGCTTCGCGCGTGGCGGCACCGGCGTTCCGTGACGGGTCATTCATGGCGTGTCTCCCGTCCCGTTCGGCCGGGACGTGAACGCAAACTAGGCGATGGAGCGCAGCCCAAGTTGATGGGCATCATGATCCGCAACCGTGCCCCGGGTCACGCCGCGCCAGCCTGGCGACTGACGCACTGCAGCATCCGTGGGCTTCAGCGCCCGAGGATGCCGCGCAGGATCGCGCCCGGCGTCGGCAGCCGCGGTTGCGGCTGCGGCTGCTCCACGACGGGCGCGGGCGCCTGGGCCTCGGCTTCGCTGGCCGGCGCCGGCTGCCGCGCGCCGTTCCTCTCGGCCGGTTCCTGTCCCAGCATGGCCATGGTGTGCGACTTCACGCGCACGCGCACGGCCCACTCGGGCTCCCACGTCGCCTTCGGGTCGGCCGGCCGCGGCGGATGGGCGAAGTTGCTCTCGCCGCCGTACGCCATCATGCGCAGCATCGGCGTCGCGTCCTCGCGCGCACCGGGTGCGGCGGCGAAGATGCCCCTGGGCACGGCGCAGTTCGTCGCCTGCGCACCGAGCAGCACGTGCTCGCGCGTCCACTTCTCGATCGTGGCGTTGGGCAGGTAGTCGAACAGCCCCATGCCCGTGTCCGGCGTCTCGGCACTGGACCACATGACCATGTCGTTGCCCCTGCCGGACATCGCATGCAGGTAGTACGCCCGCGCCTGCGGGACCGGCGACCAGCTCAGGGCGATGCTGTCGCGCAGCGTGCCGCGCGACTGCAGCCGGATCGCGGGCATCACGTCCTGCGCCTCGCCGAGCGTGAACTTCATCGACGCCGGCACGCCGGCGCCCTGGATGCGGTGTTCGCCGGCCAGCGAACTCTCGCGCGCCAGCACCACCGTGTTGCGCTCGTTCGGATACAGCACGTGGTTCGCACCGATCCTGGCGCCGCGGTCGGGCGCGTGGCGGCCCGCGAAGGCGGTGGCGAATTCCGAGGGCGAGCTGCTTGCGAGATCGATCACGCGGGGCTGCCCCGCGCGCACCGTCTCGCCGCAGCCCCAGTAGATCAGGATCCGCCCCCGGGGACGCTCGACGTCCGGCGGCACCTCGCCGGGCTCGCGCTCGCCGGCCGGCGCGGCCGCTTCACGCCGCGGCGGCAGCAGGGGCAGGCTCTCGCCCATGCGCATGCCGGGCGGGATGAGCTGCTGGGCCTCGGCGCCCGGCTTCAGGCTGTTGTAGAAGGCGATGTCCAGCACCCGCGGCGGCATGACGTTCATGCCGCGTGCCAGCCCGTACGCCGTCGGTGCGCCGCCACGGCCGCCGCCGCCCATCATGCCCCCGAGCATGCCGCCCATGCCGCCCATGCCGCCCACACCCGCGGGCATGTCCATCTCGGGCATGCCGGCCATGGAGCCGGTGGACACGTCGATCCAGAGCTGCGCCTTGGGCGGCTTCACGTTCTGCGCCTGCAGCGCGGTGCTGCAGGCGGCGGCCACGATGCAGAGGGACAGGGCGCGGGTGGCAGGCATTCGCTTCGACATGGCAGGGTCCTGGGGGAGGCAGGGTTGCAGGGAAGGCTCAGCGACCGCTGCGCACGCGCGCCAGCGCGGCCAGCACTTCGTCGTCGGTGAGCTGGTGGAAGTCCGCGTAGTGCAGGCCGACGGCGCTGAAGACGGCGGGCCGCGAAAGGCAGACCAGCACGTCCACCTCCGGCGCGACATCGGCCAGTCCCTGGCGCGAGCCCACGGGCACCGCCAGCACCAGCTGCGCCGGCCGCCGCGCGCGCACTGCCCTGAGGGCGGCCCGCGCGGTGGTGCCGGTGGCCAGCCCGTCGTCCACCACGATGGCGGTGCTGCCCGCGAGCGGCAGCGGCGCACGACCGCCGAGATACACGGCGCGGCGGCGCATGATCTCGTCCAGCTCGGCGCGCGCCCGCGCCTCGACATAGGCGCGATAGGTGCCCGTCATCTCCATGGCATCGAGGTCGAGCACGGGCTCGGCGGAGCCTTCCGCCACGGCGCCCACGGCCAGCTCGGGATTGCCGCGCGCGCCGATCTTGCGCACCAGCACGAGGTCGAGCGGCGCCCGCAGCGCGAGCGCCACCTCCACGGCGACGGGCACGCCGCCGCGCGGCAGCGCCAGCACCACCGGGCGCTTCCAGGCGTGCTGCAACAGCTCCCGCGCGAGCAGCCGGCCGGCCTCGGCGCGGTTGGCGAATACGTCGTTCATGGACTCCTCCGTCGCTGCGGATGAAACCAGTCTGGGCGCCCGCCGCCGGGAGGTCTTGACGGCGGTCAAGGTCGGCCCCCAAGCGCGGGCAGCGTGCCTGCGCTCCCACGCTTGACGGCCATCAATTCAACCCCCGTACGCGCGGCTAAGTTGAAGGCCGGCCATCGAGAGGAGCGCCCGCATGCCAATGTCCCTGCGCCAGATCCTGGTCCACCTGGACCCCACCCGCGCCAGCCCGCGCCGGCTGGCGGCGGCCCGCCGGCTCGCGCAGCAGCTCGGCGCCGAGGTCGCGGCGCTGTACGCGATCACGCCCGCCTTCATCGAGCTGCCGTTCGCGCCCGAGATCGGGCCGTCGCTGGCCGCCACGCTGATGGAGCTGGACGACCAGCGGCGCGACAAGGTGCGCCAGGCCTTCGACGAGGCGATGACGCTGCCCGGTCCGCTGTCCACCTGGGCCCAGACCGACGAAGTGCCGACCCCTGCCGCGTTCGCGCAGCAGGCGTTCTATGCCGACCTGATGGTGCTCGGCCAGCGCGATGCGAGCGACGAGGCGGCGGCCTGCGTGCCGCCCGACTTCGTCGAGAGCGTGCTGCTCGAAAGCGGGCGGCCCGCGCTGGTGATTCCGCACACCGGCGAGATCCGCACGCTCGGCGAACAGGTGGCCATCGCCTGGAAGGAAACGCCGGAGGCGGCGCATGCGCTGCAGGCCGCCCTGCCGCTGCTGCGCCAGGCCGCGCGCGTGCACGTGCTGGCCTGGACCGACCACGGCCCCGCGCGCCTGGGCGGCGAGGCGCTGGACCTGGAGCGCTACCTGCGCGTACACGGCCTGCAGGCGACGTGGCACCGCGAAGGCCCGGAGCCGGCCGACCTCGGCGAGCGGCTGCTGTCGCGCGTGTGCGACCTCGGCGCCGACCTGCTGGTCATGGGCTGCTACGGACACAGCCGCGCGCGCGAATGGATGCTGGGGGGCGCCAGCCGCACGGTGCTCGCGTCGATGACCGTGCCCGTGCTGATGGCGCACTGAAGGCAAGGAGCCTGCCCAGGGTGCTCGGCGAGCCGCCCCTGCAGGGCGGCCCATGCCGGCTTACGTCGACGCGGCCTCCTCCGGCGTGCGCACGGCCAGCACCGGCACCGGCGCGAGCCGCAGCACCTGTTCGGCGCCGCTGCCCAGGAGCACGCGGCTCACGCCGCGCCGTCCGTGGGTCCCGATCACGATCAGGTCGGCATCCCAGTTGCGGGCTTCGTCCGCCACCACCTCGCCGAGGCGCTGCCCGGTGACTTCGACCAGCTTGTGGTCGGCCGGCACGCCGCTGGCCGTGGCGATCGCCGCCGCGTCCTCCAGGGTCCTGGCGCCGCCCTTGCGGGCCGCCTCCAGCACCTGGCCGCTGTATTCGAACGCGCTCAGGTAGGCGAGTTCGTCGATGGCGTGCAGCAGCCGCACGCGGCCGCTGGTCTCGCGCGCCATCTGCAGCGCCGCGACGAGCGCGCGGTTCGATGTTTCGCTGCCGTCGACCGGCACCAGAATGCGCTTGTACATGAGTCCTCCTTCACGGCCGCAGCCGCCATCTAGCCGGTGACTTCCAGCCGATCGATCACCCGGGTCACGCCCTTGGCGGCGAACGCGGTGCCCATGACGGCGTCGTGCTCGGCCAGCGAATCGACCTGCCCATGCAGGGTGACGACGCCGCCTTCCACGTCGATGGCGACGCGCCCGGCCTCGCGCTGCGCGTGCCGCACGAGCGCCGCCGTGATATCCGCGCGGATCTGCTGCGGCTTGGCGTGCGGCACCAGGGCGATCTCGTTGCTGACCCCGCGCACGCCCACCAGCGGCCGCACGGCGCTTTCCGCGCTGGCCGACTGGTAGGCCCATTCCAGCTCGCCGCGCAGCGTCACCCAGCCGTTGTCCACTTCCACCTTCACCCGTTCATCGGGCACCAGGGAATGCCAGCGCAACGCATGCAGCGCCGCCTGCGCGATCTCGGCATCGGTGCGGGCGTGCCCCGGGGCGAGCCGCACCTCCAGGCCCACCGCGATGCCGCGCACCCCCGAGACCCGGCGCACCGCGCGCTCCACGGCATGCTTCTGCGCGTAGGTCTCCACGGTGCCGCTCAAGGTGACGATGCCGTCCGCGACGGCAACGCCCACGTTGGTGGCGTTCACCGCCGGATCCCACACGAGCTCGGCGGTGACGTCGGACTTGATCTGCAGGTCGCTTTTCATGGTCTCTCCTGGGCAGGACGGTGCGCCCCCGAGGCGCCCTGGATCCAATCTAGGCGGGCCCGTCGCGGTGACCTTGACGGCCGTCATGTTGGGGCGGCGGCGGGCTCCTAGATTGAATCGGCGGTCCGCCCGCCCTGCGGCCACGCCATCGCGATCCCGGCTGCGCGGCTGGCGGGCGCTCCCCGTGCAAGGAGGCCGTTGTGGACACCATCCTCGTCGTCTGCTACTCGTACACCGGCACCACGCGGCGCCTGGCGGAACTGCTGTCGTCGCACCATGGCTGGCCCCTGGGGCAGGTCAGCGACACCGAGCCGCGCGCCGGCGGCACGGGCACGCTGCGCTGCGTGCTCGATTCGCTGCTGCGCCGGCACCCCGCGATCCGCTACGAAGGGCCCGACCCGGGCGACTACCGCACGGTGGTGCTGCTCGCGCCGGTATGGATGTACCGGCTGGCAGGCCCCATGCGCAGCTTCATCGCGCAGCATCGGGACCAGTTGCGGCACGTCGCGGTGATCTGCACGATGGCCTCCGGCGGCGGCACCAATGCGCTCGGCGAAGTCGCGCGGCTGCTGGGACAGGCACCGCTGGCGAGCGCCTGCTTCCTGCAGCGCGAGGTGGACGATGGCTCCTGCACCGGCCGGCTGCTGGCGTTCGGCGAAGCCCTGAGGCCGGGATCGGGGCGCGCGCATCTTGATGTGCCGCAAGATGGCCGAGCCCATCCTGCATAGCCTGAACACTGTCCATCGTCCCTTCGGGAGAAAGCTTCATGCGCAACCATCGCCTCGCCGGACTTGCAACGCGCCGCAGCATTGCCGCATTGTTCTGCGCGCCCCTGCTGGCGCTCACGGGCTGTGGAGGCGGCGGCGGAGACGGGGCCACGACGCCCGTCGGTCCGCCGGCGCAAGGCTCGCTGGTGATCACCGCGGCCAACGCGAAGCCGGTGGCCGCCGACGCACTGGACAACGCGACCAACATCGATGCCGCCCGCACCAGCAGCAGCTTCGTGCTGAGCGCGCAGGTGGTGCCCGGCGCCGCGGCGCCCAGCCTCGCGCTGCGCGTCGCCCAGGCGGCCGTCACGCTGGCGAACAAGCGCGCCGGTGCCGCGCCGCTGGTGCTCTCCGCGGCGATCAACGAGACGCTGGCCTGCAGCCTCGGCGGTTCCGTGACAGTCAGCGGCAACGTGGCCAGCAGCAACGGCTTCGTCGCCGGCGATTCGGTGACGCTGAATGCTTCGGGCTGCCGGGAGACGATAGCCAACGTCGCGACCACCTTGTCCGGCGGCTTCACCCTGGCGATCACGGCCGGCGGCATCAGCTCCGGTGCGGCCTTCCCGCGCCACGTGGCGATGACCATCCAGGCCTCCGGCCTCACCGTGGCTGCCGGCGGCGAGACCAGCACGAGCAGCGGCGACATGAGCCTGGACGTGACGGAGAACAGCACCGATTCCACCAGCGTGGTGCTGACCGGCAGCTCGCTGGGCAACCAGGTCACGAGCGCGAGCGGCACCCGCTCGTTCACCATGCGCTCCTACCGGCACGTGCTCGCGATCGCGGGAAACACCACCAGCGCCACGGTGACCGCCGACTTCGAGACCAGCAACAGCCGGCTCGGCACCGCCCCCGTGACCTACCACGTGAGCACGCCTTCCGCGCTCGTCACCACCAATGCCGGCGACGTCTCGGCCGGCTCGCTGCGCGTGGACGGCAGCGCCTCGGCTCTCCTGGTCACGGTGACCGGGACCAACACCTTCCAGCTGCAGGTCGATACCAACGGCGACGGCAGCTTCGACGCGAGCAGCACCGCCACGCTGGCGGACCTGCGCGCCCAGCTCTGACGGGGGCCTGCCATGAAACCCGAATGGATCCTGATCGCCAACGCAAGCCGTGCCCGCCTGTTCCAGCAGCAGGACCAAGGCGCGCCCTATGCGCTGCTGCGCTCCTTCGAACATCCGGCCAGCCGGATGCACAGCAGCGAACTGGGCGATGACGAGCGCGGCCGCGCGGGGGCCGACCAGGCCTTCGGCGCCACCGCGTACGAGTCGCGCCTCGAGCCGCAGCGCAAGGAACACCTGCGCTTCGCCGGCGAGCTGGCGGACTGCCTGGAAGACGGCGCGCAGCACGGGCTGTGCCGCAGCGTGCGCCTGTTCGCGGCGAGCCCCTTCCTGGGCGAGCTGAAGGCGCAACTCGGGGAGGGCACGCAGCGGATCCTGGCGGGCGCGCACGACCTCGACCTCTCGGCGGTCGGCCCGGCGGAGATCGGGCGCCGCATCGACAAGGCGCTCAAGCAGCCGGAGTGAAGCGGCGCCGCCGCGGCCGGGCGCGTCACGCGTCCTGCGCGATGTGCACCGTCTCGCCCTGCGCCTGGGCGTACTGCAGTGCGTAGGCGAGTTCGCCGGGCGAATCGGCCTGCACCGTGAACAGCGGCTGGCCGCGCTCGACGAAGTCGCCGCAGCGCACGTGCAGGTCGATGCCGGCGCAGCGGTCCTGCGGCGCGCCGGCGAGCTTGGCGATGCGTGCCAGCCGCCGGTTGTCGATCGAGATCACGCAGCCGCTGCGCGCGGCGGCCACCGGCTGGCTGCAGGCGGGCCGCGGCAGCTCGCGCAGGCCGCCCTGCGCCTCGCAGATGTCCTGGAACTTGCGCCAGGCACGCCCGTCGGCGAGCACCTCGCCCGCGATGCGCATCCCACTGCCGGCGGCCGCGACGCCGCCGAATTCGAGCACTTCACCGGCGAGCAGCAGCGAGCGCTGCCGCAGGTCGGCGGGCGCCTCGGGCTGCCCGCGCAGCACCGCCAGCACGTCGCGCGCCTCCAGCGCGGGACCGATGCCGCGTCCGACCGGGGCGCTGCCATCCGTCTCCAGCACGCGCAGTTGCAGGCCCAGCGCCTGCGCGGTCTGCCGCAGCTGCTGCGCGAGCGACCGTGCCGCCTCCGGGCTGCGGATCTTGGCCGTGGGGCCCACGGGCATGTCGATCACGACGTGGGTGGCGCCTGCCGCGGCCTTCTTCGACAGGATGGAGGCGACCAGCTGCCCCTGGCTGTCCAGGTCGAGCGGGCGCTCCACGCGGATCAGGATGTCGTCGGCCGGGCTCAGGCGCACCGAGCCGCCCCACACGATGCAGCCGCCCGTGCGGTCCACGACGCGGCGGATCTCCGCCAGGTCCAGCGCCACCGGCGCCAGCGTCTCCATCGTGTCGGCGGTGCCCGCGGGCGAGGTGATCGCGCGCGACGAGGTCTTGGGCATGCGCAGGCCGCAGGCTGCCACGACCGGCACCACGATCATGCTGGTGCGGTTGCCGGGCAGCCCGCCCACGCAGTGCTTGTCCATCACGAGGCCTTCGCCCCAGGCTATGCGTTCGCCCGCGTCGAGCATGGCCTGGGTGAGCGCCACGGTCTCGCCCGCGTCCAGGCGGTCGCCGGCACAGGCCGTGACGAACGCCGCCAGCTGCATTTCCGAGTAGAGGCCTGCCGCCACGTCGGCGATCACGGAGCGCAGCGCGGGGGCCGTCAGCTTGCGGCCGTAGATCTTGGCGCGCACGTGCCCCATCGATTCGAGCGGCGCGGGGTGGCGCAGGCGCACCAGGGCGCCCTCGCTGCCGCCGAGGGCGCGCCAGGCGGCCTCGGACACGCCGGCTTCGCCGACGCCGACGAGGTCGCCGGCCACCACGTTGAGCGTCGCCACCACGGAACGGCCATCGAGGACGATCTCGACGCGCGACTGCGCCTCGAAGCCCTCGGAGCGGCACACGGGCTCGTTGCGGTGCAGGTAGAGCACCGGCTCCTGGTAGGTGTCGATGCCGACCCTGCGCAAGCGCAGTCGGCCGGGAACGTCGTCGGTCTCGGACATGGGGGGCCCCGACCCACTCTAGGAGGGCCGGGCCGGCGGACCTTGATGGCGGTCAAGGGAAGTCGGACCGGCCCCGCATGCGTTCGCGCACCGCGGCCAGCCACGCGGCGGCCCGGGCGCGGGCGCTCTCCTGGTCCGCCTCGAGTTGCAGCTCCAGGGCGTTGAACGCCAGCCGCAGGGCGGCCAGCGCATCGTGGCCGTGCGCGTCGCCGCTGAGCGTGCGGTTGCCGACGACCCGCACGCGCACCAGCGCGGCGAAGTGCCCGTCGTTCCCTGCCCGCTGCGGCGCCTCGATCCGCGCGAACCACTCCAGCACGCAGGGATGGATGGCCTCCATGCCGCGCATGCGGCGCCGGGCCGCCGCTTCGACGACATGGGAGTGCGGCATCGCGACGAACTCGATGCGGACCGGGTGGCTGGGCATGGCTCCTCTCTTCTCTCTCCTGCTCGGCTGGTGGGGAAGATGCAATGGGGCGAAGGGCCGCCGCATGACGCAGCGCAAACTCGCCCCCGCGCCGCGGCCATTCAGTTGCCTAAGCGAAGGCGGGGGAGGAATTGCTTAAGCAGGAGGCGCAAGGGACAGCGAACTTGCGCTGGCGCAAATCGCGTGCCGCCCCATGCGCCACAAAGAAGAGGAGGCCACGCGTCCCGCGGGGCCCCGGGAGAATGCCATGAGGACATGCGTCAGCGCCTTGCTGGCGGCCGCCATGCTGGCGGGCTGCGGCACGGCATCCGAGACCCCGAAGGAGCAGGCCGGCACGGTGATCGGTGCCGTGGTCGGCGGCATGCTGGGCCACCAGGTGGGGCGCGGCGGCGGCCGCGCCGCGGCCACCATCGTCGGCGCCATCGCGGGCGGGGTGGTGGGCCAAAGCATCGGCCGTTCGATGGACGAGACCGACCGCATGCGCACCGCGCAGGTGCTGGAGACCAGTCCCACCGGCGCGCCCACGCACTGGCGCAACCCCGATACCGGCGCCGACTACACGGTGGTGCCCACGCGGACGTATGCCTCCGCGCAAGGCCCCTGCCGCGAATACACGATGGACGCGGTGATCGGCGGGCACCCCGAGAAGGTCTACGGCACGGCCTGCCGCCAGTCGGACGGCAGCTGGCAGGCGCAGCGATGAAGAGGCGCCCGATGTCGATCCTTGCGGCCTGTCAAGGTCCGCCGGGCAAGTGCGAGCCATAGTCCGCCGCAGGATCCGAGGCGTTCGGGTCCGCAAAGTCCAACGAGCCCATGCAACCGGAGGTTACCATGAAACAACTGCTCCTCACCCTTGCCGCCACGATCCTGCTGGCTGGCGGCGCGTACGCGCAGACGCCCAGCGAAGACAAGGCGGCGCCGAGCGCTGCTGCCACCGCGACGGAAAAGGCCGCGGCCAAGGCCACCCGCAAGACGCAGGGCGCTGCGGTCGCCAAGAGCGCGCAGCCCGGCGACGACCGCCCCGCGACGGCCGCCAAGGTCGCCAGCAAGTCCGAGCGCAAGCTGGCCAAGGCCCATCGCAAGGCCGAAGGCGCCAAGGTTTCCAAGCAGCCGAAGGAAGTGACCGGCACGAACAACTGACGCGCCAGACGTCGGCCAGGAAAGCGGACCTGCGGGTCCGCTTTTTCGTGGGTCTTCACCGATGTCCGCAAGACCAAAGAGAAGGCGGCCGATGGCCGCCACCGCCAAGTCGAGGTTGGCGAGATGGGTTGTCTGCGACCGGCAAGCGCATGGGGGCCGTATCCCGTGGATGTCGCGCCGCCCGGGCCGGACCAGCCCGTGTCTGTGTCCGTCTCAGCGACTGTCCCCCGGCGCGGATGAGAACCGTTGCTCGTGCGGGCGCCGCGCCCGCGCCTCCTCCTTGATGTCGCTGAGCCGGACACAGACACGGACTGGTCCTGCAGCGTGTCGATCGCAACGGTGTGGCTTCGGTTGGCACAGTCGCCGACGCTCGAGGCGAGCTCACTGAGGAACGGTCACGTCCTGGTCCGGGTCGGAGGCAACCGGCGAACCGTGGCAGCCATCGGCCGCCTTCCCTTTGGTCTCCCCGGAATCGGCGAAGACCTTTTCATTCGGGGCGCGCGCACGCATGCGCGCGGCGGCGGCGACCTTGATGCGCAGCAAGGTGCGCCCGGCGGTGGCGCCTACCTTGAAGGCAGTCCCCATCGCAAGGAGATCGCCATGCGCAGGTTCCCCCACGAGAACATCGGCCCGGTGGACCAGTGGCTGCGGCTGTCCGTCGGCTTCGTGCTGCTGGTGCTGGCGGGCACCGGCATCATCGGCTCCTGGGGCTACATCGGCGTGCTCCCCATGCTGACGGCGATGGTGCGCTACTGCCCGCTGTACCACGTGTTCGGCGTGCACACCGGCCGCCCGCCGCGGCGGCACGGAAGCTAGGCGGGACCATGGCCCGCACCCGGTCCTGGGGGCGCCGGCTGGCCGTCATCGCGGCGCTGGTGCTGTCCGCCGCGGCGGCCGCCGCGGTGTCCTCCCCCGCGGACCTGGCCGAGGCCTTCGCCGAGGACGTGGACCGGCGGCTGCAGGTCCCGCCCCAGGAGGCTGACCGCTACGCCGCGCTCGCCGAGCGCGCGTTCGCGCAGGCGTACATCCGGCCCGAGGGCGCGCAGTACCTGGTGGTGGTGGACCGCGATCCCGAAGTCCAGGCCCTGCTGCTGTTCTGGCGCTCCGCCGAGGGGCAATACCGGCTGGTGGGTTCCGCGCCGGTGTCCACCGGCAACCCCGGCAGCTTCGACCACTTCGCGACGCCCGTGGGCGTGTTCGACCACGGACCGTGGACCCCGGACTTCCGCGCGGAGGGCACCTTCAATTCCAACGGCATCCGTGGCTTCGGCGTGAAGGGCATGCGGGTGTTCGACTTCGGCTGGCAGCGCGCGCCCAAGGGCTGGGGCGACGGCGCCGTGATGGAGATGCGGCTGCTGATGCACGCCACCGACCCGGATGCGCTGGAGCGGCGCCTGGGCAGCGCGCAGTCCAAGGGCTGCGTGCGGATCCCGGCCAGCCTCGATCGCCTGCTCGATCACTACGGCGTGCTCGATGCCGAGTACGAGCGCCTGGTGCGCGAAGGCCACGAGCTGTGGGTGCTCGACCCCGCGCGCCAGCCGGTGGCTGATGCGGGCCGCTACCTGGTGGTGGTGGACAGCGCGCGCGACGAACGCCCGCAGTGGAGCCCGCCGCCGGCGCCACTTCCCCGGAGGGCCCTGCGATGAGCGTCCGCAACCTCGAATCCCTGTTCGCGCCGCGATCGGTGGCGATCGTCGGCGTGTCGGCGCGCCCCGGCAACCTGGGCGCGATCGTGTTGCGCAACCTGCGGCAAGGCGGCTTCCGCGGCCCGCTGTGGCTGGTGGACCGGCAGGAGGGCGAAGTCGACGGGCTGCGCGTCCACGCCGGTGTCGCGGCGCTGCCCGAGGCTCCCGAGCTGGCCGTCGTGTGCACGCCCGCCGAAACGGTGCCCGGGCTGATCGAGGCACTGGCCGCGCGCGGCACCCGCGCCGCCATCGTGCTGTCGGCCGGACTGCGGCAGCCGGGGCCGGACGGCCGCCCGCTGCAACAGGCGATGCTCGATGCGGCGCGGCCCGCGCTGCTGCGCATCCTCGGCCCCAACTGCATCGGCGTGCTGGTGCCGCGCAGCCGGCTGAACGCCAGCTTCGCGCCGGGCCAGGCGCTGCCGGGCGCGATCGCGTTCGTCACGCAGTCCGGCGCGCTGGCCACCTCGATGCTGGACTGGTCGAATGCGCACGGCATCGGGTTCTCGCATTTCGTCTCGCTGGGCGACAGCGCCGACGTCGACTTCGGCGACGTGCTGGACTACCTGGCGAGCGATGGCGGCACGCGCGCGATCCTGATGTACATGGAATCGCTGAAGCACGCGCGCAAGTTCATGTCGGCCGCGCGGGCGGCGGCGCGCAACAAGCCGGTGATCGTGGTGAAGGCCGGCCGCGCGCCGGAAGGCGCCCGCGCGGCCGCATCGCACACCGGTGCGATGGCGGGCTCCGACGCGGTGTTCGATGCCGCGGTGCGGCGCGCGGGCATGCTGCGCGTGGGCACGCTGGAGGCCCTGTTCGATGCTGCGGCGACGCTGGCCCACCCGCCGATCTGGCAGGGCGAGCGGCTGGTGGTGCTCACCAACGGCGGCGGTGCCGGCGTGCTGGCGGCCGACGCGCTCGCGCTGGAAGGCGGGCAACTCGCGACGCTGGGCGATGCGACGCTGCAGGCGCTGGACGCCGCGCTCCCCGCGAACTGGTCGCACGGCAATCCGGTGGACATCGTCGGCGACGCGCCCGTGCAGCGCTACGTGGACGCGCTGCGCACGCTGCTGGCCGCACCCGAGGTGGACGGCATCCTCTTCATGCACGCGCCGACCGCGGTCGTGCCGGCCGCCGTCATCGCGCAGGCCTGCCTGCCGCTGCTGCAGGGTGCCGGCAAGGCGGTGCTCGCCTGCTGGCTGGGAGGCAACACGGTGGACGCGGCCCGGCGCCTGTTCGCCGACGCCGGCTTCCCGTGCCACGGCACGCCCGAACACACGGTCGCCGCCTGGATGCAGCTGGTGCATTACCGGCGCAACCAGCAGGCGCTGCTGCAACTGCCCGATGCCGATCCGGCGGAACTGGCGGTGGACCGCGCCAGCGCGGAGGCGCTGGTGCGGGAAACCCTGCGCCTGGGACGCGAATGGCTGGACGAGGCGGATGCCAAGGAGGTGCTGCAGGCCTACGGGATTCCCACCGTACCCACCCTGCGCGTGCGCGATGCGCAGGAGGCGCTGGATGCGGCCGAGGAACTGGGCTGGCCGGTTGCGCTCAAGGTGATTTCGCCGCAACTGCAGCACAAGTCCGACGTGGGCGGGGTCGCGCTGGGCATCGCCTCGGGCGACGAGCTGCGCAAGGCGATGATAGGCATGCGGCAGCGGCTCGCCGTGGCGGCGCCGCAGGCGCACGTGACCGGCTTCACCGTGCAGAAGATGCTGCACCGCGCGCGCAGCCGCGAACTGATCGCCGGCATCCAGGAGGATGCGGTGTTCGGCCCGGTGCTGCTGTTCGGGGAGGGCGGCACGGCGGTGGAACTGCACCACGACAGCACCCTCGAACTGCCGCCCCTGAACCTGAAGCTCGCGCAGGACATGGTGGCGCGCACGCGCGTCGGCCGCACCCTGGGGGGCTTCCGCGGCGACGCGGGGGTGAACCAGCCGGCCGTCTTCGATGCGCTGCTGCGGCTGTCGCGCCTGGCCTGCGACATCTCCTCGATCGCCGAGCTCGACGTGAATCCGCTGCTGGCCGACGGCGCAGGCGTGATGGCGCTCGATGCTCGCATCCGGGTGCGGCCGCCGGACGCGGATCCGTCGGCGCGGCTGGCGCTGCGCGCCTATCCGTCCGCGCTCGAGGAGCGCGTCGCCATCGACGGCAAGCCACTGTTCGTGCGGCCGATCCGCCCCGAGGACGGGCGGCGCCTGGCCGCGTTCTATGCGCGCGCGCGCCCGGCGGACCTGCGGCTGCGCTTCTTCCTGGCGTGGCGCGAAATGCCCCTCAGCGAGCTGGCCCGCTATTGCCAGATCGACTACGAGCGCGAGATGACCTTCATCGCGCTGGACGGCGACGGCATCGTCGGCGAGGTTCGCGCCGTGTGCGACCCCGACAACGTGCAGGCCGAATTCGCGGTGCAGGTGGACTCCGGCTGGCAGCGCCACGGCCTCGGCCGCGCGCTGCTGGAGAAGATGCTCGCGTGGCTGCGCGAACGCGGCACGCGCGAAGCCACCGGCGTGTGCCGGCGCGAGAACGCCGGCATGACGGCGCTGGCCCACGCGCTGCAGTTCGACGTCAGCGCGCTGGACGAGGAGACGGTGGCGATGCGCCTGCGGCTCACGGCAGGCTAGGTTCGAACTCCGCGCGCAGGGCGTCGATATCGACCAGGTGGATTTCGCGGCGGTGAACGGTGATGAAGCCGCGCCGCGCGAACGACGACAGCGAGCGGCTGACGGTTTCCAGCGTGGTCCCGAGGTAGCTGCCGATCTCCGCGCGCGTCATGCGCAGCAGGAACTGGCTGGGCGAGAAGCCCCGCTCGCGCAGCCGGTCCGACAGGCCGACGAGGAAGGCGGCGACGCGCTGCTCCGAATGGGTGGTGGCGATCAGTGCGAGCAGCCGGTGGTCGCGCACCAGCTCGGCGCCCGCCATGCGGATCACCTGCATGCGCAGGCCGCGCTGGTCGGCGCAGGCGTCGGTGAGTTGCGAATAGGGCAGCACGCAGACCTCGGCGTCCTCCAGCGCCGTCGCCGTGGTGGGATGCTTGCCCGTGACCGTGGCGTCGATGCCCATGAGGTCGCCGGGCAGGTGGAAGCCGGTGACCTGGTCGGCACCGTTGTTCAGCATCACGGTGGACTTGAAGATGCCGAAACGCACCGCGTACATGAAGAGGAAGCGCTCGGTCTCGCGGTAGACGGCCTGGCCCTTGCGCACGCGGCGCCGCCCGATGGTGATGCCCGAGAGGCAGCGCGTCTCGCGATCGCTCATGCCCGCCGGCAGGCACCGGCTGCGGGCGCTGCACTCCATGCATTGCGGTGCGCTGGCGGGCTGCCGCGGCGGCGGGCCCTGCGCGGGAAGCTGCTGCAGCGGTGCCCAGGCGGAGGGCACGCCGCCGCTGCCGGTGGTCGTTGTGGTGAAGTCCATGGTCCCGTCCCTTTTTGTATGACACGGCCATGCTGCGCCCGGACGGGGCGGCGCGGCTATGTACTTGTACCTAGCGCAGGCAGGTAGTTGCCGGGCTTTCGGCGCAGCGGCAAGCGTACGGACCTATAACCGACTGGAAGCGTAGGCGATCAGTTCGGCGCCCGTGCGCAGGCGCAGCTTGCGCTTGATGTTGGCCCGGTGGATGTCCACGGTGCGGATGCTCAGGTCCAGCACCCGCGCGATCTCCTTGGTGGTCCGGCCGGACTTCAGCAGCTGCAGGACCTCGATCTCGCGCGGCGTCAGCTCCATCTCGCCTTCGTGCGCGGGCTCCGTGGCGGCGGGCCGCACGCGCTGCAGGAAACGATTGAGCAGCTTGGCGTTCAGCCGCGGGCTGACCCAGGTGCCGCCGTGCAGCACCGCGAGCGCGGCGGGGATCGCCAGCGCGTGCGCGCTTTCCTTCATCAGGTAGCCGCGCGCGCCCAGCGCCAGCACCTGCTCGCCATACAGCAGTTCATCCTGCATCGACACCACCAGCGTCGCGCGCGGCTGCTGCGCGGCCACCACGGCGCGCACCGTGTCGAGCCCGTGCGAGTCGCCCGTTCCCATGTCCGTGATGACGAGCGCCGGCGCGTGGACACGGATCAGCTCCAGGCCCTCGTGCAGCGAGGGCGCGGAGCCCGCGAAGCGCAGTTCGGGGCATTGCCGGATCAGCGTTTCCAGCCCGAAGCGCACGATGTCGTGGTCGTCGATGACGACCACCGATGCCGGGTTCTGCGCGGAAACCTCGCTGGACATGGATTCCATGCTAGGTGGTCAAGTGCCCACTACGTTGATGCGCAACAAGTCCGCGCATCGCGCTCAGCGCCCCTGTGCCCGGCGGGAATGCCACGTCACGCGCACGCGGCAACCGCCCTCGGGGCCGGCGGCGGCCAGCTGCAGTTCGCCCCCGATCGCCCGCGCGCGGGCCTGCATGGAGCGCAGCCCCAGCCCGGGGTGGGCGCGCGGCAGGTGGTCGAAGTCGCAGCCGCTGCCGTCGTCGGTCACCGAAACGCGCCAGCGCTCGCGCCCTTCGCACAGCACGATGCGCAGCACGGTGGCGTTGCCGTGGCGGATCGCGTTGGCCGCCGCCTCCTGCACGATCCGGAACACGTGCGTGGCGATCTCGGCATCGAAGCCGGTGAAGGCGCCGCGGGCGCGCACCGTGCATTCGATGCCGCTGGTGTCCGACAGGTCGCTGGCGAACTGCTCCAGCGCGTGCAGCAGCCCGCCCGAATCGGTGCCGGCGGGCATCAGCCCGCGCGAGATGCCGCGCACCGCGTCGGCCGTTGTGGCGACCTGCTCCTGGGCCTTGTCCAGCACGGCTTTGGCGCGCGTGTCCGCCGCCAGGCCGCGCGCGGCGCCCACCAGCAGCGAGACGCCCGCGAGCGACGCCCCCACCGAGTCGTGCAGGTCGCGCGCGATGCGCGCCTGCCGCGCCTCGACCGCCGCGATCAGCTCGCGCTGGAAGCCCTGCGTCACGCGGTGCAGTTCCTCGTGCGCCTCGACCAGCGCCTGCCGGTCGTGCAGCCGGGCCGTGATGTCGCGCAGGATCACGGTATAGAAGGTGCCGCCCTCGTCCAGCCGCGACATCGAGCACTCCACCGGGAACAGCTCGCCGCTGGCGCGCCGGGCCTCGCCGGTGGCGCAGGCGCCCGCCTGGCGGGCGCCGGTCTGGATGCCGCAGTTCGCCCAACAGTCGCCGGGGATGAGGAGGGTGAGGCCTTCGCCGATGACCGTCTCGGGCGGGTAGCCGAACATGCGCTGGGCGGCGCCGTTGAACAGCACGATGCGCTGCTCGCCGTCGGCGACGATGATCGCGTCCTGCGCCGTCTCCAGGATCGCGCGCAGCCGCTGTTCGCTGCGCCGCACCAGCGCGGCGGCATGCTCGCGGTCCGCCAGCAGCCGCGCGACGCGTTCCAGCAGCACCTCCTCCGAGAACGGCTTCTGCAGGAAGTCCTGCGCGCCCTTGCGCAGCACGCGCGCCTGCAGGGCGTCGTCGGCGCGCGCGGTGAGCATCAGCACCGGAACGTCGCGCAGGGTCGGCTCGCGCCGCAGGCATTCCAGCAGCGCCTCGCCATCCAGCAGCGGCATCATCATGTCGGCCACGACCAGGTCCGGCGCCGGGGCGCGCAGCGCCACCTCGAGCCCCTCCTGCCCGTCGCGGGCCGTTTCGACGCGGTAGCGCCGCGCCAGCGCGCCGGCGATGAAGGCGTTCATGTCCGGGTGGTCTTCGACGACGAGGACGCGGGGCCGGTCCGCGCCCACGCCGGGCCGCGGCGGCGCGGACGACGCGCCCCGCGGTTCGGGCACGAGCGCCGCGTGCGGCAGGGCGGACTCCGGGGCGTCCAGCACCGTCGCGCCCGGGGGCGCCCGCAGCGGCAGGCGTACGCGGAACAGCGCGCCGCCGCCCGGGGCATCTTCCAGCGCGACCGAGCCGCCGTGCAGCTGCGCGAACTCGCGCACGATCGCCAGGCCGAGGCCGGTGCCGCCGGGACTGCGCCCCGCCGGTTCGCTGCCCTGGCGGAAGCGCTCGAAGACCGCCTGGCGCTGGTGCGGGGGCACGCCCGGCCCCGTGTCCTGCACCGAGATCCACGCCTGGCCGTCCCGCGCGGCCAGGGCCACGCGCACGCGTCCGGGCGGGGGGGTGAACTTGAAGGCGTTGGACAGCAGGTTGAAGAGGATCCGCTCCGCCTTCGGTGCGTCGACCTGGGCCGGCAGCTCGGGGGGCGTGTCGACCTCGAGCGCCACGCCCGTGTCGCGCCCGGCCGATTCGAAGCAGGCGCAGACCATGCGCACCAGCTGCGCCAGGTCCACGCGCGCGTACTCCAGGCGGGCGCTGCCGGCCTCCAGCCGGGCCATGTCCAGCAGGTCGTTCACGCGCCGCAGCAGGGCCTGCGCGCTGCGCTCGATCACCTCCAGCTCGTGGTGTTCCTCGCCGCTGGAGGGGCAGGCCTTCAGCAGCCGCTGCACGGGGCCCAGGATCAGCGCGAGGGGCGTGCGCAATTCGTGGCTGACGTTGGCGAAGAGGCGCGTGCGCGCCGCGTCGGTGTCGCGCAGCTGCTCGACCAGCCGCTCCTCGCTGCGGTAGCGGCGATGCACCAGGGCCGTCATGGCGAGCAGCGCGAGGGCGGCCGAACCGCACACCGCCCCGTAGAGCGCGAGCTGGTGGTACCAGCCGGCCATCACCGCGTCGAGGCTGACCGCGTAGGCGATGGAGACCGGGTAGCCGGCCAGCCGGCGGAAGCCGACGATGCGCTGCCGCCCGTCGATGGCGGAGCCCATCTGCCGGATGCCTTCGGACCCCTGCAGCACGGCCTGCATGTACTCGGGGCCCGCGGTCAGCGGCGCGGTCGGCGCGGGCAGGCCCGGATAGCGCACCAGGATCACGCCGTCGTCGCGCACGAGGGCGGCGCTGGGCGCGAGCTGCGGCGACAGCGCCAGCCAGTGGCGGGTGAAGTAGCCGGCGTACATCGCGGACGTGACGACGCCGAGGAAGGCCCCGTCCGCATCCTGCAGGCGGCGCGTGAGCACGAACTGCGGCTCGCGATCGGTGCGCCCGACCATGGGCCCCGAGACGAAGTAGGCGTTACCGGGATGCGTGCGCTGGTGCACGAAGTAGTCGCGGTCCGGCACCAGGGGGCCGCGCGGCGGCGGCACGGGGCGGCTGGTCGCGACCCCCGTACCGTCGGGCGCGAACACCCACAGCGACTGGATGGACGGGGAGCTCTGCTCCACCTGCGCCAGGAAGTCGTGCAGGCGGGCGGGATAGTGCGGCGCCGAGCGGTCCGGGCTGGCCGCCACGTACTGCGCCGTGCGATCGAGGGCGCCGGCATTGATCTCGAAGACCTTCAGCGCGTGCTCGTGCAGGATGCCGGTGGTCTGTTCCACCCGGCTGCGGGCGTCCGCGAACGCTTCTTCATGGCTTTGCCAGGCCATGAACCCGAACAGGCCGGCGGGGACGGCCAGCGAGGCCGTGAAGAGCAGCAGGGTGACGGGCAGCATCGGAAGACCGGTGTCCCCGAGCCTACGGGGACCTGCGCCTCACGCCTTGACCCGCCTCAAGCTGCGCCCCGAACGCCGCTGGCGCCGCGGCGAAAACGGCATTCGTCGCCGGGGGCGGGTCTTGCGCGCCATCAAGTTGCGGCCCGCCGCAGCGCCAAGAATGGACGCAGGGCACTTCAAGGAGCGAACATGCAAACCCGCAAGACGGCGCCGGTGGCGGCGCAAAGCGCGATGTACGATCCCCTGGCGATGTGGTCCACGGTGCTGGACCTGCCGCGGCAGCAATCCGTGGCGGCCACGCACGCGGCCTGCGCCCTCTTCAGCGGCTTCGAGGCCATGCGCAAGATCCAGGAGAAGGCGGCGCACGACGCCCTGAAGCACTACAACGAGGCGGCACAGCGGCTCGAAAAGCAGTGCGCGCCGCTCGACGTGCTGACGGTGCAGATGAACCTGGCGCGCTTCGACGCCGAGGCGGCGGCGGCCTACTGGCAGCAGCTCGCCGAGACCGTGCTGCAGACCCAGGCCCGGGTGGCGGCCTGCGCGGGCGAACTGGTCGACAGCGACAAGGTGCTGGAGGCGTGCGCGATGTTCGAGCAGCACTGAGCCTGGCGGCCCCGCAGCGCCGGCGCTGCGCGCTCAGTCCATGTGCTGGCCGCCGCACACCGAGAGCGTCGCCCCGGTGATGAAGCCGGCCTCGTCCGCCACCAGGAACAGCACCGCGCGCGCGATTTCCTCCGGCTGCCCCAGCCGGCCGACGGGGATGCGGGCGATGATGCCGTCCAGGATGTTCTGCGGCACCGCCGCCACCATGTCGGTGGCCGTGTAGCCGGGCGCCACGGCATTGACCGTGATGCCCTTGGCGGCTTCCTCGCGCGCGATCGCCTTGGTGAGGCCCAGCATGCCCGCCTTCGCCGCCGCGTAGTTCGCCTGCCCCAGCTGGCCTTCCTGACCGTTGACCGAACTGATGTTCACGATGCGGCCGAAGCCGCGCTCGCGCATCCCCGCAATCACGACGCGGCACATGTTGAAGCAGCCGCCCAGGTCGACGTCGATCACCGACTGCCAGGCGTCGTGCGTCATCTTGTGCAGCATGCCGTCGTGGGTGATGCCGGCGTTGTTCACCAGCACCTCCACCGGGCCGTGCTCCGCGACGATCCGCTCCACGGCGCGCTCGCACGCGGCCAGGTCGGAGACGTCCCAGGCATACGCGGGAATCCCGGTCGCCTCGCGGAAGCGCTGCGCGCTGGTTTCGTTGCCCGCGTAGCTCACGACCACGCGCAAGCCGGAGTCCTTCAGCAGGCGGGCGGTGGCGGCACCGATTCCGCGGGTGCCGCCGGTGACGAGGGCGAGGCGCGACATGGGCATTCCTCCAGGGGCTTTCGGGCCCGAGTGCAAATCTAGGCGCCGCCACCCGGGCGCTGTTGACGCGCATCAAGCAGGCGCCGCGGCCGGCGCGGCACGGCCGCGCTGCGGCGGCCCCCGCGCGCCGGCGAAAGCTGCCAAGCTTCGCATCCTTCCCTCAGCCCCACGCAAGGACCGCCATGAAGACCCGCGCCGCCGTCGCCTGGCAGGCTGGACAGCCGCTCACCGTCGAGGAACTGGATCTCGACGGCCCCCGCGCCGGCGAGGTGCTGGTGGAGGTGAAGGCCACCGGCATCTGCCACACCGACTACTACACGCTGTCCGGGGCGGACCCGGAGGGGTTGTTCCCCGCCGTGCTCGGCCACGAAGGCGCGGGCATCGTGCAGGAGGTGGGCGCGGGGGTGACCTCGCTGCGGCCCGGCGACCACGTGATCCCGCTCTACACGCCGGAATGCCGCCAGTGCAAGTTCTGCCTCTCGCGCAAGACCAACCTGTGCCAGCTCATTCGCGGCACGCAGGGCCAGGGCCTGATGCCGGACGGCACGACGCGCTTCTCGCTGGCCGGCAAGCCGATCCTGCATTACATGGGCACGTCGACCTTCAGCAACTACATCGTCGCGCCCGAGATCGCGCTGGCGAAGATCCGCAGCGACGCGCCCTTCGACAAGGTCTGCTACATCGGCTGCGGCGTGACGACGGGCATCGGCGCCGTGATCTTCACGGCGAAGGTGGAGCCGGGCGCGAACGTGGTGGTGTTCGGCCTCGGCGGCATCGGGCTGAACGTGATCCAGGGCGCGCGCATGGTCGGCGCCGGCAGGATCATCGGCGTCGACCTCAATCCGGCGCGCGAGGCGATGGCGCGCAGGTTCGGCATGACGCACTTCGTGAACCCGAAGGAACACGCCAGCGTGGTCGATGCGATCGTGCAGCTCACCGACGGCGGCGCCGACTACAGCTTCGAGTGCATCGGCAACACGACGACGATGCGCCAGGCGCTGGAGTGCTGCCACAAGGGCTGGGGGCAGAGCGTCATCATCGGCGTGGCGGAGGCCGGCCAGGAGATCAGCACGCGGCCGTTCCAGCTCGTCACCGGCCGCGTGTGGAAGGGCTCCGCCTTCGGCGGCGCGCGCGGCCGCACCGACGTGCCGCGCATCGTCGACTGGTACATGGAAGGCAGGATCAACATCGACGACCTGATCACGCACACGCTGGCGCTCGAGGACATCAACAAGGGCTTCGAGCTGATGAAGTCGGGCGAGTCGATCCGCTCGGTGGTGGTGTACTGAGATGGAAGGCCTCACCACGCTGGAGGAGCACCGGTGCTTCGACGGCCTCCAGGGCTTCTACGAACACGCCTCGCGCGAGGTCGGGCTGCCCATGCGCTTCGGCGTGTACGTGCCGCCGCAGGCCGCGCAGGGCCCGCGCCCGGTGCTGTACTGCCTCGCGGGCCTGACCTGCAACGAGCAGACCTTCGCCATCAAGGCCGGCGCGCAGCAGCACGCGGCGCGGCACGGCCTCGTGCTCGTCACGCCCGACACGAGTCCGCGCAACACCGGCATCGCCGCGGCCGACGCCGACTGGGACTTCGGCACCGGTGCGGGCTTCTACCTCGATGCGACGCGCGAGCCCTACGCCCGCCACTGGCGCATGGAGAGCTGGCTGATGGGCGAACTGCCGCAACTGCTGCAGTCGCAGTTCCCGCTGCGCCAGGACCGCGCGGGCATCCTGGGCCACTCGATGGGGGGCCACGGCGCGCTGACGCTGGCGCTGCGCCATCCGGGGCGCTTCGCGAGCGTTTCCGCCTTCGCGCCGATCTGCGCGCCGGGCGAGGTGCCGTGGGGCCGCAAGGCCTTCGCCGGCTACCTGGGCGAGGACACCGCTGCGTGGGCACGGCACGATGCGGTGCGGCTGCTGGAGGGCGGCGCGCGCGCGCCGGCGCTGCTGGTGGACCAGGGCCTGGAAGACCAGTTCCTCGCCACGCAGCTGCGGCCGCAGCGGCTCGAAGAGGCGTGCGCTGGCACGGGGCAGCCGCTCGAGCTGCGCCGGCACGCGGGCTACGACCACGGCTACTTCTTCATCGCGAGCTTCATCGCCGACCATGTCGAGCATCACGCGCGGACACTGTGCGCCTGACGGGCGCTCCTTCGCGCCTATTTGACGGCACTTTGGTGCCGATCTGGACGTGGCGAATTGCGGAGCTGGAGGCAGCGCCGCAAGATGCCAGCGGCCCTTGCGGACGCAAGGAGGACCGGGCGAGCCGACGGGCGGCTTGGACAGGCAGCGGGGATGCGCGTGGAGCAATTCGCCGGAGTGGCTGTACGCGAGGTGGGCGTGGCGCGTGACGCCGACACGCCTGCCGCGCCCGCATCCGCCCCGGCCGCTGCGTCACCTTCCCCGGCACCCGTGGCCTCGCGCAGCACGACACCTGGCCCGACGGTGCTGGGTTTCGACCTGCTGCGCTGGTTCTCCATCGTCAGCCTGCTGGCGGTGATCCCGGTCGCGGCGCTGATCGGCGCGGTGATCTCGAACTTCATCACGCGGCAGGCGCTGCAGCGCGACGCGCTGCTGACGGCGCAGTTCATCTCCAACTGCCTCGCGGTCGAGGCGGCGCAGATCGGCGCGGTGAGCCTGGTGCCCTTCCTGGACCCCCGGGTCGAGACCTGGCCCGCCGGCCTGGCGCCGCAGGACGTGGCGCGGGCGCGCAACCACGCCTACGAGCACCTCGAGTCGCTGCCCGATGCGCTGCTGGTGAACGTGTACGCCCGGGACGGCCGCATCGTGTGGTCCACCAACGGCAGCCTGATCGGCGACGTGGTGCGCGACAACGAGGAGCTGACCGAGGCCTTCCGCCTGCACGCGGATGTCGCGCTGCATCATCCGTCCAACGTGGCGGCGCGCCCGGAGCAGCGCTTCGTCGTCGAGCCGCAGGAGTTCTTCATCGAGAACTACGTGCCCCTGGTCGGGCCGGGCGGCAAGGTGCTCGCCGTGGTGGAGGTGTACAAGGAGCCGGGTCACCTGATGGACTCGATCCGCGCCGGGCAGAGCCTCGTCTGGTGGACCACGCTCGCCGGCAGCGTGGTGATCTACCTCGGCCTGTTCGGGATCGTGCGGCGCGCCTCGCGGGTGCTGCAGCAGCAGCAGCGGCAGCTGGTGGAGGCGCAGACGCAGCTGTTCGCCGGCGAGATGGCGCGCGCGCTCGCGCACAGCCTGCGCAACCCGCTGGGCAGCGTGCGCTCCAGCGCGGAACTGGCAGGCTGCAGCGACGACGACGCGGTGCGCAAGCACGCCCAGGACATCGTCACCCAGGTGGACTTCCTGTCGCAGTGGGTGCGCGAGCTGCTGCTGTATTCGCATCCCACCAGCGGAGACCGCGAGCCGGTGGACCTGTGCGGCGTGCTGCAAAGCGTGCTCACGTCGTTCCAGCCCACGTTCGAGCGGGCCCGCATCGCCCTGCGCTGGGAGCGCAACCACCTGTGGGGAGCGCGCGTGCAGGGCAACAGCGCGCTGGCGCGCCAGGCGCTGCACAGCGTGATCTCCAACGCCGTGGAGAACATGCCGGCCGGCGGCGAGCTGCGCATCGAGCTGCGGCCGGCCGAGGGCACCGAGGGCCTCGACCTGCTGGTGAGCGACGACGGTTCGCGCGCGGCAGGCATGCCCGGCCGCGCCCTGCAGCTCGCCCGGGGCCCCGGCTTCGGCACCGGCCTGCCGATGCTGAACCGCGCGATGCAGCGCTTCGGCGGTTTCGTTTCGCTCGCCAGCAGCCGCGACGCGGGCACGCAGGTGCGGCTGCGCTTCAAGCTGGTTGGCCCGGGCCCCTGAGCCGGCGCGCTTCAGGCCGGCGGCAGGAACTCGACGCGCAGGCCGCCCGGCGTCACGCGGATCGCCCCGGGTGTCCAGCCCCGGGCCCGGGCGAGGTCCTCGGGCCGGAACGTGTGCAGCACCGTGTCTTCGAGCAGGTTCTCGGCGAAGGCACCGCCGGCGCCCTGCAGGGGCGCGCGCAAGGCCGCCGGCAGGTCGGGCAGCGAAAAGCGCTCGACGCGCACGCTGGTGGCGCGCACGCTCGCATCGGAGGGCTCGTAGCGCAGGCCGAAGCTCACCCCCAGCTCGCCGCGAAACGTGTTGCGCACGATGCGGTCCGAGGCCTCGAGCGGGAAGTCCAGCCGCACGCGGTTGGCCTGCGGCAGCAACTCGAGCTGCGGCAGGCCGACCCGGAACGCGAGCAGGCCTGCCGGCCGCTCCTCGTGGGGAAAGCGCCGCTCCAGCGCCGACTGCAGTTGCTGGCGCGAAACCTCGACGGTCCGCGGGCCGCCGGCGCAGCCGGCCAGCACGACGATGAGCCAGGCGAGCAGGAGCGGCAGCAGCGGTTGCAGGCGGGAACGCATCGACCCATTGTGCGCGCCGCGCGGTGCCCCGGGGCGGCCCGGCTTCCTGCATGATTGGCGGCCTCAGGAGGAAGAACCATGGAACATCCCGATCCCGAAACCCCGTCCGCAACGGCGGAACCGCGCAACGCATTCCTGGAGGAAAAGGCCTTCAAGTCGCGCACCGTGCTGCTGTTCGGTGCCATCACCGACCAGAGCGCGAGCGACATCGCGCGCAGGCTGGTCGCGCTCGACGCCGATTCGGCGGCGCCCATCGACATGCTGGTGAGCTCGCCCGGCGGCCACCTCGAATCCGGTGACGCCATCCACGACATCATCCGTTTCATCGCGGCGCCGGTGAACATGATCGGCACCGGCTGGGTGGGCAGTGCGGCCACGCACCTGTATCTCGCGGTGCCGAGGGAGCGGCGCTTCTGCACGCCCAACACGCGCTTCCTGATCCACCAGCCGTCCGGCGGCGCCGGCGGCCCCGCGAGCGACATCGCGATCCACGCGCAGGAGATCATCAAGGCGCGCGAGCGCGTGGCGCGCACCATCTCGCGCGAAACCGGCCGGCCCCTGGACAAGGTGCTGGAAGACATCGAGCGCGACCGCTGGCTCAGTGCCGAGGAGGCCATCGAGTACGGGCTGGTCGGGCGCATCGTCAAGCACAAGAGCGAGCTCAAGCAGTAGCCGATCGCGTGCATTTTTTGGCGCCCGCAGGGCCCCGCATCGAGTGTCGCCCTGTTGCCATTTTCCGGCGTCCTGGGTACCGTTCAGGCTGCATGGAAAACGCGTAAGCACTGCTCCTGAAGGTGTTCACGCCATGCTTGGAGCCCGCCTTGCGCGGGCTTTTTTTGCGTCCGGCCTGGAAAGAGAAGGCCGATGGCTGCCACGGTTCGCCGGTTGCCCTCGACCCGGACCAGGACGTGACCGTCCGCCTCGTCGACTGTCCCCCGGCGCGGATGAAAAGCGTGCCCCGGCTTGGCGGCGCGCCCGCGCCTCCTCCTTGATGTCGCCGAGTCGGACGATCACGCCCTGGTCCTCCGCCGCGCGGGTGCGAGCGCACCGTCCCTCAATGAGCGCGCCTTGAGCGTCGGCGACCGCGCCAACCGAAGCCACACCGTTACGGTCGACACGCTGCAGGACCAGTCCGTGTCTGTCCGGCTCAGCGACATCAAGGAGGAGGCGCGGGCGCGGTGCCAGCACGGGCAACGGTTCCCATCCGCGCCGGGGGACAGTCGCTGAGACGGACAGACACGGGCTGGTCCGGCCCGAGCGGCGCGACGTCCACCGAACACGGACCAAGTGGTTGCCGGCGCAGATCAACCATCTCGACGACCTCAACTTGGCAGTGGTGGCTGATCTCCCCGCGGACTGGTGAACCAAAAAAAGCGGGTGGACGGGGCCTTGAGCCGCCGTCCACCCCAAACCCCCTCGGGTGCTGGTGTGTCAGGTCACGGCTGCGGGCCCATGCCGTCGCCGGTGCGGAAGCTGGGGATGCCCACCGACGGCGCGTACTCGACGCCGTCCCACGTGGGCAGGGGCGTGGGCATCACCTGGAACTGGCCGGGGTACTCCAGGTCCCAGCGCAGCAGCATGGACGTGTCCTCGTGCTGCGTGTTGTGGCAGTGCTCCACGTAGGTGCCGGCGAACTCGCGGAACTTGATGGCGATCTCCATCTCGTTGGTGCTCTCCGGATCGCCGCCCACGCGGTAGACGTCCTTGCGGGCCCACTTCTCCCACTCCGGCGGCGGCGCCCCGTTGCGGGTGAGGACGATGCCCTCCTCGAAGTGCACGTGCACCGGGTGGCTCCAGCCGCCGCCGGACTTGATCTTCCAGACTTCGGTGGTGCCGTCGCCGGCCGCGCCGGCGTCGGTGGGGCCGGTGGCCAGTTGCGGGGCGGCGCTGATGCGGCGCGGATCCGCGTTGTACGCGATGCCGCCGTCGGTCTTCACCGTCCACGGCATGTCGTCGGTGCCGCTGGAGCGGCCGAACTCGAAGGTGCGGTGGCGCGCCGCCTGCAGCTTCTGCAGGTCCGCCGGGTTGCCCCGGTCCAGCCACAGCGGGATCATCTTCCTGCCCGCCGGCTTGTTCGGCCTGGCCGGCTCGTACTGCGCCGGATCCATGCTCAGGTCGACCCCCGCGTAAGGCTGGACCTTCATCTGCAGGAAGGGGCCGACGACCGGGTCGCCGTCCCGCCACTCCTTGGTGCCGTCGCTCCTGGTCCGCTGTGTCGCCTTGTACTCGCCCGACAGCACCGAGCGCAGCGGGATGATCTTCTTGGCGATGATGCCGGTGTCGTGTTCCATCACGTTGACGAAGTACACCTTGTCGCCCGCCTTCAGGCCGTGCCGGGCGAAGTCCACGACGATGTCGTAGCGCTCCGCGATGGCCTGCGTCGGCAGCACCGCGTTGTGGTCCTGCCGGTCGCCGTCGCCATCGAGGTCCATCGAACCGTCGAAGGGGATCGCGTGTTCCATCAGGTTGCCGTCGTTGGCGACCAGGTGGAACGGGATGCGCTTGTACGACACGCCGGAACCCCTCGGGCCGGGCATCTCGCAGGAGCCGGACTTGCACTCGGCGACCACCGCCACGGCGAAGTAGCGCGACACCGAGCCGTTGAGCAGGCGGAAGCGGTAGCGGCGCGCGCGCACGTCCAGCGTGGGCTGCCACTGCCAGTTCACCGTCATGCGGTCGCCGATGAAGCCGTCGGGGTTGAAGGGGTTGAACCACAGCTGCCCCTGCTGGTCCCAGGCCTTGTCGGCCAGCACCAGGTTGACGTCGTAGTCGCGGTTGCCCCAGGGCATGGCGGAGCCGGAGGGCAGGCGCAGGTTCACGCCGTCGTCCAGGGCCTCGTTGCCGCGATCGAGCGCCGAGTAGTAGTTCATCATCACGGCGTTGCCCTTGTAGACGTTCTGCGCCGTGAAATCGACCATGTGGTCGTGGAACCAGTGCGTCGACATCGTCTCGCGCCAGTCGCCGCGCACGTTGATCCTGCCGTTGTCGCAGCTCTTCACGCCGGGGTTCGCGTCGTTGACCCACAGCGTCTCGCCGGGCGAGCACGGGAAGCCCGCGCGGGGGTCGGTGGCCGCGGTGTTGATCGAGTCGTAGCCGGCGAGCTGCAAGGGCCAGCGGTAGTCGTAGAACTGGCCCGGGAAGAAGAAGGCGTTGGCGAAGCCGTCGCTTTCCGCGGGGTTGTGGCCGTTGTGTTCGTGCGTGCTGATGGTGTGCAGGCCGAAGCCGCGGTTGGCCGACGGGTCGATCGGCAGCGCGTTGTAGTGGCGCATGAGGATCGGCTGGCCGTAGCGCGCCATCAGCAGCTTGGGCGGCAGGGTGCCGTCGAAGGTCCACACCGAGTTGCGGTTCTGCACCGGCATGGCCGGATGGATCTTGATCGGGATCCCCCGGGTCGTGCCGTCGAAGCCGGGCAGGCCGGTGGTGTTGTGGTACAGGCCGCCGGGGCCGAACTCGCCGAACCGGTACTCGTGCAGCTGCTTGCGGTCACGCAGGCCGCCGTTGCTGCGCGAGCCGGCCTGCGCGGTCTTGAAGAAGGCCTGCGGGTAGAACTCGTTCCAGCGCTGGTGCGACCAGCCCTCGCCGGACGGGCGGCCTTCGGCGGGCGGATTCACCAGGAAGCGCTGCAGGAACTGCTCGACGTCCGGCTTCCACGGGTTGGGCAGCGAGGTGTTGGACTCGCGGGTGGGGAAGGGCGCGATGCCGGCCTGGGCCAGGAAGCCGTCGAGTGCCGTGCCGGCCGGGCCGCTGCGCGCGACGCTCGTCGGGTCCAGTTCCGGCGCGGGTCCGGTCACGGGACGCGGGAAGGGTTCGGTGCCGGCCTCCACGTTCGCATCCAGCTTCTCCGGGCCGAACTCCTCGAACATCAGCAGCTTCTGCGTCCAGGGCTGGGCGGCGAAGAGGGGGCTCGGATAGCCGTTGGTGGGGTAGTTGAACGAGCTCTGCGCCTCGCGCTGCACCACGTTCTCGTCGGCGACCTCCTGGCGCTCGAGGTGGGTGTGGTTGGGCATCTCCAGCGCGCCCTCGAAGGCGTGCGGTGCGTCCAGCAGGTCCTGCAGCGCCTGGGTGGGGTCCGCCGGCTGGTCGGTGTGGCGGGACGGATCCGTGGCGGGCGGCGGCCCGAACGGGTCGAGCGCAGCCTGCGCGTTCAGCGTGAGCGCACCGAACGCGGCGATGCACGCCGCGGACAGCACGAACCTCGAAACTGGCCGGACCCCGCTGCTCCTGTGGCGACGACTTGGCTTCATCAACGACTCCTGGTGGTGTTCACTCGTTTCCGTTGCGGTCGCAACGGAGTTCTGCTCCTGCGAGGCCCGCAACGCACCACACATGCCAATGCAAATGAGAATAAGTAGGAATTCTTCAGGCGTTCGCCGGGGTAGCACGAAGGTGCCGCGATGGGGGCCTGAAGGTGTCGGCGGACCGGCCCGATCGGTGGGGAATCTCCCCGCTTTCGGGGGAATGCGAACCCGACCTTGGGGCCATTCCCCGGGGGGCCGCCCCACCTCGGTGGCGTGGCGGAAGGCCGTGGCGCTGCGTGGCGCCGACGGCCCTCAGGTGCTGCCGCGCACCACCAGCTCGAAGCCCACGTCGATGCAGGTCGGGTCGACGGCCACGCCGCGCATCAGCTTCAGGAGCATCTCCGCCGCTGCCGCACCCATCTCCGCGCGCGGGGTGCGGACGGTGGTCAGCGGCGGCAGCATCTGGTCGCTGCCGGTGAGGTCGTTGAAGCCGCACACCGCCACGCGCTCCGGCACGCGGATGCCCAGGCGCAGCGCCGCGAGCAGGGCGCCCTGCGCCAGGTCGTCGTTGCAGAAGAAGATCGCATCGACCGGCGGGTGCTGGCCCATGATCTGTTCGAACAGGATGCCGCCCAGGCCGATGGAGGAGGGCGCAGGGTTGAGCCACTCCAGCGTCGGCGTGTGCAGGCCGTGTTCGCGCATGGTCTGGCGCCAGCCCTCCAGCCGCTGCATCGTGCGGGGATCGAGCTGCGCGGCCGCGAAGGCGATGCGGCGGCGGCCGCGATCGAGCAGGTGCCGCGTCATCGCGATGCTCGCCTGCTGCTGCGAGAAGCCCACGCTGTAGACGCCGGCGGCGCCGGACATCTCCATCAGGTGCACGCAGGGCACGCCGCTGGCGGCGATCAGCGCGCGGCTGGCTTCGCTGTGGTCGAAGCCCGTCACCAGCATGCCCGCCGGCCGGTGCAGCAGCTGGCCACGCAGGATCTGTTCTTCCTCGGCCGGGTCGTAGTGCGTCACGCCGATCAGGGTCTGGTAGCCCGCGCGGGCGAGCGTGCGCTGGGCCGCCTCCACCAGGTCCACGAACAGCGCGTTCGACAGCGCCGGCACCAGCAGCGCCACCTGCGTGCCGTGGCGCGAGGCGAGGGCGCGCGCCGCCGGATCGGGCACGTAGCCCAGGCGCTGCACCGCGGCCTGCACCCGCGCGACGAGTTCGGCCGCGACCGAGCGCTCGCCGCGCAGCGCGCGCGAGGCGGTGATGGGGCTGACGTTCGCCGCCTGGGCGACGTCGGCGAGGGTGACCCGCCCGGTGGCGCGGGATCGCTTGGGTGACATGGACTAGGGTTAACCCGGATTCATAATGCCGGCCAGACACTTAGGATAGCGCTGTCCAGTGGCGTTTGACAAGGCGGGCCTTCCCGGTGTTCAGGGTAACAAGGCCGGTGAAGCCGATGTCGGGCGCCTTTTTGTTTACCGATGAAGATAGCGCTGTCCAGTGGGTGACCGGATCGTGATCATGGGAGTGGCCGGTTGCGGCAAGTCCAGCCTCGGGGCCGCGGTGGCTGCCGCGGAAGGCTTGCCGCTCATCGAAGGCGACGACTTCCACAGCTCCGCCAGCCGCGACAAGATGAGCCGCGGCATCCCGCTCACGGACGATGACCGCGGCCAGTGGCTGCAAGTCCTGGGCGGGCAGCTCGCAGCCCACCCGCAGGGCGTGGTGCTCACCTGCTCCGCCCTCAAGCGCGCCTACCGCGAGCGCCTGCGTGCCGCGGCGCCGGGCCTGCGCTTCGTCTTCCTGGAGATCGACCGGGCCGCGGCGCAGGAGCGCGTGGCCAGCCGCGGCTCGCACTTCTTCTCCGCCAGCCTGGTGGACAGCCAGTTCGCCACCCTGGAGTCGCCGGTCGGCGAAGCCGGCGTGCTGCGCGTCGACGCGCTGGCGCCGCTCGAAGGCCTGCAGCGCGAGGTGGGCGCCTGGCTGCACCGCAAGGAGACCGCATGAACACCCCGCTCGCGCACGGCCGCTTCCAGCGCGTCACGCACTGGCTCATGGCCGCCTGCCTCGGCGTGATGGCCGTCGCGGTGTTCATCAACGTGGTGCTGCGCTACGGCTTCGGCAGCGGCATCGCCGCCAGCGAGGAACTCTCGCGCCTGCTGTTCGTGTGGATGGTGTTCATCGGCGCCACGGCGGCCTACCCGGCGGGCGAGCACATGGCGTTCACCTCGCTGGTGGGCATGCTGCAGAAGCGGCCCGTGGCGATGGCCGTCATGACCGTGCTGATCCGCCTGCTGGTCCTGCTCGCCTGCGTGCTGGTCGCCTGGGGGGCCTGGCAGCAGGTCGTGGTAGGCATGGACAGCACTTCGGTGGTGCTCGGGTATCCCGTCGCGCTGCTACCGCTGCCGGCCTTTCTGAGTTGCTCGGCGATCGGCGTCATGGCCCTGATCGAACTGGTGCGCCGGGATCCGCTGAACCTCGGCCACGAAGCGGAAGTGGAGTGAGCGGAATGTCCCCGGAAGCCCAAGCCTTCGTCGTCTTCTCGCTCGGCATGCTGGTGCTCATGGGCGTCGGCATGAACATGGCCCTGGCCCTGGTGCTCACCGGCGCCGGCATGGCGTACGTGCTCGGCTTCTGGGACACGCAGCTGCTGGCGCAGAACCTGGTGGCCGGCGTCGACAGCTTCCCGCTGCTGGCCGTGCCCTTCTTCATCCTGGCCGGCGAGCTGATGAACTCCGGCGGCATCAGCCGCCGCATCATCGACATGGCGCAGGCCTGGGTCGGCCACATCCGCGGCGGCCTGGGCTTCGTGGCGATCGGCGCGGCGGTGCTCATGGCCTCCATGAGCGGCTCGGCGCTCGCGGATACGGCGGCGCTCGCCACCATCCTGCTGCCGATGATGAAGAAGGAGGGCTACCCGCTCGCCACGTCGGCCGGCCTGCTCGCCTCCGGCGGCATCATCGCGCCCATCATCCCGCCGTCGATGCCCTTCGTGATCTACGGCGTCACGACCAACACCTCGATCTCGCAGCTGTTCCTCTCCGGCATCGTGCCGGGACTGATCATGGGCGTGGGCCTGCTGGTCGCGTGGAAGCTGCTGCTGCGCAGGATCGACCTGCCCGCCGGCGAGCCGCTGCCGATGCGCGAGCGCCTGCGCGCGTCGGCCAAGGCCTTCTGGGCGCTGCTGATGCCGCTGATCATCATCGGCGGCATGAAGAGCGGCGTGTTCACGCCGACCGAGGCCGCGGTGGTCGCCGCCTTCTACGCGCTGGTGGTGTCGCTGTTCGTGCACCGCGAGATGAAGTGGGCCGAGATCGGCCCGGTGCTGGTGCGCGCCGCCAAGACGACCGCGATCGTGATGTTCCTGTGCGCCGGCGCCCAGGTGGCCAGCTACATGATCACGCTGGCCGACCTGCCGGCGGTGCTGAGCGGCTGGCTGGGCCCGCTGGTGAACAGCCCGCGCCTGCTGATGGCCGTGATGATGGTGGTGCTGGTGCTGATCGGCACCGCGCTCGACCTCACGCCCACGATCCTGATCTTCGGGCCGGTGATGCTGCCCATCGCGGTGAAGGCCGGCATCGACCCGGTCTACTTCGGCCTCATGTTCGTGCTCAATGGCGCGATCGGCCTGATCACGCCGCCGGTGGGCACCGTGCTCAACGTGGTGGCCGGCGTCGGCCGCCTGCCCCTGCACCAGGTGATCAAGGGCGTGAACCCGTTCCTCGCGGTCTACGTCGCGATCCTGGCCCTGTTCGTCCTGTTCCCGCAGATCGTCATCGCGCCGGTCGTGTGGATGCGCTGACCCCCGACCCGTTTTCTTTTCTTCATCCTGAGAGAGGCATCACATGCAGTTCCTTCGTCGCACGATCCTCGCCGCCGCCGCCGTCGGCGCGCTGCTGGCCGCCAGCACCGGCTTCGCCGCCGACATCAAGCCCCGCCTGATCCGCTTCGGCTACGGCCTGAACGAGCAGAGCAACCAGGGCCGCGCCGTCAAGTACTTCGCCGAGCAGGTCGAGAAGGCCTCGCAGGGCAAGATGAAGGTGCGCGCGATCGGCGCCGCGGCGCTGGGCTCCGACGTCCAGATGCAGCAGGCCCTGATCGGCGGCGCCCAGGAAATGATGGTGGGCTCCACCGCCACGCTGGTGGGCATCACCAAGGAAATGGCGCTGTGGGACACGCCCTTCCTGTTCAACAACGCCAGGGAAGCCGACGTCATCCTGGACGGCCCGATCGGCACCAAGGTGATCGACAAGCTGCAGGACAAGGGCCTGGTCGGCCTGGCATACTGGGAGAACGGCTTCCGCAACCTCACCAACAGCAAGCGTCCGGTCAACAAGATGGAAGACCTGGACGGCATCAAGCTGCGCGTGATGCAGAACAACGTGTACCTGGACTCCTTCCGCATGCTGGGCGCCAACGCGATCCCGCTGCCCTTCTCGGAGCTGTTCAGCGCGCTCGAGACCAAGACGGTCGACGGCCAGGAGAACCCGTACAACACCATCCTGTCGTCCAAGTTCTACGAGGTGCAGAAGTACCTGACGATCTCCAACCACGTCTACAGCCCGTGGATCGTGCTGGTGTCGAAGAAGTGGTGGGACGGCCTGAGCAAGGACGAACAGAAGGTGCTGGCCGACGCCGCCCGCGCGAGCCGCGACTTCGAGCGCAAGGACACGCGGGAGGAAGGCGCCAAGGCGCTGGCCGACCTGAAGGCCAAGGGCATGCAGATCAACGAGCTGCCGCCCGCCGAAGCCGGCCGCATGCGCGACAAGCTGACCAAGGTGAACGCCTCGATCGCCACCAACGTGGGCATGGATCTCTGGAAGGAGACCCAGGACGCGCTGGGCAAGGTGCGCGGCGCGGCCAAGTAAGGCACTGCGCTCACGACGGAAGCCGCCCGCCCGGGCGGCTTTCTTCATTCCGCGGCGCTGGTAAGCTGCCGCCATGGACGCATTCAAGGCCTACCTGATCGAAGGCTCGCCCGAATCGGTGCGCGCCGGTTTCACGCAACTCACCGAGGCGCAGCTCGATCCGGGCGAGGTCACGGTGCGGCTGCAGTACGCCAGCGTGAACTACAAGGACGCGCTCGCCGCCACCGGCCGCGGCCGGATCATCCGGCGCTTCCCGTGCGTGGGCGGCATCGACGCCGCCGGCGTGGTGGAGTCCTCCACCTCGCCGCGTTTCCGCCAGGGCGATGCGGTGGTGGTGCACAGCCACGGCTTCGGCGTCTCGCACCATGGCGGCTACGCGCAATGGGCGCGCGCGCCCGCGGACTGGGTCAACGCGCTGCCGCCAGGGCTCACGCCCCTGGACGCCGCGGCGATCGGCGTGGCCGGCTACACGGCGGCGCTGGCCGTGGACCTGATGGAGCTGAACGGCATCGCGCCGGCGCGCGGCAAGGTGCTGGTCAACGGCGCCACCGGCGGCGTCGCCAGCATCGCCATCGACATGCTGGCCCGCCTCGGCTACGAGGTGGTGGCGGTCACGGGCAAGCCGGCCGAGGCCGGCTACCTGAAGGAGCTGGGAGCGGCGAGCGTCATCGCTTCCTCGGAGCTGCAGACCGGCTCGCGCCCGCTCGAGAGCGCGCAGTGGCAAGCCGCCGTCGATTCGCTGGGCGGCGAGCCCCTCGCGGGCCTGATCCGCACCACGCAGAAGGACGGCGTGATCGCCAGCATCGGCAATGCGGCCGGCATCGCGTTCTCCAGCACGGTGATGCCCTTCATCCTGCGTGGCGTGCGCCTGATCGGCGTGAACTCGGACAACGACGTGCCCACGCGCGAGCGCCTGTGGCAGCGGCTCGCGACCGACCTGCGCCCGCGCCACCTCGAACGCATCCGCCACGTCGTGCCGTTCGACGCGCTGCCGAAGGTGATCGAGGACGTGATCGCCGGGCGCAGCCGCGGGCGCAACGTGATCTCCGTCACGGACAACGCCTGAGGCGGCGCGTTCATCGGCCGGCGCGCGCCGCCGCGGCAGCAGGCGGGCGGGCCGGACGCACGCGGGATGCTGGTTCCGGCGCGTTGACAGCCCCCGGGCGGCTGGCTACCCTGAGTCCATGCCGGCAGTCCCCACCCACGCGGCCGAAGCGGCCCGCTATGCTTTGCTGCGGCGCCTTGCGCCGTCGTTCCGCCATCACCTGGTCGTCAACCTGCAGCCGATCGGGATGATCTACGAGGTGATGGACCGGCGCCTGCGCGCGGCCGTGCCCGATCTCGCGCACGTGCAGGACAGCGCCAACAAGATCAACGGTTTCGCCAAGGCGGCGCTCAATTCCTGCGTCGACGTGGTCGGCTGGCTGGCGCCGGACGATGCCGTCACGGTGCCGGTGCACGAGGCCGTGCGCGAGTGCGCCGCCCTGCTGGCCACCAGCCTGAGCTTTCGCGGCTACGCGCTGCGCAACGAAGTGCACGAGCTGCCCGGCGCGGTGAGCCGCCCCGGCATCCGCACGCTGCTGACGGCAGTGCTGCTGCATTGCACCGACCGGCTGCCGGCGCCCGCCGACCTGGTGATCACGGCGACGGCCGAAGCCGACGCCGCCCGCCTGCGGGTGGAGGTGCGCGGCAACGACGGCGACAACAACTTCCGCGGCGAGGCCAACTACCGCAAGCTGGAGTGGGAGGACCTCGAGGCGCTGGCCGCCGCCGACGGCGTGCAGCTGGCGCGCGAGGGGCAGCGCATCGAGCTGCGCCTGCCCTGGGTGGCGCCGCAGGGAGGGTGACCAAAGTCACCGACGCGTGGGGGGCGGTTGCGAAGAATGCGAACCCCGCACATCTTCGAGGAGCTTCCCCATGACGTCCCTTTCCCGCATCGCCGCGGCCATCCTGGCGACCAGCGCCGCCGCCTTCCTCTGCACCGCCCCCGCCGCCGCGCAGACGGCGCCCCGCACCCTGTACGACCGCCTGGGCGGCAAGGAGGCGCTGGGCGCCGTGGTGGGCGAGCTGTGGTCCGTGGTCGCTGCGGACGCCCGCATCAACCGCCACTTCGCCAGGACGCGCCCGGAGGCCTTCGCCGGCCAGCTGGTCGACTTCCTCTGCCAGGCCAGCGGCGGTCCCTGCCAGTACAAGGGCAAGGACATGCTGGCCGCCCACACGGGCATGCAGCTCACCGACGGCGACTTCACGGCGCTGGCGGAAGACACGGCGCTGGTGCTCGATCGCTTCAAGGTCCCCGCGCAGGAGAAGGGCGAGGTCATGAACATGCTCGGCGGCCTGAAGCCTGCCGTGGTGGGGCGCTGACGATGAACGCGCGGCGGGCCGCTGCACGCGCTGCCTGGCTGCTGGCGCTGGCGCTGGCGGGCTGCAGCGTGGTGCCGGCCAGCCGCACCGAAACCTACCGCTGCGCGGGCGGCAGGGAGTTCGCGCTGGTGCTGGACGCGCGCCAGGGGCCGCGCCTGCAGCTGGCGGGCATGAGCTTCCCGGTGCACGCCGAGGCCGGGCGCGAGGGCGTCTATGCCTGCGAAGTGCTCACCGTGGGGCGCGACGGCCGCACCGCCTGGCTCGACATGCAGGGCCGCCCGGAACTGCGCGACTGCGTGCGCGTGCCGTAGGCTGGAGGTGGAGCGAAGCGCAAGCCCAGCGCTGGGGTTTCGCTTCGCTCCACCGCCAGCCTACTTTTCGAACCCCAGCTTTTTCATCGCCGCCTGCAGTGTCACGCGGCTGGCTTCGTAATCGGCCCAGGGCTCGTTGCCCTGGTCCAGCCGCTGGTGCGCCGTGACGACCGTCCAGTGCGCACCGCTCTTGAGCGCCCCCAGCTCGTCCCAGCGCACGGGCACCGAAATGCCCAGGCCCGGCCGCGCGCGCGCTGACCAGGCGCAGGCCGTCGTCGCGCCGTAGCCGTTGCGCAGGTAGTCGATGAAGATGCGGCCCACGCGGTTGCTGCCACCGCTCTTGGCGACGAAGCGCTCCGGCAGCGTGCGCGCGAGGTGCTGCACGACGGCCTGCGAGAAGGACTTGACCGTGTCCCAGTCGAACTGCTTCTTCAGCGGCACGACCAGGTGCAGGCCCTTGCCGCCGCTGGTCTTGAGGAAGCAGGGCAGCTGCAGTTCCTCCAGCATCGTGCGCACCAGCTGCGCCGCTTCCTGGATCTGCGGCCAGCCCACGCCTTCGCCGGGGTCGATGTCGAAGGTCATGCGATCGGGCTTGTCGATCGCCGTGCGCACGCCGTTCCAGGTGTGGAACTCGATCACGTTCATCTGCGCGGCCGACAGGATCCCTTCCGGCTTCGCGATGTAGACCATCGGCGGATGGCCCGGGAAGACCGCGGGGTCTAGCGCCTCCACGCCGGCCATCTTGTAGCGGTCCACATGCTTCTGGAAGAACAGCTGGCCTTCGATGCCGTCCGGGGCGCGCACCATGGCGATCGGGCGGTCCTTCAGGTGCGGCATCATCAGCGGCGTGACCAGCGCGTAGTAGCGCACCAGGTCGATCTTCCTCACGCCGCTCTGCGGATCGATCACGCGATCCGCGTTGCTGATGCGCAGCGTGGCGGGCAGGGTGCTCGTCGCTGGTGCCTTCGGTGCGGCCGCCGCCTTCGCGTCCTTGGCGGCCTTCGTGGCCGGCTGGTGCGTCTTTGCCGCCGGCTGGTCGGGCGGGGGCGCGTGCAGCACCGGCTCCTGGCCGATCGCGTCGGCCGGCTTGTCGCTGCGCAGGCCGTGGAACACCGAGTGGCGGATCTTGCCGTCGCGCGTCCACTCGCCGAAGGAGACCTCGCACACCAGTTCGGGCTTGACCCAGTGCGCGCCGCGCGCGATGCCCGTGCCGGCCTCGAAGGGGCTGCGCTGCTGCGCGAGCGCGTCGAGCCGCCGGCGCAGGTCCGCCAGCGTCTGCTCGTTGAAGCCGGTGCCCACGTTGCCCGCATAGCGCAGCTTGCCGCCGTCGTCGTGCACGCCGAGCAGCAGCGAACCCACGCCCGTGCGGGAGCCCTTCGGGTCGGTGAAGCCGCCGATCACGAACTCCTGCCGCAGCTTGCACTTGAGCTTGATCCAGTCGCTGGAGCGCCGGCCCACGTAGGCCGAATGGCGCCGCTTGGCGATGACGCCTTCGAGGCCGAGCCGGCAGGCCGACTCCAGCATCTCCTTCGGCCTGGCGTCGAATTCGGCGCTGAAGCGCACGTTGGGATGCGGCTGGCGTTCGACGATGCGCTGCAGCACCGCGCGCCGCTCCAGCAGCGGCACGTCGCGCAGGTCGTGGCCGGCGCAATAGGGCAGGTCGAACAGGTAGTAGACGATGCGGTCGGTGCGCGCGCTGTCGAAGGCGCCCTGCAGCGCCTGGAAGTCCGCCGGCACGTCCTCGCCCGGCATGATGATCTCGCCGTCGTACCAGCCGTCCGGCAGCTCCATGCCGCGCATCGCCTGGACCAGCCCCGCCAGCCGTGACGTCCAGTCGTTGCCGTTGCGCGTGACGAGCCGGATCGCGCCGTCTTCCACGCGCGCCAGCATGCGGTAGCCGTCGAACTTGATCTCGAAGATCCAGTCGGCGGGGTCCGCGGGCGGCTCGTCGACCAGCACCGCGAGTTCGGGTTGCAGTTCCTTCGGCAGGCTCGCGGGCCGGGCGCCTGCGGGCGGGCCCGAATTCGGGGCCGGCGCCGTGCTGGGTGCAGACTGCGGCGACGTGGCTGCCGCGGGGCGATCTTCCAGGTCCTTCACGCTGTCCGGCATCTCGTCGACGACGCTGAACTGCGCCGCCGGCTGCGCGAACGCGTCGCGCTCCTTGATCAGGAGCCAGGGGTCTTCGCGACCGTTGCCGCGGCCCTTCATGCGCACGAGCGTCCAGTGGCCGTGCATCTTGTGCCCGCGCAGCTCGAACTTCAGCTTGCCGTCACGGTACCCCTGGTGCGGGTCCTCCAGGGGGTGCCAAGTGCCCTTGTCCCAGATGATCACCTTGCCGGCGCCGTAGTTGCCGGCGGGGATCTGGCCCTCGAACCGGTTGTACGCGATGGGATGGTCCTCGGTGGGCATCGCCATGCGCTTGTCGTTGGGGTCGAAGCTGGGGCCCTTGGGGACCGCCCAGCTCTTCATCGTGCCTTCCAGCTCGAGCCGGAAGTCGTAGTGGAGCCGCGTGGCCCAGTGCTTCTGGATCACGAAGCTGCGGGCGTCCTCGTTTGCCTCGCCGCCCTCCGCCGGTTCCGGCGTGGCGTCGAAGTTGCGCTTGTCGCGGTATTTCTGCAGTGCGGTCTTTTCTGGCATCACACGAGAACGAGGGGGCCGCAGCCCCCTCGTCGTCCTTCCTTGCGGTTTACGCGGAACGGAACTGGTCGCGCATCATCTTCACCTGGTCATGGTTGCGCTGCACGCCCTGGTACTGGCGCTCGATGACCGTGCGGACGTTGGCGGGCAGGTTCTTCTGCAGCGCCTTGGCGTAGCGGGCCTTGGCATTGTCCTCGCCGCGCTCGCATTCTTCCAGCACCGCCTTGTCGTCATAGCTGGTCAGCTTGGACTTGATCGAGACCCAGCCGCGGTGCATGGCACCCAGCGCGCTGCCGCCTTCCTCGACGTCGTGGCCGCACTCGCGCAGCAGCCGGTTCAGTTCCTCGGCGCCGCGCCGGCAGTCTTCCGCGCGCTGCAGCAACATCGACTTCAAGTCCTGCCGCTTGGCCTGCTCGGCGCACTCGCGGAAGCCGTACTCGCCGTCCTTGCTGCATTCCACCAGGTCCTTGAGCACGTCGATCACGTCGCCGCGGTCGCCGCCGCTGTTGCCCGCGGTCTGCATCGCGCCGACGGCGCCGGCCGCGCCGGTGCCCGCAGCCGTGCCGCGCAGTCCGGTGTTGCCGCCGTCCGGGGTGCCCATGCCGGCCCGGCCCATGCCCGTGTTGTAGTTGCGATAGTGCTCGTCGGCGCGCTGGTAGGCGGCGCCGGCCGCGGGGGCCGCGCGGTCCCAGTTCAGGGACGAATTGCCGCGGGTGGTTTCCCATTCCGAGGCGAGGCGGGGCTCGACCGAGGTCCACGGGTCCTCGTAGCGCTCGCGGCCCGACAGGCCGAGGCGGTAGGCGGGCCCGTAGTCGTCGAAGCTGCGGCCCTGCTCGTAGTACGGCTCCTTGTCGTAGTTGTCGCGCCAGAAGGCTTCTTCGGCCGTGGGGTTCACGGCTTCGCCCGCGGCCTTGCCCGCGAGGCCGCCGACGACCGCACCGACGACGCCGCCCACGGCAGCGCCGACCGGACCCGCGATCGAGCCGGCGGCGGCGCCGGCGAGCGCTCCGCCGGTGGCGCCGACGCCCGTGCCGATCGGGTGCGCGCCGGGTTCGTCGGTGATGGGGTCTCGGTTCATGTCGCGGTCTTCGCGTTCTTCAGCTGCCATTGTTCGCTCCTTGGATGGGGTGGATGAAAGGTCCTGCCCTCATCTTGGGACGCAGGCCGAGCCACGCCGTGGCGCGCGGGACCACATCCCGTGTAGGACGCGTCGGGCCAGCGGCCACGCGCCTCCTACATGGCTGAGCGCACGCACAGGCGGACACAACAACGTCCTACACGGGCGCCGCGGCCGGTGCCGCACGCTGTGCCGAACCGGGTGACGCCCATGAAATACTCACTGCGCAAGACGCCATCGCACCTCCACCTCACGTACAAGTACGGCGAGGCCAATGGAGGCCTTCTCGGCCGCAACCTCGTGCTCGAAGTGGAGGGCAACGTCCTCACGCTCGAAGTCGACCTCTCCGGCAACCTGCTGGCGCGCAACAAGCAGTCGGCCTGGTACCTGGATGCGGTGGGCCTCTCCACCAACTACCACAAGCTGAAGTCGCTGCAGTGCCCCGACAACCTGGTGCGCGCGCGGCTGATCCGCGTGTGGGAAGGCATGCAGGAGCCGAAGCTGCGCATGCGCCTGGTGCTGAACCCGCGCGGCCGCTACCTCTACGAGGTGGCGCCGCATTCGCTGTTCATGGGCGGCATCCAGCTCGATGTCCAGGCCTTCCTGGAAGAAGAGTCGGAAACCACCCCGACCGAAACCGAAGCCACCTCCCCGGAAACCGAGGCTGCGCCGATGGCGGAAGCCGACCCCCACAGGAAACACGCATGATGCGCACCGACCGACTCGCCCGCCTGCTCGCGGGCCTGGGCACCGCCTGCCTGCTCGCCTTCGCCACCGTGGCGGCCCATGCCGATGCAGGCGCCCTGCGCGCCAAGTACGAGGAGGTGAAGCCGCAGCTGCAAAGCAACTCCTACGGCCGCCAGTTGTTCATCGATTCCTCGCAGGCGAGCAACTCGCTGCAGGGCGACATCTACGCCGTGCTGGACCACCCGTACGAGAAGGTGAAGGACGCGCTGCAGGACCCGAACGCCTGGTGCGACATCATGCTGCTGCCGTTCAACACCAAGGCCTGCCACGCGGGCGGCGGCCGGCTGGCGGTGCGCATCGGCCGCAAGTACGACCAGCCGGTCGACCAGGCGTATCGGCTCGATCTCGGCTTCCAGCGCGCGGCTTCCGGCGCTGACTACCTGGAGACGCGCCTGAGCGCGGGGCAGGGCCCCTTCGGCACGCGCGACTACCGCATCGCAGCGGAGGCGATCCCCCTGGACGGCGGCCACACCTTCATGCACCTGAGCTACGCGTACGGCTATGGCGGCACGGGCAAGTTCGCGATGCAGGCGTACCTGGCGACGGCCGGGGCGAACAAGGCGGGCTTCACGTCAGGCGGCATGCGCGGCGCAATCGAGCGCAACGCGATGCGCTACTACCTCGCGATCGACGCGTACCTCGACACGATGGACGTGCCCGCCGCCCAACGCGTGGACCGGCGGATCGACAAGTGGTTCAGCGCGACGGAGCGCTATCCGCGGCAGCTGCACGAGATGGATCGGGAGACCTACGTGACGATGAAGCGGCAGGAGTACGGGCGGCAGCAGACGGCTTCCGTGCAGTGACAACTCGTCGCTGAAGACAAGAAGGGGCGCCGCGGCGCCCCTTCCTGTTTCCCCGCCGGCGCGGGGACGACGGGATTTACCGCAGGCCCGCCGCGGCGCGCAGCGCCTGGGCCTTGTCCGTGCGCTCCCAGGTGAACTCGGGTTCCTCGCGGCCGAAGTGGCCGTAGGCGGCGGTCTTCGAGTAGATCGGGCGCAGCAGGTCGAGCATCTGGATGATGCCCTTCGGGCGCAGGTCGAAGTGCTCGCTGATCAACTGCGCGATCTTGTGGTCGGGGATCACGCCCGTGCCTTCGGTGTAGACCGTCACGTTCATCGGACGCGCCACGCCGATCGCGTAGGCGACCTGGATCTGGCACTGGCGCGCCAGGCCGGCGGCCACGATGTTCTTGGCGACGTAGCGGGCGGCATACGCGGCGGAGCGGTCCACCTTGGACGGGTCCTTGCCCGAGAAGGCGCCGCCGCCGTGCGGGCACGCGCCGCCGTAGGTGTCGACGATGATCTTGCGGCCCGTGAGGCCGCAGTCGCCCTGCGGGCCGCCGACCACGAAGCGGCCGGTGGGGTTGATCAGGTACGTGGTTTCCTTGAGCCACTCCTTGGGCAGCACCGGCTTGATGATCTCCTCGATCACCGCCTCGACGAAGGCCGGCTTCATCTTGTGGCCGTCGCTCATCTCGGGTGCGTGCTGCGAGGACAGCACCACGGTGTCGATGCTGTGCGGCTTGCCATCCACGTAGCGCATGGTCACCTGGGACTTGGCGTCCGGGCGCAGGAAGGGCAGGCGGCCGTCCTTGCGCAGCTGCGCCTGGCGCTCCACCAGGCGGTGGGCGTAGTAGATCGGCGCGGGCATCAGCACCGGCGTCTCGTCGCAGGCGTAGCCGAACATCAGGCCCTGGTCGCCGGCGCCGGTGTTCAGGTGGTCGTCGGAGGCGTGGTCCACGCCCTGGGCGATGTCGTTCGACTGCTTGTCGTAGGCGACCAGCACCGCGCAGCCCTTGTAGTCGATGCCGTATTCGGTGTTGTCGTAGCCGATGCGCTTGATCGTGTCGCGCGCGACCTGGATGTAGTCGACGTGCGCGTTGGTGGTGATCTCGCCGGCCAGCACCACGAGGCCCGTGTTGGCCAGGGTCTCGGCGGCGACGCGGCTGCGCGGGTCCTGCGCGAAGATCGCGTCGAGGATCGCGTCCGACACCTGGTCGGCCAGCTTGTCGGGGTGCCCTTCGGACACCGATTCGGAAGTGAAGAGAAAGTCGTTCGCCATTTGAATAAACTCCAGCGGTTGATGGGAAGGCGCGTTGCCTTCTGCCGGAGCTCGGGCGAACGCTTTAGCAGAATTTTTTCGAGTCGCCCTGCAAGTAGTTCATAACTCGGCGACGCCCCGATTCTAACCCGCGTGAAACGACTCTTCCAACTGCTCGCCGAATGGCCCCTGCCGCTGCTGCACGCGCTGGGCACTGTCCTGGGCTGGATCTCCTTCCTGGCCTCGCCCACCTACCGGCGCCGCTTCGTGGCCAACGCGGCCCAGGGCGGCTACGCCTTCGCGCAGGTGCGGCGCGCCGTCGCCGAGGCCGGCAAGCTGGTCGCCGAGACGCCGCGGCTGTGGTTCGGCGCCATGCCGCCGGTGCACTGGGAACAGGCGGAAATGGTCCGCGCCCTGCGTGCGGAAGGGCGCGGCATCGTGTTCCTCACGCCACACCTGGGGTGCTTCGAGGTCACCGCGCGCTCCTACGCGGCGCAGTTCGGGCCCGTCACGGTGCTGTTCCGGCCGGCGCGCAAGCCGTGGCTGCGCGAACTGGTCGCCACTTCGCGCAACCGCCCCGACATGACGGCGGTGCCGACCACGCTGGCCGGCGTGCGGCAGATGCTGCGGGCGCTCAAGGCCGGCGAGGCCGTGGGCCTGCTGCCCGACCAGGTTCCGCCGCAGGGGCTGGGCGTGTGGGCGCCCTTCTTCGGCCGCGACGCGTACACCATGACCTTGCCGGCGCGGCTGGTGCAGCAGACCGGCGCCGTGCTGCTGCTGGTGTGGGGCGAGCGGCTGGCGGGCGGGCGCGGCTACCGGGTGCACGTGCACCGCTTCGAGGGCGAGCTCTCGCGCGTGCCCGAGGAGGCCGCCGCGCAGGTGAACGCCGAAATGGAGCGCATGGTGCGCGCCGGACCGACGCAGTACCTGTGGGGCTATGCGCGCTACAAGCCGCCGCGCGAGGAGGCCGCCGCATGATGAGCCGCGCCGGCATCGCCTTCATGCGGCTGATCGCGCACCTGCCGCTATCGTGGGTGCGGGCGCTGGGGCGCGCGCTGGGCCTGGTGCTGTACGCGCTGGTGTGGTCGCGCCGCAAGGTGGTCGACGTGAACCTGCGCCTGTGCTTTCCGCAGTGGTCGCTGTCCGAGCGCCGGCGTGTCGCGCGCGAGGTGTTCGTGTACGTGGCGCAGTCCTTCCTCGATCGCGCCTGGCTCTGGCATGCGCCGCCCGAGGTCGTCAGGCGCCGGGTGCACCTGACGGGCGCCGTGCAGGAGCTCGCCGGCCGGGACGCGACGATCCTGTTCTGCCCGCACTTCGTCGGGCTCGACGCGGGCGTGAGCGCCATGTCGCAGCAGGTGCCGCGCAGCTTCGTGGGCATCTACACGCAGCAGAGCAATCCCGTGATCGACGCCTGGGTGCTCAAGGGCCGCAACCGCTTCGGCGACGCCCGGCCCATGAGCCGCTCCGAGGGTGTGCGCGACCTGATCGCCGCGCTGCGCGCCGGCCACGTGATGTACCTGCTGCCGGACATGAACTTCGGCCCCGAGGAGTCGATCTTCGTGCCCTTCTACGGCGTGCCGGCCGCCACCGTGCCTTCGCTCTCGCGCTTCGCGCGCCTGGGCAAGGCCAAGGTGGTGCCCCTGATCACCAGGCTCACGCCGCAAGGCTACGAGGTGCGGGTGGGCGAGGCGTGGCAGGACTACCCGACGAAGGACCTCGAGGCCGACACGGCGCTGATGAACCGGCGGCTGCAGGCGTACATCGACGAGATGCCGGCGCAGTACTACTGGGTGCACAAGCGCTTCAAGACGCGCCCGCCGGGCCAGCCTGGGGTCTATTGAGGCTGGATGGATCGTAGGCTGGCGGTGAGCCTTGCGAACCCCAGCGATCAGCGAGCGCAGCGGAGCTGGGGTTCCTGCGCTTCGCGCGTCACCGCCAGCCTGCGCAGATGCCGTCACGAGCGCAGGAAGGCGGCGAGCCGCTGGGCGACGAGCTGCGGCTGCTCGTGGACGATCCAGTGCGAGGCCTCCGGCACCTTGTGCACGGTCAGGCGCGGGATGTAATCCTCGAGGCCATCCAGCAGTTCCGGCAGCAGCGCCGTGTCATTCAGGCCCCACAGCACCAGCGTGGGCACGTCCACGGTGAGCATCTCGCGCGGCAGCGTGACCGCGGCGGCGCCGGGATCGTCGGCGCGCGCCGGCCGCAGCGGCGAGGCGCGGTAGTAGTTCAGGCCGCCCGTGAGGCTCGCGTCCCACAGCGCGCGGTACTGCGCCTTCAGCGCGCCCGTGAGCCAGGTGGCGGGGCCCCAGTGCGTGAAGAAGCCGAACAGGCGCCGGTAGTCGTCCTCGCGCAGCAGCGCCTCGGCGTCCGGGCGCACCAGGAAGTTCATGTACGCGCTGGCCTCCTGCTGCGCCTCGCTCGCCTGCAGCGCGCGCAGGAAGGTGCCGGGATGCGGCGAATTGAGGATCGCCAGGCGTTGCAGCAATTGGGGCTGCTGGTTGGCCAGCCCCCAGGCCACGGCGCCGCCCCAGTCGTGCGCCACCAGGCACGCGAGCGGCGCGCCTTCGATCTGCGCCAGCGCGGCGATGTCCTGCACCAGGTGCTTGGGCCGGTAGGCCGACACCTCGGCGGGCTGCGACGAGGCTTCGTAGCCGCGCAGGTTCGGTGCCACGCAGCGGTAGCCACCATTGGCGTCCTGCGCGAAGTGTTCGAGCAGTTCGTCCCAGATGAAGGCCGCCTCGGGGAAGCCGTGCAGGAACATCAGGACCGGGCGGCCACGCTGTCCCGCGGCGCGGCAACTCAGGGTGATGCCGTGGGGAAGCGCCTGCTGCCAGGTCTCGATGGTCATGGTTCTGGTGCGGGTTCGGGTTCCGGGTGCGTCCAGTGCCAGAGGAGCAGCGCGGTCTCCTCCACGCCCTGCTTCTTCAGGGCGGAGAACAGTTTCACCTCGCCGCCGGCCGTCTGCAGTCGCGCGATGGACAGCGCCTTGTTCGCCTCGGAGCGGTTGAGCTTGTCGGCCTTGGTGAGCAGCACGAGGAACTTCAGGCCCGCCTCGACGCGGGGGCGGATCACCTCCAGCAGGATGTCGTCGAGTTCGGTGAGGCCGTGGCGCGGGTCGACCATCATCACCACGCCGACGAGATTCGGGCGCGTCACGAGGTAATTCGCCATCACCTGCTGCCAGCGCAGCTTGTCCTGCTTGGGCACGGCCGCATAGCCGTAGCCGGGCAGGTCGGCCAGCACCGCGTCGGTGATGCCCTGCTTGCCCAGGGAAAACAGGTTGATGGCCTGCGTGCGGCCCGGCGTCTTGGACGCGAACGCGAGCCGCTTCTGCTGCGTGAGCGTGTTGATGCAGGTGGACTTGCCGGCGTTGGAGCGGCCCACGAACGCGATCTCGGGCACTTCCGATTCGGGAAGATGCTCGAGGCGCGGCGCGGTGGTGAGGAAGCGCGCGGTGTGCATCCAGGCGACGGCCTGGGCAGCGGTGGTCCCCGGTTCGGAGGTGTTGGGGGCGCTGGGGCCCGTCGGGGAGGTCATCGGGGAGGGAAGAGGGGAGGAGGCGGCATTGTAGAATCCCGGGGTTTTGCGCCAAACGAATCGAAGAAACGTGATCAAGTCGCCTGTTACCCTGCTGCTGGCCGCCGTGCTGGCCACTTTCGCGCTCCAAGCCGGGGCCCAGCAGCCGGCGGCACCGGCCGCCAGCGCAGCCGCCCCGGTGGAAGCTGCCTCCGCTCCGGCGGCTGCCGCGCCTGCTGCGGCAGCGCCTGCCGCAGCAGCGCCTGCCGCGGCAGCGCCCGCTGCGGTCGCCACCGCCGCCAACGGCAAGCCCGACCCGGCCGCCGGCGAGGCGAAATTCGGTACCGTCTGCGCGGCCTGCCATGGCCAGGGCGGCAATTCCGGCACGCCCGCCAACCCGAAGCTGTCCGCGCAACACCCTTCCTACATCGTCAAGCAGCTGACGGAGTTCAAGAGCGGCAAGCGCCCGAACCCGATCATGCAGGGCTTCGCGTCGCAGCTGACCGAAGCCGACATGAAGAACATCGCGGCCTACGTCGGCTCGCAGAAGGCCAGCCCCGGCTTCGCCAAGGACAAGGAGCTGGTCTCGCTGGGCGAGCGGATCTACCGCGGTGGCGCGCAGAACCGCCAGCTGCCCGCCTGCGCCGGCTGCCACAGCCCCAACGGCGCCGGCATCCCCGCGCAGTACCCGCGCCTGTCGGGCCAGCACGCCGACTACACCGCCAGCCAGCTGGTCGCCTTCCGCGACGGCATCCGCAAGAACAGCCCGCAGATGGCGCAGATCGCCGCCAAGCTGAACGACCGCGAGATCCGCGCGGTGGCCGACTACATCGCCGGCTTGCGCTGAATCAAGCGGGCTCCACGCGCGGTTGAACCAAACCGCGCGTAGCCGAACCAAGATGGGCGGGCGCCTCGCAAGAGGGCCCGCCTTGTTTTTTCGCCTTCCTGCATGACGACCGCCGCCGCCGCCCTCCCGCCTTCCGCCGCCCCCCCGGGCCGGATCCGCGCGCTCTCGGAACTGGTCTCGTCGATGCGCTTCGCCATCGCGCTGCTGACGGTCCTCTGCATCGCTTCGGTGATCGGCACCGTGCTCAAGCAACAGGAGCCGCTCGGGAACTACATCAACCAGTTCGGCCCGTTCTGGGCCGAATTGTTCATGGCGATCCGCCTGAACACGGTCTACAGCGCCTGGTGGTTCCTGCTGATCCTGGCCTTCCTGGTGGCGAGCACCTCGCTGTGCATCGCGCGCAATGCGCCCAAGGTCCTGGCCGACCTGAAGACCTGCAAGGAGAACATCCGCGAGAACGCGCTGCTCGCCTTCCACCACCGGGCAGAGGCGCCGCTCGCGGGCCCGCCGCAGGCCGAGGCGCAGCGCCTCGGGCAGGCGCTCGCCAGCGGCGGCTGGAAGGTGCGCCTGCAGCAGCGCGGCACGACCGGCTGGATGGTCGCCGCCAGGGCCGGCGGCGCGAACAAGATCGGCTACCTCGCGGCCCACGGCGCGATCGTGCTGATCTGCCTGGGCGGCCTGCTCGATGGCGACCTGATCGTGCGCGCGCAGATGCTGTGGGGCGGCAAGACGCCGTACAGCGGCGGCGGCGTGATCGCCGACGTGCCGGCGCAGCACCGCCTGCCCGCGAGCAACCCCACCTTCCGCGGCAACCTGATGGTGGCCGAAGGCATGCAGTCGTCCACCGCGGTGCTGGGCCAGTCCGACGGCATCCTGCTGCAGGAGCTGCCCTTCGCGATCGAGCTGAAGAAGTTCGTCGTGGAGTACTACGAGAGCGGCATGCCCAAGCTGTTCGCCAGCGACATCGTGATCCACGACAAGGAGACGGGCGAGCAGGTCCCGGCGCGCGTGGAGGTGAACCATCCGGCGCGGCACCGCGGCATCGAGATCTACCAATCCAGCTTCGACGACGGCGGCTCCTCGGTGAAGCTGCAGGCGCTGCCCCTGGACGGCAGCACGCACCGCTTCGAAGTCGAGGGCCACATCGGCGGCTCCACGGCGCTGTCCAAGGGCCAGCAGCCCGGCGCCGAGAAGATGACGCTCGAATTCACCGGCCTGCGGGTGATGAACGTGGAGAACCTCACGGGTGCCGGCGGCGACGGCAGCGGCGCCGACGTGCGCGGCGTGGACCTGCGCCAGTCGCTCGATGCGCGCCTCGGCGCGGCGAACAGGACGGTGGCGAAGAGGAACCTGCGCAACGTCGGCCCCAGCATCACGTACAAGCTGCGCGACGCCGCGGGCCAGGCGCGCGAGTTCCAGAACTACATGCTGCCCGTCGACCTGGGCGACGGCGTCCCACTGTTCCTGCTGGGCGCGCGCGAGAACCCGAACGAGGCCTTCCGCTACCTGCGCGTGCCGGCCGACGAGAACGGCTCGCTGGAGGGTTTCCTGCGCCTGCGCGCGGCCCTGGCCGATCCGGCGCTGCGCGACGCCGCGGTGCGGGCGTACGCGAAGACGGTCACCGACCCGGGCCAGCCCGAGACGGCGGCGCAGGTGGTCGAGTCGACGCGGCGCGTGCTGGCCCTCTTCGCCGGAGCGGCGCCCGAGGCGGCCAAGGGCACCGGTGGCCTGCAGGCCGTCTCCGAGTTCATCGAGGCGAAGGTGCCCGAGGCGGAGCGCACCCGGGCCGGCGAAGCGCTGGTGGGCCTGCTCAATGGCACGCTGTACGAACTGGCGCAGGCAAGCCGCGAGAAGGCCGGGGCCAAGCCCCTGCCGCGGGACGCGCGCGGCCAGGCCTTCATGACGCAGGCAGTGCTTGCCCTGAGCGACTCGTTCGCCTACCCGGTGCCGCTGGCGTTCCAGCTGCAGGAGTTCAGGCAGGTCCAGGCCAGCGTGTTCCAGGTGACGCGCTCGCCGGGGCATTACATCGTGTACCTCGGCTGCGCGCTCCTGATCCTGGGCGTGTTCGCCATGTTGTACGTCCGGGAGCGGCGCCTGTGGGTGTGGCTCAGCCCGGACGGCGCGGGATCGCAGGCGCGCATGGCCCTGTCCAGCAATCGCAAGCTGCTGGACGTGGATCGCGAATTCCGACGCCTGAAGGACAAGCTGCTGGGAGCAAGGGCATGAACACCGCCACGACCACCACCACCCTCGCGCTCGACGAAGGCTTCTTCGCCAGGCGCACCCCCTTCGACTGGCTGTTCGCCTTGCTGGCGGCCGCCGGCGGCTGCTACGCCCTGGCCCGCTACCAGCAGCACATGGACGTGTACGAGAAGGGCATCCTGCTCGCCTCCATCCCGTCGGCGATCTGGCTCGGCTGGTTCTGGCGGCCCCTGCGCGGCCTGATGCTGGCGGTCGCGGGCTGCGCGCTGCTGGGCGTGGTGTCCTACCAGGGCGACATCGCGCGCGCGGACCAGGTCTTCTGGCTGAAGTACTTCCTTTCGAGCCAGTCGGCGATCCTCTGGATGAGCGTGCTGTTCGTCATGAGCACGGCCTTCTACTGGATCGGCATGTTCGCGCGCGGCCAGGCCGGCACGATGGAGACGATCGCCTCGCGCCTGGCCTGGGCCGGCGTGGCGCTCGCCCTGGTCGGCACGCTGGTGCGCTGGTACGAAAGCTACCTGCTCGGGCCGGACATCGGCCATATCCCGGTGAGCAACCTGTACGAAGTGTTCGTCCTCTTCTGCTGGATGACGACGGTCTTCTACCTGTACTTCGAGCAGCAGTACGAGACGCGCGCGATCGGCGCCTTCGTGATGCTGGTGGTGAGCGCCGCGGTCGGCTTCCTGTTCTGGTACTCGATGGCGCGCGAGGCGCACGAGATCCAGCCGCTGGTGCCGGCCCTCAAGAGCTGGTGGATGAAGCTGCACGTGCCGGCCAACTTCATCGGCTACGGCACCTTCTCGCTGGCGGCGATGGTGGCGTTCGCGTACCTGGTGAAGCTGCAGGCCGCGGAAAAGCGCTGGCACCGGCTCGCGCCCCTGTGGGTGCTGGGCGTGTTCCTGACGGTGATCCCCATGGCCTTCCGCAAGTCGGTGGAGACCAGCAGCAGCTACTGGACGATCTACTTCGCGGTGTCGGCGCTGATCGTCGGCGGCATCCTGCTGGGGCGCCGGCGCATCGCGCAGCGCCTGCCGGCCCTGGACGTGCTGGACGACGTCATGTACAAGTCCATCGCCGTCGGCTTCGCCTTCTTCACCATCGCCACCGTGCTGGGCGCGCTGTGGGCCGCCGAAGCCTGGGGCGGCTACTGGAGCTGGGACCCGAAGGAAACCTGGGCGCTGATCGTCTGGCTGAACTACGCGGCGTGGCTGCACATGCGGCTGATGAAGGGCCTGCGCGGCACGGTGTCGGCGTGGTGGGCGCTGGTCGGCCTGGCGGTCACGACCTTCGCCTTCCTCGGCGTCAACATGTTCCTCTCCGGCCTGCACAGCTACGGCGAACTGTAGGAACCGGGGGCTGCGACCCGCCGTCCGGCAGGTTTTTGGAATCCTTGCAAGAATGGGTGCATCCAAGGCATCAGAGACCACAAGGAGACCCCAGCCATGCTGATCCGCACCGGCCGTGACGGCTTCGAGCACCCGATCGCCAGCGAGATCACGCCGCGCGGCATCTACGAGGACCGGCGGCGCCTGCTCAGGTGGATGGCCACCGGCGTCGCCGGCGCGGCGCTCGCGCAGTGGGCGCAGCGCGAGGCCTTCGCGCAACAGGTCGCGCGGCCCGGCAAGCATGCCGCGCTGCAGACGGTGCGCTCCACCGTGCCCGGTGCGGTCACGATGGACAAGGTGACCGAGTACAAGGACGCCTCGGGCTACAACAACTTCTACGAGTTCGGCACCGACAAGGGCGACCCGGTCGAGCACGCGCACACGCTGAAGACCTCGCCGTGGACGGTGGAGATCGAGGGCGCCGTGAAGAAGCCCGCGAAGTACGCGCTGGAAGACCTCGTCAAGCTCGCCCCGCAGGAAGAGCGCATCTACCGCCTGCGCTGCGTGGAGGGCTGGTCGATGGTGATCCCGTGGGTGGGCTACTCGCTGGCGAAGCTCATCGAGAAGGTCGAGCCCACCGGGAACGCGAAGTTCGTCGAGTTCGTGTCCCTCGCGGACCCGAAGCAGATGCCCTACGTGGGCTCGCGCGTGCTGGACTGGCCCTATGTGGAGGGGCTGCGCATGGACGAGGCCATGCACCCCCTGACCCTGCTCACCTTCGGCATGTACGGCGAGGTGCTGCCGAACCAGAACGGCGCGCCGGTGCGCGTGGTGGTGCCGTGGAAATACGGTTTCAAGAGCGGCAAGAGCCTGGTGAAGATCCGCTTCCTGGAGCAGATGCCGAAGACGGCGTGGAACAAGGCCGCCGCCAACGAGTACGGCTTCTATTCCAACGTGAACCCGAACGTGGACCACCCGCGCTGGTCGCAGGCCACCGAGCGGCGCATCGGCGAGGACGGCCTGTTCGCCAAGAAGCGCAAGACGCTGATGTTCAACGGCTACGAGGCGCAGGTCGGCCAGCTCTATGCGGGCATGGACCTGAAGAAGAACTTCTGATGCGGCGCGCATGACGCTCGCGCGCGCGCTGCTGCACCCCGCGGCCAAGCCCATCGTGTTCGTGGCGGGCCTGCTGCCCTTCGCCTGGCTGTTCTACGGGGCGCTCACGGACCACCTGGGTGCCAACCCGGCCGAATACCTGTCGCGCTCCACCGGCGACTGGACGCTGCGCTTCCTGTGCCTCACGCTGGCGGTCACGCCGCTGCGCGTGGCCGCGCGGCTGCCGACGCTGGCGCGCTTCCGGCGCATGCTGGGGCTGTTCACGTACTTCTACGTGTTCCTCCATTTCCTCGCCTGGGCGTGGTTCGACCAGGGCTTCGACCTGGCGGAGATGGGCAAGGACATCGCCAAGCGTCCGTTCATCCTGGTCGGCTTCGCCGGCTTCGTGCTGCTCACGCCGCTGGCCGCCACCTCGTTCAACCGCGCGGTCAAGGCGATGGGCGCCCCTCGCTGGCAGGCGCTGCACAAGCTGGTCTACGTGATCGCGCCGCTGGGCATCCTGCACTTCTTCTGGATGCGCGCCGCGAAGAACAACTTCGCCGAGGTGGCCGTCTATGCCGCGATCCTGGCCGTGCTGCTTGGCTGGCGGGTGCGCGAGTTCCTGCGCCGGCGCCAGGCCGCCCGGCCCATGGCGGGGGCCGCCGGGACGCGCCCGTCGCGCTGACGCGGCTCGCCGGTCGGCCGGCGCACGCCGGCCGTCGCCCGCACGGCATCGTCGCGGAGCCTGCACGGCACGGCCTGTTACGCCTCGATACGATCCGACCCTTTCCACAGGGGGCGATGGATGGCGTACACGGACAATTTCCGGCGGCAGCACCAGGAGCTGCTGACCATGGTGGGTGACATCGTCGCCCGGCTGAAGGCGCAGCCCGCCGACGCGCACGGCCTGCGCAACCTGCTGTCCGCGCTGGCGGGCAAGCTCACGGTGCACCTGGCGATGGAGGACAAGGCGCTGTACCCGCGCCTGGCGGACGTCGACGTGGAGAACTCGCGCAGCATTTCCCTGGCTTTCCAGCAGGAGATGGGCGGCCTGGCCGGCGTCTTCACGGCGTACAACCAGAAGTGGCAGCTCGAAGCCATCGCCGCGGACCCCGCGGGTTTCGCCCGCGACTCGCATTCCGTCTTCGCGGCGATCGGGCGGCGCATCGCGCGCGAGAACAACGAGCTCTATCCGCTGGCGGACCGGGCGCTCTGACGCCTCCGTTGGGCCGGCGCGCCGACGACCGGCCGGCGCCGGCTGGCGGTTGTTGGGCTGCGTTAAGCCGTAGCGTCTGGTTACGCTTTACAGTCGAGCTTCCAACAACAGAGGACAGGACTCGACATGAAGAAGCTTCTTTGCATCGCAGCCTTGGCGGTGACGCTGGCGGGCTGCGGCGGCGGCGGCGACGACCAGCTGATGGTCGCCGCAAGCAACACGACACTGGCAGCGAACGCGACGACCACTTCGGCCGTGGTGCAGACGCCGTTCAGCTTCCCGAATGGCGTGACCGGCCTGGGGACGACAGCGGCCACGACCGTGACCTTCACCACGGCTTCGGCCACCCCGGGCTTTTCGATCAGCTCCGGCGGCAACACGGCGACCGGCACGACCACCTTCGGCTCGTGCATCTTCGCCGTCACGGCGTCGAACTTCCCGGCCGGCCATCGACTGGCCTTGGGCCAGACGGTCACCGTCAACCCCTGCAACCTGAACGTCAACACGGCCGGCGCGGTGGCCAACGGCGTGGCGACCAGCCGTTCGGTCGCCCTCCTCCTGGGTGCCGCGGCTTCGGCCGGTTCCTCCGTGATCGTCGCCGTCACGGCGGGCGGGGCGCTCACGCTCAACGGCAACAACGTCGGCACCGTGACGCTGACGCCGCTGACCGGCGGCTGATGCGAGGCGGGAGGGTGCACCGCACCCTCCCGCCTTCAAGGCAGCAGGTGCTCCTTGCGCAGCAGGTCCGCGTCGTCCTCGCGGTCGCGGACCACGTGCACCTGCGCGCCGTCCACCAGCACCTCCGCGGCGCGGCCGCGCGAGTTGTAGTTGCTGGCCATGCTCATGCAATAGGCACCCGCGGACAGCACGGCCAGCAGGTCGCCCGGCTGCACGGACAGCTTGCGCTCGCGGCCGATCCAGTCGCCGCTCTCGCATACCGGCCCCACCACGTCGTACACGGTGGACTGCGCGCTGCCGCGCTGCAGCGGCACGATCTGGTGGAAGGCCTCGTACATGGCGGGGCGGGGCAGGTCGTTCATCGCCGCGTCGATGATGCAGAAGTTCTTCTGGTCGCCGGGCTTGAGGTACATCACCTCGGTGACGCACAGGCCCGCGTTGCCGACCAGCGAACGACCCGGCTCGATCATCAGCTGCCGGTCGCCGAAGCCGCGCGCATCCAGCCGCTGCAGCAGGCGCTGCCACAGCGCGTCGGCCGCGGGCGGCTGCTCCTCGTTGTAGACGATGCCCAGGCCGCCGCCGAAGTCGATGTGCTCGATCGGGATGCCCGCCGCCTCGATCTGCGTGACGAGGTCCATCACGCGGTCCATCGCGTCCAGGTACGGCGACACCTGCGTGATCTGCGAGCCGATGTGGCAGTCGATGCCGACCACGCGCAGCCCCGGCAGCGCCGCGGCGCGCTGGTAGGCCCGCAGCGCGTTCCTGTGCGCGATGCCGAACTTGTTGCCCTTCAGGCCGGTGGAGATGTACGGGTGGGTGAGGGGATTGACGTCCGGGTTGACGCGCAGGCTCACTGGCGCCCGTTTTCCGAGTTCGACGGCCACCGCGCTGAGCACCTCCAGCTCGGCCTCGCTTTCCACGTTGAAGCAGTGGATGCCGGCTTCGAGCGCGCGGCGCATCTCGCGCCGGCTCTTGCCGACGCCGGAGAAGATCACGTCCGAGGCCTGCGCGCCGGCAGCCAGCACGCGTTCGAGCTCGCCGCCGGACACGATGTCGAAGCCGCAGCCGGCCCGCGCGAACACCTGCAGGATGGCGAGCGACGAATTGGCCTTCATCGCATAGAAGATCTTCGCCTTGCGGCCGGCGAAGCCGCGCTGGTAGGCGGCCAGCGCCGCCAGCATCGCGGCGCGCGAGTAGACGAACAGCGGCGTGCCGTGGTCGCGTGCGAGGTCCGCCAAGCGCACCTCCTCGACGAAGAGCTCGTCGCCGCGGTACTGCACGAACGGGGCGCCCGGCAGGCGCGGGGCGCTCATGGCCGCGGCGCCGGCACGGCGGTACCGGTCGGGGGTTGCGACGCGGCGGGCGTGGGCGTGACCGCGCTGGTCGACGGCGCGAGCGTCTGCGGGAGCGTGGCGCGGCCCGCGGCGGCTTCGCCGGAGGGCAGCACGAGCGGGCCTTTCTGGCCGCAGGCGACCAGCAGGGCGGCAGCGGCGAGCGCGCTGACTAGAATTTGGGGGACACCTGACATCTGGAAATTGTAATGACCGATCTCGAGTACCTGGACCGCGCCGAGGCCCTGCTGACGGCGGTGGAAGCCGCTTGCGACCGGATCAACGAAAGCACCGACGCCGACATCGACAACCAGCGCGTCGGCGGCATGGTGACGCTGGTCTTTCCCGACCGCAGCCAGATCGTCGTGAACCTGCAGAAGCCGCTGCAGGAAGTGTGGCTGGCCGCCAAGGCGGGCGGCTTCCACTACCGCTTCGACGGCCAGGGCTGGCGCGACACCAAGGGCCACGGTGGCGAGTTCTTCGCCGACCTCAGCCGCTACGCCAGCGAGCAGGCCGGCCGCCCGCTGACCTTCCCTAGTTCCTGAACAGGTCGAGGATGCTGCGGCGCTCGTCGGCGGGCGCCCGCGGTGGCGCCTGGCCGTCCGCGTTGAGCATGCTGCGGTCCCCAGGGGAACCCGGCGACTGCTCGCCGGAGGGGCCCTGCACGCGCGGCGTCCCGTTGGCCGGCGCGCCGCCGCCACCGCCGCCAACCGCACCGCCCGGCTCGCCGGCCAGTCCCAGGCTGCGGATGCCGGCGCCGGGCGCGTATTCCTCGTAGTACCACTCGCCGCCGACGTTGATCACCCCTTCAGGAGCCGCCGGCTCCATGGTCGGCACGCCCTTGAGCGCGGTCTCCATGAAGTTGATCCAGATCGGCAGGCTCAGGCCGCCGCCGGTTTCGCGGTCGCCCAGCGAACGCGGCGTGTCGAAGCCCATCCAGACGATCGCCACCAGGCTGGGATGGAAGCCGTTGAACCAGGTGTCCATCGAATCGTTGGTGGTGCCGGTCTTGCCGTACAGGTCGGCGCGCTTCAATTCGCGCTGCGAGCGCGCGGCGGTGCCGGAGCGGGCCACTTCCTGCAGCAGGCGGTCCATGATGAAGGCGTTGCGCGCGTCGATGGCACGCATCGACTCGTTCAGCAGCGGCGGCTGGCTCTCCACCAGCGGCCTGCCCTTCTGGTCGGTGATGCGCGTGATCAGCCAGGGGTTGATGCGGTAGCCGCCGTTGGCGAACACCGAGTAGCCCAGCGCCATCTGCATCGGCGTGACCGAGCCCGCGCCCAGCGCCATGGTCAGGTAGGGCGGATGCTTCTCGGCGTCGAAGCCGAAGCGCGTGACCCAGTCCTGCGCCGCCTGCGTGCCCACGGCCTGCAGGATGCGGATCGACACCATGTTCTTGGACTTCGCCAGCGCCGTGTGCAGCGGCATCGGGCCCTCGAACTTGCCGTCGTAGTTCTTCGGCTCCCACGGCGGCCCGCCGGTGACGTCGCCGCCGAAGAACAGGGGCGCGTCGTTGACGATGGTCGAGGGCGTGAAGCCCTTTTCGAGCGCCGCCGAGTAGATGAAGGGCTTGAAGCCGGAGCCGGGCTGCCGCCACGCCTGCGTGACGTGGTTGAACTTGTTCTTGTTGAAGTCGAAGCCGCCCACCATGGCGTGGATCGAGCCGTCGCGCGGGTCGATGGCGACGAAGGCGCCTTCCACCTCGGGGATCTGGGTGATCTCCCAGGTGTCCTTGGGCGACTTCATGACGCGGATCACCGCGCCGCGCCGGATCTTGATCTTGGGCGGCGCCTTGTCGGACAGGCCCGACTGCGCGGGTCGCAGGCCCTCGCCGATGATGTCGATCTGGTCGCCGTTGCCGCGCACCGCCACGATCTTCTTGGGCGTGGCCTCCAGCACCACGGCCGCCAGCACGTCGCCGTTGTCCGGGTGTTCGGCCAGCGCGTCGTCGATCGCGTCGTCCAGTTCCTTGGGGTCCGCGGGCAGGTCGACGAAGCGTTCGGGGCCGCGGTAGATCTGGCGCTTCTCGTAGCCCATGATGCCCTGGCGCAGCGACTTGTACGCGGCTTCCTGCTCCTTGGCGCGCACCGTGGTGAACACGTTCAGGCCGCGGGTGTAGGTCTCCTCGCCGTACTGCGCGAACACCAGCTGGCGCACCGTCTCGGCGATGTACTCGGCGCGCACGGCGGTGGTCTGCAGGCCCGTGCGCACGTGCAGTTCCTGCTTCTTCGCCGCGTCGGCTTCGGCCGCGGTGATGAAGCCGTTCTCCTCCATGCGCTCGATGATGTACAGCTGGCGGGCGCGGGCGCGCGAGGGGTTCTGCACCGGGTTGAAGGCCGACGGCGCCTTGGGCAGGCCGGCCAGCATCGCGGCCTCGGCGATGGTGATCTCCTTGAGCGGCTTGCCGAAGTAGGTTTCCGCGGCGGCCGCGAACCCGTAGGCGCGGTTGCCCAGGAAGATCTGGTTCATGTAGATCTCGAGGATCTGGTCCTTCGACAGCAGGTGTTCCAGCTTGAAGGTCAGGAGCACCTCGTACAGCTTGCGCGTGTAGGTCTTCTCGGAGGACAGGTAGACGTTGCGCGCCACCTGCATGGTGATGGTGGAGGCGCCCTGGCTCTTGACGCGGCCCAGGTTGGCCACCGCGGCGCGCACCAGGCCCTTGTAGTCCACGCCGCTGTGCGAATAGAAGCGCGCGTCCTCGATGGCGAGCACGGCATTTTTCATCACTTGGGGGATTTCGGTGATGGGCGTGAGGTTGCGCCGTTCCTCGCCGAATTCGCCGAGCAGCACCCCGTCGCTGGAGAAGACGCGCAGCGGCAGCTTGGGACGGTAGTCCGCCAGGTCCGCGATGTCCGGCAGGTTCGGGTAGGCCACCGCGAGCGCGACGCCGCCGATGGCCAGCGCGGCGGCGACCAGCGCGAACGCCACGCCGAAAGTCCAGCCGAAGGACTTCAGCAGGAAGCGCTGCCAGAAGGGCCGGGGGCGGCGGGGAGCGGGCGCGGAACCGGGAGAGTCGGAAGAGGGGTCGGAAGCCATAAAACTCCAGCGGGCGTCCCGGGGCGCCCATTATAAAAATGCATTCATCTGAGCCGGGATGCGCCCGGCAGGTTCCGCGCAGGCGCGTACCGGGCCTTGCAGCGGCCCCTGCAACGCCGCAGTATCGCAGCATTGCCCGTCTGCTTTTCCCAACGTCGCGCAGGGTTCGTGCCAGGAAATTCCTTTGGCGACAAGGACCTTACTGCTAGCATTGATGTGGAATCTTAAGTTCGTTACGCCTTGACACGAAGGCGAGCAGGAGGCGGGTTTGATCTCTATCGGGTCTTTGTTCGGCCGCCAGGCGGCCCCCCTGTTGGGGCTGGACATCAGTTCTTCCAGTGTCAAGCTCGTGGAGCTGGGCCTTCGCAAGGATGGCGGCTACGTGCTGGAGCGTTGCGCGATCGAGCCCCTGGAGCGCGGCTGGATCAACGACGGCAACGTGGAGAAGTTCGACGAGGTGGCCGAGGCCATGCGTCGCGTGGTCAAGCGCAGCGGCACCCGCACGCGCAACGTGGCGATGGCCCTGCCGGCCTCCGCCGTGATCACCAAGAAGATCATCCTTCCCGGCGGCCTCTCGGAGCAGGAGCTCGAGATCCAGGTCGAGACCGAGGCCAACCAGTACATCCCGTTCTCGCTCGACGAAGTGAGCCTGGACTTCTGCGTGGTGGGCCCCAGCAGCACGTCGGCCGGCGACGTCGAGGTGCTGATCGCCGCCTCCCGCAAGGAAAAGGTGCAGGACCGCCAGGGCCTGGCCGAGGCGGCCGGCCTCAAGCCCGTGATCATCGACGTCGAGTCGTACGCGGCCCGCCTGGCCGCCAGCCGCCTGATCGGCGCGCTGCCCGAGGGCGGCCACGACCAGCTGGTGGCCCTGTTCGAGGTGGGCGCCACCACCACCAGCATGCAGGTGATCCGCAACGACGAAGTCCTGTACGACCGCGACCAGGCCTTCGGCGGCGCCCAGCTCACGCAGCTGATCGTGCGCCACTACGGCTTCTCGCCCGAGGAGGCCGAGACCAAGAAGCGCAGCGGCGAACTGCCCGAGGACTACGAGATGGGCGTGCTCAAGCCCTTCGTGGACAGCATGGCGCAGGAAGTGGCCCGCGCGCTGCAGTTCTTCTTCACCAGCACGCCGCACAACCGCGTGGACCAGATCATGGTGGCCGGCGGTTCGGCCGCGCTGCCCGGGCTGAGCGACGCCATCACCGCCCAGACCTCCTTCCCCTGCGCCCTGGCCGATCCCTTCCAGGGCATGGACATCGGCTCGAACGTGCGGGAAAAGAAGGTGCGCCGCGAAGCGCCGTCGTACCTCACCTCCTGCGGGCTGGCGATGCGGAGGTTCCTGCAGTGATCCTGATCAACCTGTTGCCGCACCGCGAGGCGGCACGCAAGCGCCGGCGCGAGGTGTTCTACGCCGGCCTGGGCGCGTCCGCCGTGGCGGGCGCGGTGATCGCCGGCGGGGTGTTCCTGTGGTACGCCGCGCAGATCGGCAACCAGCAGAACCGCAACCGGATGCTGACCACCGAGATCACGAAGCTGGACGCGCAGATCAAGGACATCGCCTCGCTGCAGGAGGAGATCGCCGCCCTGCGCGCGCGCCAGCAGGCCGTGGAAGACCTGCAGGCGGACCGCAACATGCCGGTGCACCTGCTCAACGAAATCTCGCGCCTGCTGCCGGACGGTGTGTACCTGACCGGGATGAAGCAGGTGAACGACAACGTGTCGCTCACGGGCGTGGCGCAGTCGAACGAGCGCGTCTCGGAACTGCTGCGCAACCTGGGCTCCGGCAGCACCTGGATCGCGCGCCCCGAGCTGGTGGAGATCGTCGCGGGCAACGTGAACCTCGCACCCAAGGACGCCCGCCGCGTCTCGAATTTCAGGATGACGGTGAAGCTGCTGCGCGCCAGCGAAGCGCAGAAGGCCGCGGCGGCCGCCGCCGCAGCGGCGAGCGCGGCCGCGCTGACGCCGACGGCCGCAGCCACCGGCGCCATGCCCTCGGCCAGCCGCGCGCTGCCCGCCGGCGCCGTCGCCGCCGCCGCGCCCGCCGTTCCCGCCGCCTCGGCACGCAAGTGATGCGCCATCCCCTCCCGCCCACCGCAACCAGGGACTGAACCATGGCGACCGCCGTACCTTCCGTCGACACCGCTGCCCTCAAGGAAAAGATCGCCTCGCAGTTCCGGGGCCTCAACCCGAACGACCCGGCCTCGTGGCCGCTCGTGCCCAAGCTGCTGGTCTGCCTGGCCGTCATGGCCGCCATCGTCATCGCGCTGTGGTTCGTGTGGCTCACGAATTCCGCCGACGAACTCGAGGCGGAACAGAAGAAGGAAGCCGGCCTGCGCGAGGACTACCGCAAGAAGCTCACGCAGGCGGTGAACCTCGACGCCCTGCGCAAGCAGCGCGAGCAGGTGCAGCAGTACGTGACGCAGCTGGAAAAGCAGCTCCCGAGCAAGGCCGAAATGGACGCCCTGCTGTCCGACATCAACCAGGCCGGCCTGGGCCGCAGCCTCACGTTCGACCTGTTCCGCCCGGGGCAGGTGAGCGTCAAGGAGTACTACGCGGAGCTGCCCATCGCCGTGCGCGTGCAGGGCCGCTACAACGACATCGGCGCGTTCGCCTCGGACATCGCCCACCTGTCGCGGATCGTGACGCTCAACAACCTCGACATCCAGCAGACCAAGGACGGCAGCATCCTGGCGCTCGATGCCACCGCCAAGACCTTCCGCTACCTCGATCCCGACGAGGTGGCCGCGCAGCGCAAGGCCACCAGCAAGGGCGCGACGAAGGGAGCGAAGAAATGACCCGCAAGCTGTCGCTCGCCGTCGCCGTCGCCGGCGCCAGCCTGCTCGCCGCCTGCGGCGCCTCGGACCACGAGGAGATCCAGCAGTGGATGACGGAGCAGCGCGCCTCGATCAAGCCGCAGGTGCAGCCGATCCCCGAGCCCAAGCGCTTCACGCCGCAGGCGTACACGCAGGAGTCGGCGGTCGAGCCCTTCAGCTCGCAGAAGCTGGTCGTCGCGCTCAAGCGCGACTCGCAGCAGACCGGCACGCCCAGCGCCGCCCTGCTGCAGCCCGAGTTGAACCGCCGCAAGGAGCCGCTCGAGGCCTTCCCGCTCGACTCCATGGCCATGGTGGGCAGCCTCATCAAGCAGGGCCTGCCCGTGGCCCTGGTGAAGGTCGACAACCTGCTGTACCAGGTCAAGCCCGGGAACTACCTGGGGCAGAACTACGGGCGCATCACGAAGGTGACGGAGACGGAGGTCGTGCTGCGCGAACTGGTGCAGGACGCGGCCGGCGAATGGATCGAGCGAACCTCGACACTGCAACTGCAGGAGAAGTCCAAATGATGAAAACAACGAATTGGGGCTGGCGCGCCTTCGTGGCCGCCGCGGCGATCCTGGCTTCGGCCTGCTGGGGCGTCGCCCACGCAGCGCCGGCGGTGGAGAGCGTGCGCGGGAGCATGCAGGGCGGGGTCGAGGTCGTGCGCATCGACTTCACCGAGCCGCTGACCTCGGTGCCCACCGGTTTCGCGATCCAGTCGCCGGCGCGCATCGCCCTGGACATCCCCGGCGCCACCAACGGCATGGGGCGCAGCGCGGTCGACATCAACATCGGCAACCTGCGTTCGGTGAACGTGGTGCAGGCGCCCGACCGCGCCCGCCTGGTGCTGAACCTGAAGACGCCCACCAACTACCGCACGCAGGTGGACGGCAAGTCGCTGATCGTGACGCTCGACGCGGTTGCGCAGGCCGGCACGGCGCCGGCGGCGCCCCAGACCTTCGCCGAAAGCCGCAACCGCGACACCCAGCCGATCCGCGACCTCGATTTCCGCCGCGGCCCGGACGGCTCCGGCCGCATCGTCGTGGACCTCCCGAGCAACCAGGTCGGCGTGGACATCCGCCAACAGGGCCAGACGCTGGTTGTGGAATTTCTCAAGTCCACGCTGCCCGAGGGCCTGCGCCGGCGCATGGACGTCACGGATTTCGGCACGCCGATCCAGACTGTGAGCACGTTCCAGCAGGGTGACCGCGTGCGCATGGTGATCGAGCCGCGCGGCGCCTGGGAACACAGTGCCTACCAGTCCGACAACCAGTTCGTCGTCGAAGTCCGCGCGCAGCGGCAGGACCCGAACCGGCTGTCGCAGGGGCCCGGCTATACCGGCGAGAAGCTCTCGCTGAATTTCCAGAACATCGAAGTGCGCGCGCTGCTGCAGGTCATCGCCGATTTCACGAACTTCAACATCGTGACCTCCGACTCGGTCACGGGTGGCGTGACGCTGCGCCTGAAGGACGTGCCGTGGGACCAGGCGCTGGACATCATCCTGCAGGCCAAGGGCCTGGGCATGCGCCGCAGCGGCAACGTGCTGTGGATCGCGCCCAAGGACGAAATCGCGGCGAAGGAAAAGCTCGAGCTCGAAGCCAACGCGGCGATCCAGAACCTGGAGCCGCTGCGCACGCAGGGCTTCGTGCTGAACTACACCAAGGCCGCCGACGTCGCCGTGCAGCTCACGGGCACCGGCTCCTCGCGCATCCTCAGCACCCGCGGCAGCGTGATCGCCGAGCCGCGCACCAACCAGCTGTTCGTGACCGACGTGCCGTCCAAGCTGGACCAGGTGCAGCAGCTGATCCAGAAGCTGGACATCGCGGTGCGCCAGGTGCTGATCGAGGCGCGCATCGTCGAGGCCTCCGATACCTTCGGCAAGACGCTGGGCGTGCGCCTGGGCGGCAGCGACCTGCGCGGCGTGCGCGGCGGCGATGCGGGCTACTCCATCGCCGGCAGCAACCGCGTGGCCTTCGGCGGCACCTACGATGCCGTGTCGGGCACCACGGGCGAAGGCTCCACGGCGCTGAACACCGTCAATACGAACTTCGTGAACCTGCCGGCCACGGGCGTGGGCGGCTTCAATGCCTCCACCTTCGCGATCTCGATCTTCAGTTCCGCCGCCAACCGCTTCCTGAACCTGGAGCTGTCGGCGCTGGAAGCCGACGGCAAGGGCAAGCTGGTGTCCAGCCCGCGCATCGTGACGGCCGACAAGACCAAGGCGCTGATCGAGCAGGGCACCGAGTTCCCGTACCAGCAGGCGACCTCCAGCGGCGCGACCTCGGTGGCCTTCCGCCGCGCGACGCTGAAGCTGGAAGTCACGCCGCAGATCACGCCCGAAGGCAACATCATCCTGGACCTGGACATCAACAAGGACAGCCGCGGCGAGACGACGGCTGCGGGCATCGCGATCAACACGAAGCACATCCGCACCCAGGTGCTGGTGGAAAACGGCGGCACGGTCGTGATCGGCGGCATCTTCGAGCTGACCGAGACCGAGAACGAGACCCGGGTGCCCCTGCTGGGCGACATCCCGATCGCGGGCAACCTGTTCAAGAACCGGCTGCGCAACACGAACAAGCAGGAAATGCTTGTCTTCATCACGCCGAAGATGGTGGCGGACCGCCAGCCTGCCGGCCGATAACCCAAGTAGTACCCGACGGAGGATAGTTTCTGATGAATCGACAATTGAAGGCGCTGGCCGCGCTGCTCCTGGCCGGTGTGCTGGCCTCGTGCGGCGGCGGCGGCGGAAGCCCCGGGTCGACCGGCACCGGCACGGGCACCGATGGAACGGGGACCGGCACCGGAACAGGCGGCACGACCCCCACCCCGGTCGCGGCCAGCATGATCTTCGAGCTGAGCAAGCCTGCCCTGGACAACTCCGGCACGGATTCGACCGTGCTGACCGCGACTGCGCTGGACGCGAACAACAACCCCGTCGCCGGCGTGCCGTTCAGCGTCTCGGTCGACAGCGGCGTGTTCACCCCGGACGCGACTGCCACGGGGGCCGACGGTCGTGCCACCGGCAAGATCACGATCGGCGGCAACAAGACCAACCGCAACATCACCGCCGCGATCAAGGTGGGGACGCAGACCGCAACGGCCGTCGTTCCTGTGGCCGGCGGCCAGATCACCGTGTCCCCGGTGCCCGCAACGCCGGCTCCCGGTCAGTCGGTGCGCGTCGACGTCAAGGTGGTGGATTCCACCGGCGCCGCGGTGGTCAATACGCCCGTGACCTTCTCCGGTTCGCTGGGCCTGACAGGCACGGTGAATACGGACGTGAACGGCAATGCGACGGGCAACCTGGGCGCGGCGCCGGCCACCCCCGGCACCTACACCGTGGAGGTCGCCGCTCTCGGTGTGCAAGGCACGCGCAGCGTGCAGGTGATCAGCGGTGCCGGCAGCGGCATCGCGGATGCCGTGGGCCCGATCAGCTCGGCCAGCCTGGCGATCGTGCCGAACACGATCGGTCCGAACACCGTGGGCAGCTCGACGAACCGGGCCGCCCTGCGTGCGAAGTTCCTCAACGCCTCCAATCAGGCCGTCCAGAACGTGCGCGTGCGCTTCCAGGTCACGTCGCCCTCTCTCGGCCCGACGGAGGCCCTCAGCACGGCCGACGGCACCGTGTTCACGGACGTGAACGGTGAAGCCATCGCCGACTACATCGCCGGTACGCGCTCCAGCCCCACGAACGGCGTGACGATCCGCGCCTGCTACGGCCTCACCGACGCCTCGATTGCCAACGGCGCTTGTCCGAACCAAGTCACGGGTGCGCTGACAGTCGCCAGCCAGCCGCTGTCGATCACGCTGGGCGACAACAACCTGCTTGCCCGTGGCAACAACAGCCTCACCTACATCAAGCAGTTCGACGTGGCGGTGGTGGACGCCGCCGGCAACGCCGTCTCCGGCGCGCAGATTTCCGCCAGCGTGGACATCCTCACTTACGATAAGGGCGCCACGTTCACAGCGCCACGCGTCACCTGCGCCAACGAGGACCTGAACCGCAACGGCGCGCTGGACACGAGCCCCGTCGAAGATGTGAACGGCAACGGCACGCTGGAGCCGCACAAGGCGGACATCGCCCTGTCCTTCCTGGGGAGCAACGCGACGGGGGCGAATGGCCGCATGTCCTTTCAGGTCGAGTACCCGCAAAACGTGGCAACCTGGCTCTCGTACACGGTGAAGGTCACGACGAGCGTGAACGGGTCCGAGGGCACGGTCTCCAAGAACTTCGTCACGGGCTTCATCGAAGGCGACCAGACGAACGGCTCGTTCCGCACGCCGCCGTACGGCGCAGCGCTGGACTGCACGTCGCCGAACTGAGTCTCCTCGTGAGGTGACCATCACCCTCGTCGGCATGCCCGGCAGTGGCAAGACCACTGTCGGGCGCCAACTTGCAAGGCGGCTCGGGCTGCCTTTTTTTGATTCCGACCACGTGATCGAGGAGCGCCTCGGCTGCTCGATCCGGGAGTACTTCGCCCGCGAGGGCGAAGCCGCGTTTCGCGACCTCGAACAGCAGGTGCTGGCGCAACTGGCGCAGGGCCCCGCGGCCGTGATCGCCACCGGCGGCGGCGCCGTGCTGCGCGAGGCGAATCGCGAATGCCTGCGCGCCGCCGGCCCCGTGGTGTACCTGCGCTCCACGCCCGAGGAGCTGTACCGGCGCCTGCGCCACGACACCACGCGGCCCCTGCTGCAGGTGGCGGACCCGCTCGCCCGGTTGCGCGAGCTGTACGCCCAGCGCGACCCGCTGTACCAGCAGGCCGCCCACTACCGGATCGAAACGGGCCGGCCCTCGGTGCCGCGCCTGGTCAACATGATCCTGATGCAGCTGGAGCTGGACGGGGGCGCCGAGGGCGCCGCTCGAGACGAAGGGCCTGCGGGCGCCGCTTAAACTCGGGGCATGCCAGCCCCGCTTCCCGACTCTCCCCGGCAGGTCCGCATCGCGCTCGGGGACCGCAGCTACGACATCCGGATCGGCGCCGGCCTCCTCGGCGAACCCGCGAGCTGGGACGGCCTGCCTGCGGCCGCCGCCGCCCTCATCGTCACCAACACCACCGTGGCACCGCTGTACCTGCAGGCGCTGCGTGCGGCCCTGGGCACGCGCTACCGCGCCGTGTTCGACGTGGTGCTGCCCGATGGCGAGGTGCACAAGGACTGGTCCACGCTCAACCTGATCTTCGACGCGCTGTTGTCGCACGGCTGCGACCGCAAGACCGTGCTGTTCGCGCTCGGCGGCGGCGTGGTGGGCGACATGGCCGGCTTCGCCGCGGCGAGCTACATGCGCGGCGTGCCCTTCGTGCAGGTGCCCACGACGCTGCTGGCGCAGGTCGATTCCTCGGTGGGCGGCAAGACGGCGATCAACCACCCGCTGGGCAAGAACATGATCGGCGCCTTCTACCAGCCGGCGCGCGTGCTCTGCGACCTCGACACCTTGAAGACGCTGCCTGCGCGCGAGCTGAGCGCGGGACTCGCGGAAGTGATCAAGTACGGGCCGATCGCGGACATGGGATTCCTCGACTGGATCGAGGCGAATGTCGATGCGCTGGTGGCGCGCGACGCGCGCGCGCTGGCCCATGCCGTGCAGCGCAGCTGCGAGATCAAGGCGAACGTGGTGGGGCAGGACGAACGCGAGGCTGGCCTGCGCGCCATCCTCAACTTCGGCCACACCTTCGGCCACGCGATCGAAGCCGGCCTCGGCTACGGCGAATGGCTGCACGGCGAGGCGGTGGGCTGCGGCATGGTGATGGCGCTGCGCCTGTCGCAGCGGCTGGGGCTGGTCGACGCCGCCTTCGTGCAGCGGGTGACCGCGCTGATCGCCCGCGCGGGGCTGCCCACCGTGGGGCCGGCGCTGGGCGCCGAGCGCTACCTCGAACTGATGCGGGTGGACAAGAAGGCCGAGGCGGGCCAGATCCGCTTCGTGGTGATCGAGCGCCCGGGCCAGGCGGCGGTGCGCGGCGCCCCGGACGACCTGGTGCGCGAGGTGCTCGCGGAGTGCACCCGCTGACGGCGCGGCACCGCCGATGACGCTTGCCCCCTATGCCAGCGACGCCGCGGCCACCCGCGGCCGGCGCTACCCGGAGCCCGCGCCGCCGACGCGCACCGAGTTCCAGCGCGACCGCGACCGCATCGTGCACTCCACCGCCTTCCGGCGGCTCGTCTACAAGACGCAGGTGTTCCTCAACCACGAGGGCGACCTGTTCCGCACGCGCCTGACGCACTCCATCGAGGTGGCGCAGCTCGCCCGCTCGATCGCGCGGCCGCTGGGCCTGAACGAGGACCTGGTGGAGGCGATCGCGCTCGCGCACGACCTGGGCCACACGCCCTTCGGCCACGCCGGGCAGGACGCGCTGAACGAATGCATGGCCCTGCACGGCGGCTTCGAGCACAACCTGCAAAGCCTGCGCGTGGTGGATGCGCTGGAGGAGCGCTACCCGGAGTTCGACGGGCTGAACCTCTGCTTCGAGACGCGCGAAGGCATCCTCAAGCACTGCTCGCTCGCCAACGCGCAGCGGCTGCAGGAGGCGGAGCCGGGCGGCGTCGGCCGGCGGTTCGTCGAGCGCACGCAGCCCAGCCTCGAGGCGCAGCTGTGCAACCTCGCCGACGAGATCGCCTACAACGCGCACGACATCGACGACGGCGTGCGCTCGGGCCTGATCACGATCGAGCAGGTCGCGCAGGTGCCCCTGTTCGGCGACCACTGCGCGCAGGCGCGCCGCGACCATCCGAAGCTGGCGGGCCGCCGCCTGCTGTACGAGGCGATCCGCCGCATGCTCAGCGCGATGGTCTACGACGCCATAGACGCGACCCGCGAGCGCATCGAGCAGGCGCGCCCCGCCAGCGCCGACGCCGCGCGCGGCATGGGGCCGCTCGTGACCTTCAGCGCTGGCCTGCGCGCGCAGGCCACCGAGCTGAAGCACTTCCTCTTCCACGACCTCTACCGCCACCCGCGCGTGACCGAGACCACCGGCCGGGCGCAGGAGGTCGTGCGCGAACTGTTCGCGCGCTACCTCGCGCAGCCGCAGGAGATGCAGGCCGGCTTCACGGCCCGGCCCGATGCGCCGCGCGCCGTGGCCGACTACATCGCCGGCATGACCGACCGCTACGCCCTGCGCGAGCACGAGCGGCTGACGGGCCGCCGGCTGCTGTCGCCGTGAAGCGGCCGGACCCGGCCCTCGTCGTGGTGCTGGCGGGCATCAGCGCCGCCCTCCACATCGGCAAGCTGCCGCCGGCCCTGCCGGTGCTGCGCGAGAGCCTGCACCTGTCGCTGGTCCAGGCGGGCTTCCTGTTGTCGCTGGTGCAGGTGGCCGGCATGACGCTCGGGCTCGCGATGGGCGCGGCGGCCGACGCGATCGGCGCGCGGCGCACGATGGTCCTCGGCCTGGTGCTGCTGTCGGCGGCGAGCTTCGCCGGCGGCGCCGCGACCACTGCGCCGGCGCTGCTGGCGCTGCGCGCGCTCGAAGGCGTGGGGTTCCTGCTCGCTTCCCTGCCGGCGCCGGGCCTGATCCGGCGGCTGGTGGAACCGGCCCGCCTGCCGGGCATGCTGGGGCTCTGGGGTGCGTACATGCCCTTCGGCACCGCGACCGCGCTGCTGCTCGGGCCCGCCTTCATCGCGGCCAGCGGCTGGCCGGGATGGTGGTGGCTGCTGGCGACGCTGTCCTGCGCCATGGCGGCGGCGCTGGTGTGGCTGGTGCCGGCCGATGCGGACCGGCGCGTGGCCGGCGCGGCGGCCAGCCTGCGCGGGCGCATCGCGCGCACGGTGCGCTCGCGGGGGCCGTGGCTCGCCTCCGCGGCCTTCGCCACCTACTCGGCGCAGTGGCTCGCGGTGGTCGGCTTCCTGCCCACGATCTACGCGCAGGCGGGGCTGCCGACCGCCTTCACAGCGGTGGCGACGGCGCTCGCGGCGGCCGTCAACATGATCGGCAACATCGGCTCCGGCCGCCTGCTGCAGCGCGGCTGGCGACCGTCCGTGCTGCTGCAGTGCGGGTACGTCGCCATGCTGCTCGGCGCGATGGTCGCGTTCGCGCCGTGGGCGTCGGGCTCCTCGGGCGGCGTCGCGCTGGTGCGCTATGCCGGCGTGCTGCTGTTCTCCGCCGTGGGCGGGCTGGTGCCGGGCACGCTTTTCTCCGTGGCGGTGCGGGTGGCGCCGGACGAGGGCAGCGTGTCGAGCACGGTCGGGTGGATGCAGCAATGGTCCGCTTTCGGGCAGTTCGTCGGCCCGCCGCTGGCGGCCTGGGCGGCGGCGCGCGCCGGCGGCTGGCATGCGCTGTGGTGGGTCACGGGCGCGTTCGCGCTCGCCGGCATGGGCATCGCCGCGGCAATTGCCCGTTTTCTCGCGGGACATGGTGCCCCCGGGAGCGCCGCCGCGCAGGGCGCGCCCTAGAATTCCGTTACATGGGATTTCTCGACCAGCTGAGATCGCAGGCGCAGACGCTGCAGAGCAAGCGCACGACGGAGGAGCAGCGGCAGGACCAGCTCGCCGCGGAGACCGAGCGGGCCTGCCGCGTGATCGCGAACTACTTCGACGACCTGGCGCGGCAGCTTTCCGTGATCCAGCCGCCCGCGCGCGAGCTGTCGCTCGACGGCAAGACGCCCTGGCCGCCGATGAAGCAGGTCGACTTCCGGGCGGATGCGCGCCGCAAGATGCTGCGCAACCGCGAGGTGTTCGACTACATCGGCATGGGCTGGCGCATTGTGCCGCAGGCGGGTGCCGTGGTCACGGGAGTGGTCACCGTCAACTTCCCCACCGAGATGAAGCGCGTGGAAGACCGGCTCATGATGGGGCCGGTGAAGCATGAGCGGCGCGAGGTGCGCGACCCGGAGAAGAGCACCCTGCGCGAAGTGCGCTACGAGTACCTCACGGAGACGCGCGCCACCGTCACCGCCACGCCGGACCACGATCGCGGGCAGGTGCATTTCCGGCTGCTCAATACCTGCGGCTTCGAGGTGGTGCAGACCACCTGGCCCGCTGCCCGCATCCAGGTCGAACTGCTCGACGAGCTCGCCAGGCGCATCGTGGGCCAGTCCAGCCACTTCGTGTGACGACGGACCTTGCCGCAGCCGCCCTGGCGGACACCCGCCGCTGGCTCGAGCGCGCCGTGATCGGATTGAACCTGTGCCCGTTCGCCAAGGCGGTGCACGTGAAGGGGCAGGTGCACTACGCCGTGAGCATGGCCGAGGACGGGCAGGGCGTGCTGGAGGACTTCGCGCGCGAGCTCGATGCGCTGCTGGCGCTGCCGGCGCGCGAGCGCGACACGACGCTGCTGGTCGTCCCGCGCGGCATGGAGGACTTCCTCACCTTCAACGACGTGGTCGCCCGCGCGCAACGCATCGTGCGCAAGCGCGGCCTCGAGGGGGTGATCCAGGTGGCGAGCTTCCATCCGCGCTTCGTGTTCGCCGGCGCCGAGGAAGACGACGTCACGAACTTCACCAATCGCGCCCCCTGGCCCACGCTGCACCTGCTGCGCGAGGACAGCATGGACCGCGCGGTCGCCGCGTTCCCGGATGCGGCGGCGATCTACGAAACCAACATGGAGACGCTGCGCGGTCTCGGCCCCGAGGGCTGGGAAGCGCTGGACGTCGGGCCGCACGCATGACGAAGAAGGACATCCGCGAGGAACTGGGGCTGCGGCCCGGGCAGTCGATCGAGCTGCTGCAGGAGCTGCACATCGTCACGCGCGAGGGGCGCATCAACCAGGATTCGCGCCGCAAGCTCAAGCAGGTCCTGCACCTGGTCCAGTTCATCGAGAAGCTGCTGCTGGAACTGCCGGCGGAGGGCGGCCATCCCACGCTGGCCGACCACGGCGCGGGCAAGTCCTACCTGGGTTTCGTGCTGTACGACCTGTTCTTCCAGCCGCGCGGCGTGGGGCACATCTACGGCATCGAGACCCGGGCGGAGCTGGTGGCCAAGTCGCGCGAGCTGGCGCAGCGGCTGGGCTTCGAGCGCATGTCCTTCCTGCACCTGAGCGCGGCCGAGGCGGCCGACGCGACGCAGCTGCCGGAGAAGATCGACGTGGTGACGGCGCTGCATGCCTGCGACACGGCCACCGACGACGCGATCGCCTTCGGGCTGCGCAAGCATGCGCGCTTCATGGTGCTGGTGCCTTGCTGCCAGGCCGAACTGGCCAGCGCGCTGCGCGAGCACAAGGCGCTCGCGCTGGCGCGCACGCCGCTGGCGGAGCTGTGGCGGCATCCGCTGCACACCCGCGAGCTCGGAAGCCAGGTGACCAACGTGCTGCGCTGCCTGTACCTGGAGGCGATGGGCTACACCGTGACCGTCACCGAGCTGGTGGGGTGGGAGCACAGCATGAAGAACGAGCTGATCCTGGCCCGCTGGACGGGCCAGCGCCGGCGTGCGTCCGCCGAGCGGCTGCGGGCGATCCTGGCGGAGTTCGGCCTGCAGGCGCTGGAGGCGCGGCGCTATGGGGGCCTGCCGGACTCTAAATTGGGGTCAGATTCCAATTTATGATCGCCGGATGGCTCGCCTTCCCCGGCTGACCGTCCCGGGCTACCCCCACCACATCATCCAGCGCGGCAACAACCGCCAGGCCATCTTCGCCGACAGTGCGGACTACGAACTGCTGCTGGACCTGATCGACGAGCATGCGCGCAAGCAGCGCGTCGCGCTCCATGCGTACGTGCTGATGTCGAACCATTTCCACCTGCTGGCCACGCCGGAGACGGTGCAGGCCATCCCGCAGATGATGCAGGCGGTGGGGCGGCGCTACGTGCGCAACTACAACCTGCGGCACGCGCGCAGCGGCACGCTCTGGGAAGGCCGCTACCGCTCGACCCTGATCCAGGCGGAGCGCTACCTGCTGGCCTGCATGGTGTACCTGGACCTCAATCCGGTCCGGGCCGGCATGGTGGCGGATCCCGCGGAGTATCCGTGGTCGAGCCACCAGCACTACGTGGGGCGGCGCAGCGACAAGCTCGTCACCCCCCATCCCTTGTACTGGGAACTCGGCAACACGCCGTTCGCCCGCGACCAGGCCTACGCGGAGCTCGTCCGCAGCGGGATCACGTCAACCCAGCAGCAGGCACTGACCGATTCCGCCCTGCGCGGCTGGGCGCTGGGTGAGCCGGACTACGTGGCCGACCTGCAGCGGCGCACCGGGAGGCGGGTGGCGCGCTCCCAAGCGGGGCGTCCTCGCACCAAGTCGGCGGATGATCTGTCCCCAATTATGGAAGAGGCTCCGGTGCGTCCGAAATAATTGGAATCTGACCCCAATTATTCTGCTTGGCAGCGGTGCTGCGCTGCACTATCCTCCGGGTTTTCCCCGTAAGACCTGAGGTGCGCGCCATGACCACGGCTGCCGAAATCGCCCATCTTCAAGAACATGGCCTGTACGCCGGCGCGGAACACGACGCGTGCGGCGTCGGCTTCGTCGCCCATATCAAGGGCGAGAAGAGCCACAACATCGTCACCCAGGCGCTCAAGATCCTGGAGAACCTGGACCATCGCGGCGCCGTCGGTGCCGACAAGCTGATGGGCGACGGCGCCGGCATCCTGATCCAGCTGCCCGATGCGCTCTACCGCGAAGAGATGCGCGCCCGGGGCATCGAACTGCCCCCGCCGGGCGAGTACGGCGTCGGCATGATCTTCCTGCCCAAGGAACACGCCTCCCGCCTCGCGTGCGAACAGGAACTCGAGCGCGCCATCAAGGCCGAAGGCCAGGTACTGATCGGCTGGCGTGACGTCCCCGTCGACCACGAGATGCCGATGTCCCCGGCCGTGCGCGCCAAGGAACCGATCATCAAGATGGTGTTCGTCGGCCGCGGCACCGACGTGATCGTGCAGGACGCGCTGGAGCGCAAGCTGTACGTGATCCGCAAGACCGCCAGTGCCGCCATCCAGCGCCTGAAGCTCAAGCACTCCAAGGAGTACTACGTCCCCAGCTTCAGCAGCCGCACCATCATCTACAAGGGCCTGCTGCTGGCCGACCAGGTGGGTGTCTACTTCAAGGACCTGCAGGACGCGCGCTGCATCTCCGCCCTGGGCCTGGTGCACCAGCGCTTTTCCACCAACACCTTCCCCGAGTGGCCGCTGGCCCACCCGTACCGCTACGTCGCCCACAACGGCGAGATCAACACGGTCAAGGGCAACTACAACTGGATGAAGGCGCGCGAGGGCGTGATGTCCTCGCCGGTGCTGCAGGCGGACCTGAAGAAGCTGTACCCGATCAGCTTCCCCGACCAGTCCGACACCGCCACCTTCGACAACTGCCTCGAGCTGCTGACGATGGCCGGCTACCCGCTGTCGCAGGCCGTGATGATGATGATCCCCGAGCCGTGGGAGCAGCACACGCTGATGGACGAACGCCGCAAGGCCTTCTACGAATACCACGCCTCCATGCTGGAGCCCTGGGACGGCCCGGCCTCCATCGTGTTCACCGACGGCCGCCAGATCGGGGCCACGCTGGACCGCAATGGCCTGCGCCCCTCGCGCTACTGCGTGACCGACGACGACCTCGTGATCATGGCCTCCGAGTCCGGCGTGCTGCCGGTGCCGGAGAACAGGATCGTGCGCAAGTGGCGCCTGCAGCCCGGCAAGATGTTCCTGATCGACCTGGAGCAGGGCCGCATGATCGACGACGAGGAACTGAAGTCCTCGCTCGCCAACGCCAAGCCCTACAAGCAGTGGATCGAGAACCTGCGCATCAAGCTCGACGACCTGTCCGAGACCTCGGGCGACGCGCCCAAGAACAACGTCGAACTGCTCGATCGCCAGCAGGCCTTCGGCTTCACGCAGGAAGACATCAAGTTCCTGATCGCCCCGATGGCGACCGCCGGCGAGGAGGGCGTGGGCTCCATGGGCAACGACAGCCCGCTGGCCGTGCTGTCGGACAAGAACAAGCCGCTGTTCAACTACTTCAAGCAGCTGTTCGCGCAGGTCACCAACCCGCCGATCGACCCGATCCGCGAAGCGATCGTGATGTCGCTCGTGTCCTTCATCGGCCCGAAGCCGAACCTGCTGGACATCAACCAGGTCAACCCGCCGATGCGGCTGGAGGTGAGCCAGCCGATCCTCGACTTCGCCGACATGCAGAAGCTGCGCGAGATCGAGAAGCACACGCACGGCAAGTTCCGCAGCTACACGCTGGACATCACCTACCCGCTGGCCTGGGGCCACGAGGGCGTGGAAGCCAAGCTGGCGTCGCTGAACGCCGAAGCGGTGGACGCGATCAAGAGCGGCCACAACATCCTGATCATCAGCGATCGCGGCGTGTCCGCGACGCAACTGGCGATCCCCGCGCTGCTGGCCCTGTCGTCCATCCACCAGCACCTGATCCGCGAAGGCCTGCGCACCACCGCCGGCCTCGTCGTGGAGACGGGCAGCGCCCGCGAGGTGCATCACTTCGGCGTGCTGGCCGGCTACGGCGCCGAGGCCGTGCACCCCTACCTGGCGATGGAAACGCTGGTGGAGATCCACAAGGACCTGCCGGGCGACCTGAACGCCGAGAAGGCGATCTACAACTACATCAAGGCGATCGGCAAGGGCCTGTCGAAGATCATGTCCAAGATGGGCGTGTCGACCTACATGTCCTATTGCGGCGCGCAGCTGTTCGAGGCCATCGGCATCAACAGCGACACGATCGAGAAGTACTTCACCGGCACCGCCAGCCGCGTCGAGGGCATCGGCGTGTTCGAGATCGCCGAGGAAGCGATCCGCCTGCACAAGGCCGCCTTCAGCGACGACCCCGTGCTGGCCTCCATGCTGGACGCCGGCGGCGAGTACGCCTGGCGCACCCGCGGCGAGGAGCACATGTGGACGCCCGACGCCATCGCCAAGCTGCAGCACTCGGCGCGGGCCAACAACTGGAACACGTACAAGGAATACGCCCAGCTGATCAACGACCAGAGCCGCCGCCACATGACGCTGCGCGGCCTGTTCGAGTTCCGCGTCGATCCTGCCAAGGCGATCCCCCTCGACCAGGTCGAGCCGGCCAAGGAAATCGTCAAGCGCTTCGCCACCGGCGCGATGTCGCTGGGCTCGATCTCCACCGAAGCGCACGCGACGCTGGCGCTGGCCATGAACCGCATCGGCGGCAAGAGCAACACCGGCGAAGGCGGCGAGGACCCGGCGCGCTACCGCCAGGAGTTGAAGGGCATCCCGATCCGCAAGGGCCAGACGATGGCCGAGATCATCGGCCGCGACGTCGTCGAGGTCGACATCCCGCTGCAGGACGGCGACTCGCTGCGCTCGAAGATCAAGCAGGTCGCGTCCGGCCGGTTCGGCGTCACGGCGGAATACCTCGCGTCCTCCGACCAGATCCAGATCAAGATGGCGCAGGGCGCCAAGCCGGGCGAGGGCGGCCAGCTGCCGGGCGGCAAGGTCTCCAAGTACATCGGCAAGCTGCGCCACTCGGTGCCGGGCGTCGGCCTCATTTCCCCCCCGCCGCACCACGACATCTACTCGATCGAGGACCTGGCGCAGCTCATTCACGACCTGAAGAACGTCGCCACGCATGCCTCCGTCAGCGTGAAGCTGGTGTCGGAAGTCGGCGTGGGCACGATCGCCGCGGGCGTGGCCAAGTGCAAGGCCGACCACGTGGTGATCGCCGGCCATGACGGCGGCACGGGCGCGTCGCCCTGGTCGTCGATCAAGCATGCCGGCTCGCCGTGGGAAATCGGCCTGGCCGAGACGCAGCAGACCCTGGTGCTGAACAGGCTCAGGGGCCGCATCCGCGTGCAGGCCGACGGCCAGATGAAGACCGGCCGCGACGTCGTGATCGGCGCGCTGCTGGGCGCCGACGAATTCGGCTTCGCCACCGCGCCGCTGGTGGTGGAGGGCTGCATCATGATGCGCAAGTGCCACCTGAACACCTGCCCGGTGGGCGTGGCCACGCAGGATCCGGTGCTGCGCCGCAAGTTCTCCGGCAAGCCGGAACACGTCGTCAACTTCTTCTTCTTCGTCGCCGAGGAAGTGCGCCAGATCATGGCGCAACTGGGCATCCGCAAGTTCGACGAGCTGATCGGCCGCGCCGACCTGCTGGACATGAAGAAGGGCCTGCAGCACTGGAAGGCGCGCGGCCTCGACTTCAGCCGCCTGTTCGCGCAGCCGCAGGTGCCGGCCGACGTGCCGCGCTTCCATTGCGAGGAGCAGGACCACAAGCTGGAAAAGAGCCTCGACAAGCTGCTGATCGAACGCTCCAAGGCCGCCATCGAGCGCGGCGAGAAGGTGCAGTTCATGGAGATGGCGCGCAACGTCAACCGCTCGGTGGGCGCGATGCTCTCCGGCGAGCTGACGAAGCACCATCCCGAGGGCCTGCCGGACGACACGCTGCGCATCCAGCTGGAAGGCACGGGCGGCCAGTCGTTCGGCGCGTTCCTGGCGCGCGGCATCACCCTGTACCTGATCGGCGATGCGAACGACTACACGGGCAAGGGCCTGTCGGGCGGCCGCATCGTGGTGCGTCCCAGCATCGACTTCCGCGGCGACGCCACCAAGAACATCATCATCGGCAACACCGCCCTGTACGGCGCGACGGCCGGCGAGGCCTTCTTCAGCGGCGTGGCCGGCGAGCGCTTCGCAGTGCGCCTGTCCGGTGCGACCACGGTGGTCGAAGGCACCGGCGACCACGGCTGCGAGTACATGACCGGCGGCACGGTGGTGGTGCTGGGCCGCACCGGCCGCAACTTCGCCGCCGGCATGTCGGGCGGCATCGCCTACGTCTACGACGAGGACGGCAAGTTCGCCAGCCGCTGCAACACCGCCATGGTGTCGCTGGAGCGCGTGGGCTCCACGGCGGAACAGCAGGCCAGCCAGGGCAAGACCAAGCTGCACCGCGACCAGACCGACGAGGCGCTGCTCAAGAAACTGCTGGAGGAGCACAACCGCTGGACCGGCAGCCGCCGCTCGCGCGAACTCCTGGACAACTGGGCCGAGGCCCGCATGAAGTTCGTGAAGGTGTTCCCCAACGAATACAAGCGCGCGCTGGCCGAGATGTACGAGCGCGAGGTGGACCTCGCCAGCGCAGGCACGAACGCGCAGGTGGGCCTCAAGCACGAAGAGCCGGTGCCGGCGAAGTAAGACACGGAGAGAAGAAACATGGGCAAGGTCACCGGCTTCATGGAATACGAGCGCATCGAGGAGGGCTACAAGCCCGTGCCCGAGCGCGTGAAGCACTACAAGGAATTCGTCATCGGCCTGACCGACGAACAGGCGAAGGTGCAGGGCGCCCGCTGCATGGACTGCGGCATCCCGTTCTGCAACTCCGGCTGCCCGGTCAACAACATCATCCCGGACTTCAACGACCTGGTGTACCGGCAGGACTGGCAGGACGCCTTCACGGTGCTGGACTCCACCAACAACTTCCCGGAGTTCACCGGCCGCATCTGCCCCGCGCCGTGCGAGGCGGCCTGCACGCTCAACTTCAACGACGACCCGGTCGGCATCAAGTCGATCGAGCACGCCATCATCGACCGCGCCTGGGAGCACGGCTGGGTGAAGCCGCGCGTGGCGCGTGTCAGGACCGGCAAGAAGGTGGCGGTGGTGGGTTCCGGGCCGGCCGGCATGGCCGCGGCGCAGCAGCTCGCGCGCGCCGGCCACGAGGTGACGCTGTTCGAGAAGAACGACCGCATCGGCGGCCTGCTGCGCTACGGCATCCCCGACTTCAAGATGGAGAAGGTGCACATCGACCGCCGCGTCGAGCAGATGAAGGCCGAGGGGGTCACCTTCCGCACGGGCGTGATGGTCGGCGAGCTGCCGAAGGACTCGAAGGTCACGAACTGGGCCAAGGAGACGATCTCGCCCGCGCAGTTGCGCAAGGACTTCGATGCCGTGCTGCTCACGGGCGGCGCCGAGCAGTCGCGCGACCTGCCAGTGCCGGGGCGCGACCTCGACGGCATCCACTTCGCGATGGAGTTCCTGCCGCAGCAGAACAAGGTGAACGCGGGCGACAAGGTCAAGGGCCAGATCTCCGCCGCGGGCAAGCACGTGATCGTGATCGGCGGCGGTGACACCGGCAGCGACTGCGTGGGCACCAGCAACCGCCACGGCGCGAAGACCGTGACGCAGTTCGAGCTGATGCCCATGCCGCCCGAGCAGGAGAACAAGGCGCTGACCTGGCCCTACTGGCCGTACAAGCTGCGCACGTCTTCTTCGCACGAGGAGGGCTGCGAGCGCGAATTCGCCATCGCCACCAAGGAGTTCACGGGGGAGAAGGGCAAGGTCACGGGCCTGAAGACCGTCCACGTCGAGATGAAGGACGGCAAGTTCGTCGAGATCCCCGGCACGGAGAAGGAATACAAGGCCGAACTCGTGCTGCTGGCCATGGGCTTCGTCAGCCCCGTGGCTTCCATCCTCGAGGGCTTCGGCGTGGAAAAGGACGCGCGCGGCAACGCCCGGGCGACCACCGACTTCAACGGCGGCTACGCCACGAACGTTCCGAAGGTGTTCGCCGCCGGCGACATGCGCCGCGGCCAGTCGCTGGTCGTCTGGGCGATCCGCGAGGGCCGGCAGGCGGCGCGCTCCGTCGACGAATTCCTCATGGGGTTCAGCGACCTGCCGCGGTAAAGCAGCGCCGCGATCGGGGGTGACCGCTGGCCAGTAGGCTGGCGGTGACCGCGCGCGGCGCGCGCCGGGAACCCCAGCGCTCCGCGCATCGCTGGGGTTCCGGCGCTGTCGCGCGTCACCACCAGCCTACAATCCCCCGCCTGCGCCAATTTGCGCGCGCGCCACACGGGACGCAGGCCTGCGCAGCCCGCGGGCTATGATCCCGGCTTTCAGCACCTGGCCGTCCAACCGGCCCGATCTCCCCCGGATGACCGACAACGACTCCGGCCCGCTCGTCGAATGCCGGAACCTCACCTTCGGCTACGACCAGCGCCGCATCCTCGACGACGTGAGCTTCACCGTGCAGCGCGGCAAGGTGACGGCGCTCATGGGCGCGTCCGGCGGCGGCAAGACCACGGTGCTGCGCCTGATCGGCGGCCAGATCCGGCCGCAAGGCGGCGAACTGCTGTTCGACGGCGAGAACATTCCCGGCCTGGACCGCGACGGCCTGTACCGCATGCGCCGGCGCATGGGCATGCTGTTCCAGTTCGGCGCGCTGTTCACCGACCTGAGCGTGTTCGACAACGTCGCCTTCCCGCTGCGCGAGCACTCGGGCCTGCCGGAGAACCTCGTGCGCGATATCGTGCTGATGAAGCTCAATGCCGTGGGCCTGCGCGGCGCGCGCGACCTGATGCCCAGCGAGGTTTCCGGCGGCATGGCGCGCCGCGTGGCGCTGGCCCGCGCGATCGCACTCGACCCCGACCTCGTGATGTACGACGAGCCGTTCGCAGGGCTCGACCCGATCTCGCTCGGCACCGCGGCGCAGTTGATCCGGCGGCTGAACGACACGCTGGGCATCACCAGCATCGTCGTGTCGCACGACCTCGAGGAAACCTTCCACATCGCCGACCAGGTGATCGTGCTCGCCAACGGGAAGATCGCTGCGCAAGGCACGCCCGAGGAAGTCCGCCACTCCGACAATCCGCTGGTGCACCAGTTCGTCAACGCCTTGCCCGACGGGCCCGTGCATTTCCACTACCCCGGGCCCACCGTGGACGAAGACTTCAGCGGAGGATTGAAATGAGGCCCCCACGCTCCCTCACTGCGTGTAGGTCGCTGCCCCCCGGGGGGGCGTTCGACGCCCTTCGGGCGGCCGGGCGGGCGTCGAAATGACCTGGTGGCGCCCCTCCGACGTCGGCTTCGCCACCCGCGGCAAGTTGGCGGACATCGGGCATGCTGCGCGCCTGTTCGTGCGGCTGCTGGCGCTGGTCGGCACGACCTTCGCGCGCGCGCGGCTGGTGCGCGACCAGGTCCACTTCCTGGGCAACTATTCGCTGGCGATCATCGGCGTGTCCGGCCTGTTCGTCGGCTTCGTGCTGGCGCTGCAGGGCTACTACATCCTGCAGCGTTACGGCTCCTCGGAAGCGCTGGGCCTGATGGTGGCCCTGAGCCTGGTGCGCGAACTCGGGCCGGTGGTGACGGCCTTGCTGTTCGCGGGGCGCGCCGGCACGTCGCTGACGGCGGAGATCGGGCTGATGAAAGCCGGCGAGCAGTTGTCCGCCATGGAGATGATGGCCGTGGACCCGGTGCAGCGCATCCTCGCTCCGCGCTTCTGGGCGGGCGTGGTGGCGATGCCGCTGCTGGCCGCGGTGTTCAACGCCGTGGGCATCATCGGCGGCTGGGTCGTCGGCGTGCTCCTGATCGGCGTCGACCCCGGCGCGTTCTGGAGCCAGATGCAGGGCGGCGTGGACGTGTTCAAGGACGTCGGCAACGGCGTGATCAAGAGCCTGGTGTTCGGCGTGGCCGTCACCTTCATCGCCGTGCTGCAAGGCTACGAGGCGCGGCCGACGCCCGAGGGTGTCTCGCGCGCGACGACGCGCACCGTCGTGATGGCCTCGCTGGCCGTCCTCGCACTGGATTTCGTGCTGACAACGATGATGTTCAGCATCTAGGAAGAGATATGACCCACCCCCGAAGCGGCCTGCGGCCGCCTCCCCCTCGAGGGGGCGCCACCAGCGGCCCGGCAAAGCCGGTTCCGCGGTGGCACTGGAGTGGCCGCGGTCCGTCGAAGGACGTACCCCCTGGCAACAACGTAGTGGAGTGAATGACATGGATCGCACCAAGAACGACGTCTGGGTGGGGCTGTTCGTCCTCATCGGCGCCGCGGCGCTGGTGTTCCTCGCCCTGCAGGCCGCCAACCTGCTGACGCTCAGCTTCCAACCCACGTACCACGTGCTGGCGAAGTTCGACAACATCGGCGGCCTGAAGCCGCGCGCGGCGGTGAAAAGCTCCGGAGTGGTGGTCGGCCGTGTGGAATCCATCACGTTCGACGACAAGTCGTTCCAGGCCCGCGTCACGCTGGCGATGGAAACCCGCTACAAATTCCCCAGGGACAGCTCCCTGAAGATCCTGACAAGTGGCCTCCTGGGTGAGCAATATGTGGGAATCGAGGCGGGTGCCGACGAGAAGTTGCTGGTGCAGGGCGATACCATTACCACCACGCAGTCCGCGGTCGTACTGGAGAACCTCATCGGTCAGTTCCTGTACAACAAGGCGGCGGAAGGCCCGAGCACAGGAACGACGAAGAAATGAAACTTGAACGCCTCGGAGCGGCCGGCCTGCTCCTCGCCGCGCTGCTGCTGCTGGGGGGGTGCGCCACCACGGGTGAAGCCCGCAACCCGCGCGACCCGTGGGAGCCGTTCAACCGGCACGCCTACAACTTCAACGAAGGCCTCGACCGCGTCCTGCTCAAGCCGGTGGCCACCCTGTACCGCGACAAGGTCCCGCCGCTGGTGCGCACGGGGGTGTCGAACTTCTTCGGCAACCTCGCCGACGGCTGGTCGGCCGTCAACAGCCTGCTGCAGTGGCGGCTGCCCGACTTCGAGGAGAACCTGGCCCGGTTCCACGTCAACACCATGTTCGGGGTGTTCGGCATCTTCGACGTGGCGAGCGACCTGAACATCGAGCGCCACCGCGAGGACTTCGGCCAGACCCTGGGCCGCTGGGGCGTGCCGGCCGGCCCGTTCCTCATGCTGCCCTTCCTCGGCCCGTCCACGCTGCGCGACGCCGCCGCGCTGCCCATCGACCGCCGCTACAACCTGATCCACCGCTACTGGCCGGAGGATGGTGGCCGCGACGCGGTCTATGCCGTGCAGGCGATCGACAAGCGCGCCAACCTGCTGCGCGTGGGCAACGTGCTCGAGGAAGCCGCGCTGGACAAGTATTCCTTCACGCGCGACGCCTACCTGCAGCGCCGCCGGGCGGAGATCAACGATCGCGACGACAATCGCGAAGTGCCGCCGCCGCTCCCCGACGAATCGCTGGAGCCGCCCGCGGCGGCCCCGGCCGGACAACCGGCGCGCCCACCCGCCCGTTGAAGGGGGGTTGCAGGCTGTTGCCACTTTGCCTGGCAGGGCCTGCAACCCGGCGCCCCGGCCGCATTCCAACAGGGGCCGGGCACGCCCGGCAGCAAGAAAGGATTTGCCTGAAATGAATCGACGTTCCCTCTTCCGCGTCGCCGCCTCGCTGTTCGCCGCCGCCGCCATGGCCGGCGCCTGGCCGATCGCGCACGCGGCCGACGAAACCCCCGATGCGATGATCAAGCGCCTGTCCGACGAGGTGCTGAACATCATCCGCACCGACAAGGGCGTGCAGTCGGGCGAGATCAACCGGATCATCACCGTGGTCGACGCCAAGATCATGCCGCACGTGAACTTCCAGCGCATGACGGCATCCGCGGTCGGCCCGGCCTGGCGCCAGACCACGCCGGAGCAGAAGAAGCGCCTGCAGGAAGAATTCAAGCTGCTGCTGGTGCGCACCTACTCGGGCGCGCTGTCGCAGATCTCCGACGAATCCATCACGGTCAAGCCGCTGCGCGCGCAACCCACCGACACCGATGTCGTCGTGCGCAGCGAGATCCGCGGCCGCGGCGACCCGATCCAGCTCGAATACCGGCTCGAGAAGGGCGCCGACGGCTGGAAGATCTACAACCTGAACGTGCTGGGGGTGTGGCTGGTGGAAACCTACCGCAGCCAGTTCTCGCAGGAGATCAACACGAAGGGTGTCGACGGCCTGATCGCCGCGCTGGCCGAACGCAACCGCGCCAACGCCAACGGCGGCGCGAGCGGCAGCGCGAAGAAAGGCTGACATGACGCCCCCACGCTCCCCCACTGCGTGTGGGTCGCTGCCCCCCGGGGGGGCTTCAGCCTCCTTGAGGCGGCTCGGCGGAGGCTGACGCGTGCTGGTCCTGCCCGACGAACTGACGCACGGCACCGCCACCGCGTGCTGCCGCATGCTGGCGCAGGCCCTGCATTCGGATCCCTCGCGCGAGGCCATCGCCGATGCGTCGGCGCTGAGGAGGTTCGACTCCTCGGCGCTCGCCGTGCTGCTGGAGTGCCGGCGCGAGGCCCTGGCCCTGGGCAAATCGTTCTCGGTCAGCAACCTGCATCCGCGCCTGCAGGCGCTCGCCACGCTGTACGGCGTGGGCGAACTGCTGCCTGCCGCCTCGTAGGCCCTTTCCCCCGGGACCGTAAAATGGCGGGTTCCCCATGCCCGCCATCTCCTTCCAGTCCGTCTCCAAGACCTATTCCAGTCCCCGCGGCCCCTTCCAGGCCCTGGATGGCGTCAGCTTCGACATCGAGGAAGGCGAGTTCTTCGGCCTGCTCGGCCCCAACGGTGCGGGCAAGACGACCCTGATCAGCGTCCTCGCGGGCCTGGTGCGGCCCACCTCGGGCCGCGTGCTGGTGCGCGGCCACGACGTGCAGCAGGACTACGCCGCCGCGCGCCGCCAGCTCGGGGTGGTGCCGCAGGAACTGGTGTTCGATCCCTTCTTCACGGTGCGCGAGGCGCTGCGCATCCAGTCCGGCTACTTCGGCGTGAAGAACAACGGGGCCTGGATCGACGAACTGCTGCACAGCCTCGGGCTGGCCGACAAGGCGACGTCGAACATGCGGCAGCTTTCCGGCGGCATGAAGCGGCGCGTGCTGGTGGCGCAGGCCCTGGTGCACCGGCCCCCGGTGATCGTGCTGGACGAGCCGACGGCGGGCGTGGACGTGGAGCTGCGCCAGACGCTGTGGCAGTTCATCGCCAGGCTCAATCGCGAAGGGCACACGGTGCTGCTGACGACGCACTACCTCGAGGAGGCCGAGGCGCTGTGCAGCCGCATCGCCATGCTCCAGGCCGGCAAGGTGGTGGCGCTGGAGCGCACGAGCGACCTGCTCAAGGCCGCCTCGAGCAACGTGCTGCGCTTCAAGCTCGATGGCGCGCTGCCGCACGAATTCGAAGGCAAGGCGCGCGTCACCGGCCGCATCGTGCAATTGCCGGCGCACGATGCCCACGAAATCGAACAGCACCTGGCCGTGATCCGCCAGGCCGGCCTGCGCGTCGAAGACGTGGAGATCCGCAAGGCGGACCTGGAAGACGTCTTCATCGACGTGATGGCGGCGGGGCGGGCGGAGGTCGCGGCATGAAGACCGAATTGCCGGACGCAGAGGACGCAAAGGGTACGCAGAGGACGCAAAAGGAAACCTCCAAGGTTTTCTTTGTCTGTTTTGCGTCCTCTGCGTACCCTTCGCGTCCTCTGCGTCCGGAAGTCCGCATCAAGAGGTTTGCGGCATGACCGGCTGGCAGACGCTCCTGTACAAGGAGGTGCTGCGGTTCTGGAAGGTGAGCTTCCAGACCGTGGCGGCGCCGGTGCTCACCGCGCTGCTGTACCTCCTGATCTTCGGCCACGTGCTGTCGGACCGCGTGAAGGTGTACGACACCATCAGCTACACCTCGTTCCTCGTGCCCGGGCTGGTGATGATGAGCGTGCTGCAGAACTCCTTCGCCAACAGCTCCTCGTCCCTGATCCAGAGCAAGATCATGGGCAACCTGGTGTTCGTGCTGCTCACGCCGCTGTCGCACTGGAGCTGGTTCATCGCCTACGTCGGCTCCTCGGTCGTCCGCGGCCTGTGCGTGGGCCTCGGCGTGTTCATCGTCACGGCGTGGTTCACGCACGTGAGCTTCGTGGCGCCGCTGTGGATCCTGGTGTTCGCCCTGCTGGGGGCCGGCATGCTGGGCGCGCTCGGGCTCATCGCGGGCCTGTGGGCCGAGAAGTTCGACCAGATGGCCGCGTTCCAGAACTTCATCATCCTGCCGATGACGTTCCTCTCCGGCGTGTTCTATTCGATCCATTCGCTGCCGGACTTCTGGCAGCGCGTGAGCCACCTCAATCCCTTCTTCTACATGATCGACGGCTTCCGCTACGGCTTCTTCGGCGTGAGCGACGTGTCGCCCTGGCTCAGCCTGGCGATCGTCGGCAGCGCGATGCTGGCGGTGAGCGCCGTCGCCGTCCACCTGCTGCGCATCGGCTACAAGATCCGCGGCTGAAACATCGGAAACAACCATGACCGCCGACGAACTGCGCTCCCTCATCGCTTCCAGCCTGCCCTGCGACCACCTCGAGGTGGACGGCGACGGCCGCCACTGGTCGGCGGTGATCGTGTCGGCCGAGTTCGCCGGTTTGCGTCGAATCCAGCGGCACCAGAAGGTGTACGCAACGCTCGGTGCGAGAATGCAGAACGACGAGGTGCATGCCTTGTCGATGCAGACTTTCACGCCCGAGGAATGGGCGGCCCTACAGCAACCCTAAGGCCCATGGACAAGCTCTTGATTCGCGGCGGCAAGCCGCTGCACGGCGAGATTCGCATTTCCGGCGCGAAGAACGCGGCGCTGCCCGAGCTGTGCGCCGCGCTGCTCACCGCCGAGCCGATGACCTTGCGCAACATCCCGCGGCTGCAGGACGTCGCCACGATGCTGAAGCTCATCCGCAACATGGGCGCGAAGGCCGAGTTCAACAACGACGGCACCGTCGTGATCGACTCGAAGGACCTGCACTTTCCCGAAGCGCCGTACGAGATGGTGAAGACCATGCGGGCGTCCGTCCTCGCGCTGGGGCCGCTGCTGGCCCGCTTCGGCGAGGCGACGGTGTCGCTGCCCGGCGGCTGCGCCATCGGGGCGCGCCCGGTCGACCAGCACATCAAGGGCCTGCAGAAGATGGGCGCCGACATCGTGATCGAGCACGGCTACATGATCGCCAAGCTCCCCGCGGGCCAGAAGCGGCTGAAGGGCGCGCACATCCGCACCGACATGATCACGGTGACCGGCACCGAGAACTTCATGATGGCCGCCGCGCTCGCCGATGGCGAGACGATCCTCGAGAACCCGGCGCAGGAGCCCGAGATCACCGATCTCGGCGACATGCTCAATGCGATGGGCGCCAAGGTCGAAGGGCACGGCACCGGCCGCATCCGCATCGTGGGCGTCGAGAAGCTGCATGGCGCCACGCACAAGGTGGTGGCGGACCGCATCGAATGCGGAACCTTCCTGTGCGCCGTCGCCGCCACCGGCGGCGACGTGATGCTCAAGGACGGCCGTGCGGACCACCTCGGCGCCGTGATCGACCTGCTGCGCGCCGCGGGCGCCGAAGTCGAGCCGCGCGCCGACGGCATCCGCATCAAGTCGGATCGCCGGCTGGAAGCCCAGAGCTTCAAGACCACCGAATACCCGGGTTTCCCCACCGACATGCAGGCGCAGTTCATGGCACTGAACTGCATCTCGGAGGGCGATTCCAAGATCACCGAGACGATCTTCGAGAACCGCTTCATGCACGTCAGCGAGCTGATGCGCATGGGTGCGCACATCGACGTCGACGGCAAGGTCGCCATCACCCATGGCGTCGAGCGGCTGTCCGGTGCGACGGTGATGGCCACCGACCTGCGCGCGTCCGCATCGCTCGTCATCGCCGGCCTCGTGGCCGACGGCGAGACGATCGTGGACCGCATCTACCACCTGGACCGCGGCTACGAACAGATGGAACACAAGCTGCGCGCCCTGGGCGCCGATATCGAAAGAGTGACATGAACGCTGGGGTCCGCCCCACCCTCACCCTCGCCCTGTCCAAGGGCCGCATCTTCGACGAGACCCTGCCGCTGCTCAAGGCGGCCGGGATCGAGGCGCTCGAGGATCCCGAAAAGTCGCGCAAGCTCATCATAGGCACCACCAATCCGGACCTGCGGGTGGTGCTGGTGCGCGCCTCGGACGTGCCGACCTACGTGCAGTACGGCGGCGCCGACCTGGGCGTCACGGGCAAGGACACGCTGATCGAGCACGGCGGCCAGGGCCTGTACCAGCCGCTGGACCTGCAGATCGCCAAGTGCCGCGTGAGCGTCGCCGTGCGCGCGGACTTCGACTACGCCTCCGCCGTGCGCCAGGGCGCGCGCCTGAGGGTCGCCACCAAGTACACCAGCATCGCGCGCGACTTCTTCGCCGCCAAGGGCGTGCACGTGGACCTGATCAAGCTCTATGGTTCCATGGAACTCGCGCCGCTGACGGGCCTGGCCGACGCCATCGTGGACCTCGTGTCCACCGGCAACACGCTCAAGGCCAACAACCTGGTCGAGGTGGAGCGCATCATGGACATCAGCTCGCGCCTGGTCGTGAACCAGGCCGCGCTCAAGCTGAAGCAGGAACCGATCCGCCACCTGATCGACGTGTTCGCGAAGACCGTCGCCTCCCGTCATTGACCCACCCCCGAAGCGCCTTCGGCGCCTCCCCCTCGAGGGGGCGCCACCAGCGGCCCGGCAAAGCCGGTTCCGCGGTGGCACGGGATAATGGCTGCCTGATATGAGTACCGCTGCCCGCCCCCTGCGCCTGTCCACCCGCGATGCCGGCTTCGACGCCGCGTTCAAGGCCCGCCTGCACTGGTCCGCGGAGACGGATGCGGGCATCGAGCAGGCCGTGGCGCAGATCCTGGCCGACGTGCGGCAGCGCGGGGATGCGGCGGTGCTGGAATGCACCAACCGCTTCGACGGCATGCAGGCGAAGTCGCTGCAGGAACTGGTGCTGCAGCCCTCCGAGCTGAAGGCTGCCTTCGAAGGCCTGCCGGCCCGGCAGCGCGCGGCGCTCGAAGCCGCCGCCGAACGCGTGCGCTCCTACCACGAGGCGCAGAAGAAGGCCTCGGGCGAGAGCTGGAGCTACCGCGACGCCGACGGCACGCTGCTGGGGCAGAAGGTCACGCCGCTGGACCGCGTCGGCATCTACGTGCCGGGCGGCAAGGCGGCCTATCCGTCCTCGGTGCTGATGAACGCGATCCCGGCGCACGTGGCCGGCGTCGGCGAGATCATCATGGTGGTGCCCACGCCGCGCGGCGAGAAGAACCCGCTGGTGCTGGCCGCTGCCCACGTGGCGGGCGTCACGCGCGTGTTCACCATCGGTGGCGCGCAGGCGGTGGGGGCGCTGGCGTACGGCACGGAAACCGTGCCGCGCGTCGACAAGATCACCGGCCCCGGCAACGCGTACGTCGCCAGCGCCAAGCGTCGCGTCTTCGGCCAGGTGGGCATCGACATGATCGCCGGGCCGAGCGAGATCCTGGTGCTGGCCGACGGCAGCACGCCGGCCGACTGGGTGGCGATGGACCTGTTCTCGCAGGCCGAGCACGACGAACTGGCGCAGAGCATCCTGCTGTGCCCCGACGAGGGCTACATCGCGCAGGTGCAGGCCGCGATCGAGCGCATGCTGCCGGAGATGCCGCGCGCGGAAATCATCGCCAAGTCTCTGACTGGCCGCGGCGCGCTGATCCACACCCGCAGCATGGAAGAGGCCTGCGAAATCAGCAACCGCATCGCCCCGGAGCACCTGGAGATCGCCAGCCACGAGCCGCACCGCTGGGAGCCGCTGCTGCGCCATGCGGGCGCGATCTTCCTGGGCGCTTACACCAGCGAGTCGCTGGGCGACTACTGCGCCGGGCCGAACCACGTGCTGCCCACGGCGACGACGGCGCGCTTTTCCAGCCCGCTGGGCGTCTACGATTTCCAGAAGCGCAGCAGCCTGATCGAGGTGAGCGAAGCCGGCGCCCAGACCCTGGGCACCATCGCCGCCGAACTCGCCTACGGCGAAGGCCTCCAGGCCCATGCCCGGGCCGCGGAGCTGCGCCTCAAGCGCTGAAACCCAACCCGGACATCCGGACGCAGAGGACGCAAAGGGTACGCAGAGGACGCAGAAAAATCCTTTAAGGTATTCTTTTGCGCTCTCTGCGTACCCTTTGCGTCCTCTGCGTCCGGAAGTCTGGCTTTTCACTCCCCCCATGACCGCATCCCTCGAAAAACTCATCGCCACCCGCATCCGGCAGGACGTCCAGGGCATGCATGCCTATGCGATCCAGGATTCGAAGGGGATGGTGAAGCTGGATGCGATGGAGAATCCGCACCGGCTGCCGCTGGCCTTGCAGAAGGAACTCGGCGAACGGCTCGCCGCCATCGCCCTGAACCGCTACCCCGGCGAACGGATAGCCGACCTGCGCCGGGCGCTGGCCAGGCACGCCCAGCTGCCCGCCGGCTGCGCACTGATGCTGGGCAACGGCTCGGACGAACTGATCTCCCTGCTGGCCCTGGCCTGCGACGTGCCCGGCGCCACCATCCTGGCGCCACTGCCCGGGTTCGTGATGTACGAGATGAGCGCGAAGCTGCAGGGCCTGAAGTTCGTCGGCGTCGACCTCACGCCCGACCTCGAGCTGGACGAGAAGGCCATGCTGGACGCGATCGCGCTGCACCAGCCCGCCATCGTCTACATCGCCTACCCGAACAATCCCACCGCCAACCTCTGGAACGACGCCACGATCGAGAATATCGTCGAGGCGGCGCCCGGCCTGGTGGTGATCGACGAGGCCTACCAGCCTTTCTCCAGCCGCAGCTACCTGGAGCGCCTGACGAAGCACGAACACGTGCTCCTGATGCGCACCCTGAGCAAGTTCGGCCTGGCCGGCGTGCGCATCGGCTACATGATGGGCCGCTCGGAGCTGATCGACCAGATCGACAAGGTGCGCCCGCCGTACAACGTGAGCGTGCTGAACGCCGAAGCCGCCCTGTTCGCGCTGGAGCACGAGGACGTCTTCGCAGCCCAGGCCGCCGACCTGAAAAGGGAGCGCGGGCGCCTGCAGCAGGCGCTGGCGGAAATGGGCGTGAAGTCCTGGCCCAGCGACGCCAACATGATCCTGGTGCGCGTGCCGGACCCGGGGCGCAGCTTCGAGGGCATGAAAGCCCGCAAGGTGCTCGTCAAGAACGTTTCTAGAATGCACCCATTGCTGGCCGGATGCCTGCGCCTGACCGTCGGCACCGCCGAAGAGAACACGCAGATGCTGGCCGCCCTGCAGTCCACCCTATGAGAAGCGCTGAAGTCACCCGCAACACCGCGGAAACCCGGATCACCGCGAAGGTGAACCTCGACGGCACCGGCGTCGCGAAGCTGGCCACCGGCATCGGCTTTTTCGACCACATGCTGGACCAGATCGCCCGCCACGGCCTGATCGACCTGGACATCGACGCCAAGGGCGACCTGCACATCGACGGCCACCACACGGTGGAGGACGTCGGCATCACCCTGGGCCAGGCTGTCTACCAGGCGGTGGGCGACAAGAAGGGCATCCGCCGCTACGGCCATGCCTACGTGCCGCTGGACGAGGCGCTGTCTCGCGTGGTGATCGATTTCTCCGGCCGCCCCGGCCTGGTCATGAACGTGCCGTTCAAGAGCGGCATGATCGGCACCTTCGACACGCAGCTGGCCCACGAATTCTTCCAGGGCTTCGCCAACCACGCCTTCGTCACGCTGCACATCGACAACCTGCGCGGCGAGAACGCGCACCACCAGTGCGAGACGGTGTTCAAGGCCTTCGCCCGGGCCCTGCGTTCGGCGCTGGAGCTCGATCCCCGTGCCGCCGGCACCATCCCTTCGACCAAGGGCAGCCTTTGACCACAAGGACGGTCGCGGTCGTCGACTACGGCATGGGCAACCTGCGCTCGGTGTCGCAGGCGGTCATGCACGTCGCCCAGGGCAGCGGGATGGAGGCCGTGATCACCTCGCGCCCCGAAGAGGTGCGTGCCGCCGAACGCGTCGTCCTGCCGGGGCAGGGCGCCATGCCCGATTGCATGCGCGAGCTGCGCGACTCGGGCCTGCTCGAACCGGTGCTGGAGGCCGCGGCGACCAAGCCGCTGTTCGGCGTCTGCGTCGGCATGCAGATGCTGCTGGATCGCAGCGAGGAAGGGCCCACTGACGGCCTCGGCCTGATCCATGGCGAGGTCGTGCGTTTCCGCCTCGAAGGCCAGCTGCAGCCCGATGGCAGCCGCTACAAGGTGCCGCAAATGGGCTGGAACCGCGTGATCCAGGCGCGGCCGCACGCCATGTGGGCCGGCGTGCCGGACGAAAGCTGGTTCTATTTCGTCCATTCGTTCTACGCCAGGCCGTCGGACCCGCGCCACAGCGTTGGGGAATCCGAGTACGGCGTGCGCTTTACCTGTGCGGTGGCCCGCGATAATATTTTTGCGACCCAGTTCCACCCCGAAAAAAGCGCCGACCAGGGCCTCTCGCTCTATCGCAACTTCCTGCACTGGAATCCCTGATCGTCCACGGGTCGCGGCACGGCCGCCGCTGTCCGTCCTCCACCATTCCCCATGCTGCTGATTCCCGCGATTGACCTGAAAGACGGCCACTGCGTTCGCCTGAAACAGGGCGACATGGACCAGGCGACCACCTTCAGCGAGGATCCCGCCGCGATGGCGAGCACCTGGCTGGAGCGCGGCGCCCGGCGCCTGCACCTCGTCGACCTGAACGGCGCCTTCGCCGGCAAGCCGCAGAACTTCAGCGCCGTGCGGTCCATCCTCAAGGCGGTGGGCGACGACATCCCGGTGCAGCTGGGGGGCGGCATCCGCGACCTCGACACGATCGAGAGGTACATCGACGGCGGCCTGCGCTACGTGATCATCGGCACCGCGGCGGTGAAGAACCCCGGCTTCCTCAAGGACGCCTGCACCGCCTTCGGCGGCCACATCATCGTGGGGCTGGACGCCAAGGACGGCAAGGTCGCCACCGACGGCTGGAGCAAGCTCACGGGCCACGAGGTGGTCGACCTGGCGCGCAAGTTCGAGGACTGGGGCGTCGAATCCATCATCTACACCGACATCGGCCGCGACGGCATGCTCACGGGCATCAACATCGAGGCCACGGTGAAGCTGGCCCAGGCGCTCTCGATCCCGGTGATCGCCTCGGGCGGACTGTCCTCGATGACGGACATCGAGAAGCTCTGCGCGGTGGAAGACGAAGGCATCGAGGGCGTGATCTGCGGCCGGGCGATCTACTCGGGTGACCTCGATTTCGCGCGCGCCCAGGCCCGCGCCGACGAACTGAACGGCTGAAGTGCTCGCCAAGCGCATCATCCCCTGCCTCGACGTCACCGGCGGCCGGGTCGTCAAGGGCGTCAACTTCGTGGAATTGCGCGATGCGGGCGACCCGGTGGAGATCGCCGCCCGCTACAACGAGCAGGGCGCCGACGAACTGACCTTCCTGGACATCACCGCCACCAGCGACGGCCGCGACCTGATCCTGCACATCATCGAGGCGGTCGCCTCCCAGGTGTTCATCCCGCTGACGGTGGGCGGCGGCGTGCGCACGGTGGAAGACGTGCGCCGCCTGCTCAATGCCGGGGCCGACAAGACCAGCTTCAATTCGGCGGCGATCGCCAACCCGGACGTGATCGACGCCGCCTCCGCCAGGTACGGCGCCCAGTGCATCGTGGTGGCCATCGACGCCAAGCGGCGCAGCCCCGGGGACGCCGCCACCCGCGGCGCCGGCTGGGACGTCTACAGCCACGGCGGCCGGCGCAACACCGGACTGGACGCGGTGGCCTGGGCCACGGAAATGGCCCGCCGCGGCGCCGGCGAGATCCTGCTGACCAGCATGGACCGCGACGGCACCAAGTCGGGGTTCGACCTGGAACTTACGCGCGCCGTCGCCGATGCGGTGCCCATCCCCGTGATCGCTTCCGGCGGCGTCGGCACCCTGGACCACCTGGCCGACGGAGTCCAGCAGGGCGGCGCCGACGCCGTGCTCGCCGCCAGCATCTTCCACTACGGCGAATACACCGTCGCCCAGGCGAAGGCGCGGATGGCGGAACGGGGCATCCCGGTTCGCCTGTAACCCGCAGCCGCCATGGGGGACAATACGCCCATGGACTGGCTCGACGAGGTGAAATGGGATGCGCAGGGCCTCGTGCCCGTGATCGCGCAGGAAGCGTCCACGGGCGACGTGCTGATGTTCGCCTGGATGGACCGCGCGGCGCTGCGGAAGACGGCCGAACTCGGGCGCGCCGTGTACTTCAGCCGCTCGCGCGGCAAGCTGTGGTTCAAGGGCGAGGAGTCCGGCCACGTGCAGCAGGTGCACGAGATCCGCATGGATTGCGACAACGACGTGCTGCTGCTGAAAGTCACCCAGCAGGGGCACGAGCCGTCGATCGCCTGCCACACCGGCCGCCACAGCTGCTTCTTCCAGCTTTACCGCGACGGCGCCTGGCAATCGGTGGAGCCCGTCTTGAAAGACCCGTCCACCATCTACACCTCATGAGCATGTCCGCCGTCGACACCCTGGCCCGCCTGGCCGCCGTCATCGAGAGCCGCAAGCCGGCCAACGGGGGCGACCCCGAGGCCAGCTACGTCGCGCGCCTGCTGCACAAGGGCCCGGACGCCTTCCTCAAGAAGATCGGCGAGGAGGCGACCGAAGTCGTGATGGCCGCCAAGGACATGGACCACGGGGGCGGCGACCGGGCCAAGCTGGTCGGCGAGGTGGCCGACCTGTGGTTCCATTCGATGATCGCGCTGGCGCATTACGGCCTGGCGCCCGCCGACGTCGTCGCGGAGCTGCAGCGCCGCGAAGGCCTCGGCGGCCTGGAGGAAAAGGCGATGCGCAAGGTGCGCGGCCGCGAGGGGGGCGAGTAAGGAGCAAGGAGCAGCCATGGCAGAGACCGATTTCGTCACCCTCGAAGACAAGCGCAGCGACCGTTCGACGATGCACGTCCTGTACGGGCTGCACACGGTCGCGCCGTTCTCGCTGTGGACGCTGTCGGTCATCGCGCTGATCGTCAACTACGTCAAGAAGGCCGACGAAGCCGACCGCCTGTACGCGGCGCACCACAAGTACATGATCCGCACCTTCTGGTGGACGATGGTGTGGCTCGTGATCACGGCGCCGCTGTTCGTGCTGATCATCCCCGGCTACATCGCCTGGACGATCATCGGCGCCTGGTACATCTACCGCTACCTGCGCGGCTGGCTGCGCTTCAACGACAATCGCTTCCCCGAATAGCGAGGCGCGCATGAGCCAGGATCCGAACTGCATCTTCTGCAAGATCGCCGAAGGCAAGATCCCGTCCCGGAAGGTCTACGAGGACGACGAGATCCTCGCCTTCCACGACATCCAGCCCTGGGCCCCGGTGCATTTCCTGCTGATCCCCAAGCAGCACATCACCTCCTTCGCCCACGTGGAGGAATCGCATGCGCCCCTGCTGGGAAAGATGATGAGTCTCGTTCCCAGGCTCGCGCAGCAGGAGGGCTGCCGTCCGTACCCCGAGGGCGGGTTCCGCCTCGTGTGCAACACGGGCGACGACGGCGGGCAGGAAGTGCGGCACCTGCACTTCCACGTGATCGGCGGGCCACGTCCCTGGCGCAAGGGGTAATCCTTATGGTCGGGCAAGGGGATGAACTTCCCCTGCCCGACTAGAATCCGAGCAGTAAGACAGGAGAGACTCCATGGGTTCGTTTTCCATCTGGCACTGGCTGATCGTGCTGTTGATCGTGGTGCTCGTTTTCGGGACCAAGAAGCTCAAGAACATCGGCCAGGACCTCGGCGGCGCCGTCAAGGGCTTCAAGGACGGCATGAAGGACGGCTCGCAACCCGAGACGCCGGTGCCGCCGTCGTCGCAGGTCACGTCCACGCCGCAGCCCACGGGCGCGGACAAGACGACGATCGACGTCGAAGCGCGCAACAAGTCCTGATCCGCACCGGCATCCCCACCCAGTGATCGACCTCGGCCTCTCGAAGATGGCGCTGATCGGCGCCGTGGCCCTGATCGTGATCGGGCCGGAAAAGCTGCCGCGCGTCGCGCGCACCGTCGGCACGCTGCTGGGCAAGGCCCAGCGCTACGTCAACGACGTCAAGGCGGAAGTGAACCGCTCGATGGAGCTCGACGAGCTGCGCAAGATGAAGGAGACGGTCGAATCCGCCGCCCGCGACGTCGAGAGCTCGGTGTCGACGGCGGCGTCCGATTTCGAGAAGCAGTGGCAGGAGGTCGCCACCCCCTCCACCGCGATCGACGAGTCGCCCGCCTTCCCCGAGTACAAGCACCCGAAGAAGAAGTGGCGCCTCAAGCAGGGCGCCGTGCCGCACTGGTACAAGGCGCGCACCGGGGTGCGCACGCGCGCGCTGTCCGGCGCGGCGCGCGTGGCCAGGTACCGCCCGCAGAAATTCAACTGAAAGCGGCCGCGCCCCGGGAGCAGGGGGCGCCGGCCGATGCCCATGCCCGATCCCCAAGTCGACAAGGAAGACGAACTCGCCGGTACGGAGCAGCCGTTCGTCGCGCACCTCATGGAGCTGCGCGACCGGCTGATCTACTGCATCTACGGGATCGCCGCCGCCATCATCGCCCTGTCGATCTGGCCGGGGCCCAATGGCCTGATCGACTTCATCGCGCGCCCGATCCGCGCGCACATGCCGCCGGACGCGAAGCTGATCGCGGTGGGCGTGTTCTCGCCCTTCTTCGTGCCGCTGAAGGTGCTGCTGATGGTGGCGGTGCTGCTGGTGCTCCCCTGGCTGATGTACCAGATCTGGGCCTTCATCGCGCCGGGCCTGTACAGCCACGAGAAGAAGTTCGCGCTGCCCCTGATCATCTTCGGCAGCCTGCTGGCCTATGGCGGCATCGCGTTCGTCCAGTTCTTCGTGCTGGACCGGATGTTCGCCTTCATCCAGGGCTTCACGCCCTCCAGCGTGGCGGCCACGCCCGACATCGCCTCGTACGTGGAGGCGATCCTGGGGCTCTACCTCGCCTTCGGCCTCGCCTTCCAGGTGCCGATCGTGGTGATGCTGCTGGTGCGCTTCGAGATGATCACGGTGGAGAAGCTGCGGGAGTTCCGCGGCTACTTCGTGGTGCTGGCCTTCATCATCGCCGCCGTCATCACGCCGCCCGACGTGGTCTCGCAGCTCGCGCTGGCCGTTCCCATGGTGTTCCTGTACGAGCTGGGCATCTGGGGCGCCAAGATCTTCGTGAAGCACTCGAAGGCGCCGGAGGAGTCGGGCGAAGCGGCGACAAAGTGATCGAGCGGGGTGTGTTGGCGGGATATCTCGTCCACTGAACCCCGTCGGTTTGGCACCGTTGACTCCCCGCCGGATCAGCCCGGGACTGTCCGTCCCTGCGAATGTCCCCCGGCGCGGGTGAGAACCGTTGCCCGTGCTGGCGCCGCGCCCGCGCCTCCTCCTTGATTTCGCTGAGCCGGACAGTGACCCGTCCTGGTCCGGCCCGGGGGGAGCCGCTGTTCTTTCCCCGCTTCAGACGATGAGCGGAAACCTCAGCGCCCCGGCAGACCCGGTACCACCTGCGGCGCCTGCTGCTTCGGCTTCGGCCGCTTGCCTGGCGTCACCGTCACTTCCACGCCGTCGTCGCGCCGCTGCAGCTTGAACTGCGTGGCGGTGCCCGGTTTCAGCGCCGCCACCGTGGACAGCAGTTCGGAGACGTTGGCGACGTCCTTGCCGCCCACCTGGACGACCACGTCGCCGGGCTTCACGCCGGCCAGGGCCGCCGGGCCGTTCTGCAGCACGCCGGTGATCAGCACGCCCTTCTTCGCCTTGACGCCGAAGGTCTCCATCAGCTCGACCGACAGGTCCGCCGGTTCCACGCCGATCCAGCCCCGCGTGACCACGCCGTCCTTCACGATGCCTTCCAGCACCAGCTTGGCCGTCGACACGGGGATGGCAAAGCCGATGCCCATGCTGCCGCCCGAGCGCGAGTAGATCGCGGTGTTGATGCCCATCAGGTTGCCGTTGACGTCCACCAGCGCGCCGCCGGAGTTGCCGGGGTTGATGGCCGCATCGGTCTGGATGAAGTTCTCGAAGGTGTTGATCCCCAGCTGGTTGCGCCCGAGCGCGCTGACGATGCCGCTGGTGACGGTCAGGCCGACGCCGAAGGGATTGCCGATGGCCAGCACCTGGTCGCCGACCTGCAGCGCATCCGAGTTGCCGAGCGTCATGGCCGGCAGGCGGTCCAGGTTCACCTTGAGGATGGCGAGGTCGGTCTCCGGGTCGGTGCCGATGATCTTCGCGCGCGTCTTGCGGCTGTCGTTGAGGGCGACCTCGATCTCCGTGGCGCCTTCGACCACGTGGTTGTTGGTGAGGATGAAGCCGTCGGTGCTGATGATGACGCCGCTGCCCAGGCCGCTCTGCGGCACCGCGCCCTGGTCGCCGAAGAAGAAGCGGAACCACGGGTCGCTGGAGGAGGGCCGGTCGGCCGCCTTGCTGGTGTTGATGCTCACCACCGCCTGCGAGGCCTTCTGCGCGGCGGAGCGGAAGCTCCCCGGCGGGGCCGGCGCGCTGGGCGGCGTGGGGGCTTCCTGCAGGGCGATGCCGGTGGAGGCGCTCATGACCGGGCGGCGGTTCAGCCATTCCGGCTTCATCGTGACGACGACGAAGTAAGCGGCCAGCAGGATGGTCACCGCCTGGGAGAAGACGAGCCAGTAGCGTCGCATGTGCTCGGGGTTGCGGAAAGCCCAAGTGTATGCGGGATGCAAGGCCCGCCGGGTCGCAGCGCTGCTATTGCAGGGCGAGCCGGGCGTCCGCGCGGCGCTCGCGCCGGCGCCGCTGGCGACGACCCCAGCGGGCTTCCTCGATCGGCACCGGCCGGCCGCTCGCGGGGTCCGCGGTGGCGGCGCGCGAGTGCATGCCCCGGGCGGCCTCCGCCAGGCGTTGTGCCTGGTCCAGCACATCCTCCACTTCGGGGTGGAAGGCGGGCAGGTGCACGACGCCGATGCCGACGTCGACTTGCACGCGCACCGGCTCGCCGTCGCGCCCGGTCACCTCGATGGGGCGCCGCAGGCTGCGTGCCAGCCGCAGGCCGAGGCCGCGCAGCCAGCCGGGCGCGGGGATGGTCTCGACCAGCGCGACGAAGCAGCGGTCCCAGTAGCGGCCCACCGGGTTGACCACGCCCACCTGGCGCTGCAGCCGCGCCGCCACCGTCATCCACACCTCGTGCAGGCCGGCGGCGCCCACCTGCGTGGCGATGCGGTCGGCGTCGAACACCGTGACGGCCACCAGCGCGCCCTCGCGCCGGGTGCGGCGCCGGCGCTGCTGCGATTGCACCAGGCGGTGCACCAGCGCGGCGCTGCTGTGCACGCGCGTCACCGGGTCCACCGCGGGCACGCTGCCCGTCTCGCGCGTGCGCCACGCGTGCCGCTCGCGCCGCCACAGCATGCGGCCGGTGAGCGCGTTGCTCACCGTGGCGGCGAGCGCGACGCCGGCCTGCGCCAGCGGCGACCCGGCGCCCGGATGCATGGCGAGCGCGTACAGGCCCGCGAGGGCGGGCAGGGTGAGCATGCAGCCGGCGGCCATCGCCAGCGCCAGCCGGTCGCCGAGGATCCAGGCGCGGAACGTCAGCCAGCACGCGAGCGCGCTGCCCGCGAGCGACAGCGCCGCGGCCGCGGGCAGCTGCTGGTCTTCCGGCAGGCGCAGGATCGCGAGCGCCAGCAGCGGCAGCGCGAAGGCCGACAGGCGCAGCACGGCGGCCATCAGGCGGTCGCGTTCGCCGGCCGCGAGCCAGCCGTGGATCCAGAAGCTGGCGAGCGCCACGCACACGGGGCCGGCCAGCACCTGCAGCAACTGCAGGCGGGCGGGGCCCGGCTGGGCCGCGTGGCGCAGCACGCCGCTGAGCACGAGCACCAGCAGGAACACGCTCACGTGGTAGCCCACCACCCGCAGCTTGGCCACGCTGGGGCGGCCCGCCAGGTCGCCGGTGCGGGCGAGCGCCACCGCCCCGATCGCGCCCAGGGCCATGCACCACAGCATCAGCGTCAGCTTGTCCATCGCGGCTCCAGCCAGGAGGAGGGGCGATGTTCGCGCCGCGGCGCCGCCCGCGCCGTAGCAGAATGCGGCCTGAACCTTGTGACCTTTCCCCCATGACGCACCGGAGCGACCTGCTGCAAGCCTTCGACACCCTGCTGGCGCCGGAGCGCTTCAAGGACTACGGGCCCAACGGCCTGCAGGTGGAGGGGCGGGTGGAAGTGCGGCGCATGGTCTCCGGCGTTACGGCGAGCCGCGCGCTGATCGAGGCCGCCATCGCGCGCGAGGCCGACGCGATCTTCGTGCACCACGGCCTGTTCTGGCGCGGGCAGGACGGCCGCATCACCGGCTGGATGAAGCAGCGCCTCGCCCTGCTGCTGGCGTACGACATCAACCTGTTCGCCTACCATTTGCCGCTCGATGCGCACGCCGAGCTGGGCAACAACGCGCAGCTCGGACAGCAGCTCGGCCTGCGGGCCGACACGCGCTTCGGCGAGCAGGACCTGGGCTTCCTCGGCGAGCGCGCCGACGGCGCGGACTTCGCCGACAGCGAGGCCCTGGCGGTGAACGTGCGCAAGGCGCTGGGCCGGCCCGTGACCTGCGTGGCCGGCGCGAGCGGGCCGATCCGCCGCATCGGCTGGTGCACGGGTGGCGCGCAGTCGTACTTCGAGGCGGCGATCGCGGCCGGCGCGCAGGCCTTCCTCACCGGCGAGATCTCCGAGCCGCAGGCGCATTACGCGCGCGAATGCGGCGTGACCTTCATCGCCTGCGGCCACCACGCCACGGAGCGCTACGGCGCGCCGGCGGTGGCGGCGCACGTCGCGCAGCAGCTCGGGATCGAGCACGTGTTCGTCGACATCGAGAATCCGGCGTGAGCGCCGCACGGCCGCCCGAAGGCGCGGGCCCCCTCCGCTGGCGGAGGGGGGAGGCGCAGTCCACGAAGCGGCAAGCCTGGGGGAGGTTCCTGTGAAACCGGTTGCCATCACCATCGGCGATCCGGCGGGCATCGGGCCGGAGATCATCGCCAAGGCCTTCGCGGAGAGTCCCGGGCTCACCGCCGGCTGCTTCGTCGCCGGCGACCTCGCCTGCATGCGGCGCGGCGCCGCGGCCATCGCCCGCGGGCGGCCGCCGCTCGCCCTCGCCCTGATCGATTCCGTGGAGGAGGCGGCGCAGGTGCCGCCGCGCTGCATCCCCGTGCTGCAGGTCGGCGCTCCCGTCGAGCCGCTGCCGGCATGGGGCGAAATCAACGAGGCCGCCGGGCGCCTGGCGGCCCAGGCGGTGCTGTGGGCCGCGAGCGCGGCGCTGCGCGGCGAGGTGGCCGCCATCGTCACGGCGCCGCTGCACAAGGAAGCGCTCGCGGCCGCGGGCCTGCCCTACCCGGGCCACACCGAGCTGCTGCAGGCCGAGGCGGCGGCCCACGCGGGCGTGGCGCTGGACTGCATGCCCGTGCGCATGATGCTGGCCAACGACGAACTGCGCACCGTCCTCGTGAGCATCCACGTGGCGCTGCGCGAGGCGCTCGATGCCGTGACCTTCGCCAACGTGCGCGAGACGCTGCGCATCGCGGATGCCGCGCTCGCGTCCATGCTGGGGCGGCACCCCCGCATCGGCGTGGCCGGACTCAATCCGCATGCGGGCGAGGGCGGCCTGTTCGGCCGGGAGGAGATCGAGGTGATCGTCCCCGCGATCGTCGACGCGCGGGCGGCCGGCCTCGACGTGCACGGTCCGTTCGCGCCCGACACGGTGTTCATGCGCGCGCGCCGCGGCGAGTTCGACGTGGTGGTGGCGATGTACCACGACCAGGGGCTGATCCCGGTGAAGTACCTGGGGGTGGAGAAAGGCGTCAACGTGACGCTGGGCCTGCCGCTGGTGCGCACGAGCCCCGACCACGGCACGGCGTTCGATATCGCGGGCAGCGGCCGGGCGGACGCGTCGAGCCTGTGCGAGGCGATCCGGATGGCGAAGGAGCTGGCGGGAATTTCGTAGGCTGGTGGTGACGAAGGAACCCCAGCGAACGGCGAGCGAAGCGAAGCCGGGGTTCCCGGCGCGCGTTGCGCGCGGTCGCCGCCGGTCTACGCCCGCACTCTCAGGCTGTCGCGGATCTCCCGCAGCAGCAGCACGTCCTCCGGCGGCGGCGCCGGCTCCGCGGCGGGGGCGGGCCTGCCCTCGCCGGTATGCAGACGCCGCAGCCGGTTGATCTGCTTGACCATCAGGAAGATCACGAAGGCCAGGATCACGAAGTTCATGGCCACGGTGATGAAGTTGCCCCAGGCCAGCACCGGCACGCCCGCCTTCTTCAGCGCATCCAGCGTCATGGCGGTGCCGGCCGGCACGTCGCCGAGGACGATGAACATGTTGGAGAAATCCAGCTTGCCGAGGATGCGGCTGAGGAGGGGCATCACGACGTCGCCGACCAGCGAGTCGACGATCTTGCCGAAGGCGGCGCCGATGATCACGCCGACCGCCAGGTCGACCACGTTGCCCTTGATCGCGAACTCGCGGAATTCGTGCAGCAGCTTCATGCAGGCTCCTCTCGTTGGTCTTGGTGCCCGGGAGTATGCGTCAGCCCGCCTGCCGTCAGCCTGGTGCAAGTGTCGCGCCCCGGCGGACCCCTTGACACGCTCCGCTACAATCGCGGGTTGACCCTTAAACAGAGATCCTCGAGGACCCCATGAGCAACTCCACGGTGGACGCCAGCAAACGGACGTGGCTGATCGCGTCCGGCTGCGTCGGGGCGGTGGGCGCAGGTTTCACTGCGGTGCCCTTCGTCAGCAGCTTCCAGCCCTCCGAACGCGCCAAGGCTGCCGGCGCCCCCGTCGAAGTCGACATCTCGGCGCTCCAGCCGGGCCAGAAGATGACCGTGGAATGGCGCGGCAAGCCGGTGTGGATCCTGCGTCGCACCCCGGAGCAGATCGCCGGCCTGAAGAAGCTGGACGACCAGGTCGCCGACCCGAACTCGCAGCGCAACGCCTACCCGACGCCCGACTACGCGAAGAACGAAGGCCGCTCGATCAAGCCGGAGTACTTCGTCGCCGTGGGCATCTGCACGCACCTCGGCTGCTCGCCCACCGACAAGTTCCAGCCCGGCCCGCAGCCCTCGCTGCCGGACGACTGGCAGGGCGGCTTCCTGTGCCCCTGCCACGGCTCCACCTTCGACCTGGCCGGCCGCGTGTTCAAGAACAAGCCCGCGCCCGACAACCTCGAGGTGCCGCCGCACATGTACCTGTCGGACGCGCGCATCCTGATCGGCGAAGACAAGAAGAGTGCGTAGAGCCATGGCCGAATTCAAGGAAATCTCCCCCAACGCCAGCGTCGGCCAGAAGGTCAACAACTGGCTGTACAACCGCTTCCCGACCGCGTACGACGCGTACAAGGTCCACATGTCGGAGTACTACGCTCCGAAGAACTTCAACTTCTGGTACTTCTTCGGCTCGCTGGCGCTGCTGGTGCTGGTGATCCAGATCGTCACCGGCATCTTCCTCGTGATGCACTACAAGCCCGACGCGAACCTGGCGTTCGCCTCGGTGGAGTACATCATGCGCGACGTGCCGTGGGGCTGGCTGATCCGCTACATGCACTCCACGGGGGCCTCGGCGTTCTTCATCGTCGTGTACCTGCACATGTTCAAGGCGATGATCTACGGCAGCTACCGCAAGCCGCGCGAGCTGGTGTGGATCTTCGGCTGCTCGATCTTCCTGATGCTGATGGCCGAGGCCTTCTTCGGCTACCTGCTGCCCTGGGGCCAGATGTCCTACTGGGGCGCGCAGGTGATCGTGAACCTGTTCTCCGCCGTGCCCTTCGTCGGCCCCGACCTGGCGCTGATGATCCGCGGCGACTACGTGGTGAGCGACGCGACGCTGAACCGCTTCTTCAGCTTCCACGTGATCGCGATCCCGCTGGTGCTGCTGGGGCTGGTCGTGGCGCACCTGTTCTCGCTGCATGACGTGGGTTCCAACAACCCCGACGGCATCGACATCAAGGCCCCGGACTACCCGAAGGACGCGCAGGGCCACTCGGTGGACGGCATCCCCTTCCACCCGTACTACAGCGTGCACGACATGGTCGGCGTCGCCGTGTTCCTGATGGTGTTCAGCGCCATCATCTTCTTCGCGCCGGAACTGGGCGGCTATTTCCTGGAGTACAACAACTTCATCCCGGCCGACCCGCTGAAGACGCCGCTGCACATCGCGCCGGTCTGGTACTTCACGCCCTTCTATTCGATGCTGCGTGCCACCACCGACACGATGGTGAACGTGTTCTGCATCATCGTCGCCCTGGCCGCGATCTGGACCTTCCTCAAGAGCCGACTGTCCTTCATGGGCAAGGTGGTGGCCGTCGTGGCCGCCGTGATCGCGATCGTGCTGCTCAAGACCTTCGACGCGAAGTTCTGGGGCGTGGTCGTGATGGGCGGCGCCGTGATCATCCTGTTCTTCCTGCCCTGGCTGGACGCGAGCCCGGTGCGCTCGATCCGCTACCGCCCGCGCTGGAACTACTGGCTCTACGGCATCTTCGTGGTCCTGTTCGTGGTCCTCGGCTACCTCGGCATCCAGCCGCCGTCTCCCGTGGGCACCGCCATCGCGCAGTTCGGCACGGTCTACTACTTCGGCTTCTTCCTGCTGATGCCCTGGTGGAGCCGCATCGGCGAGTTCCGGCCTTTGCCCGAGCGCGTCACCTTCGCGCATTGAGAGGCCGAGCAGAGTCCCAACATGAAAAAACTGATCCTGACCCTGATGCTGGCGCTCGGCTGCATGGCCGGCGCGCAGGCCTCCGAAGGCGAGGTCGCCTGGGACAAGGCGCCCAGCCACACCAACGACCTGCCGGCGCTGCAGAACGGCGCCAAGCTGTTCGTCAACTACTGCCTGAACTGCCACTCGGCGGCCTTCATGCGGTTCAACCGCCTGCAGGACATCGGCCTCGCCGAGCAGCAGATCAAGGACAACCTGCTCTTCGTGACGGACAAGGTCGGCGACACCATGAAGTCGCCGCTGGACCCGAAGGAAGCCAAGGAATGGTTCGGCGCGGTGCCGCCGGACCTGACGCTGATCGCGCGTTCGCGCGCGGGCCACGGCGGCACGGGCGCGGACTACCTGTACACGTACATGCGCTCCTTCTACCGCGACGACACCCGGCCCACCGGCTGGAACAACCTGGTGTTCCCCAACGTCGGCATGCCGCACGTGCTGTGGGAACTGCAGGGCGACCGCGAGCCGCAGTTCGAGAAGACCGAGTCCCACGGCCACGAGGTCGAGGTGTTCAAGGGCTGGAAGCAGGTGACGCCGGGGCAGATGACCAGCCAGCAATACGACCAGGCGGTCGGTGACCTGGTGGGTTACCTGCAGTGGATGGCCGAGCCGGCGCAGAACCACCGCGTGCGCGTCGGTGCCTGGGTCATGCTGTTCCTGGCGGTGCTGCTGGTGGTGTTCTGGCGCCTCAATGCGGCGTTCTGGAAAGATATCAAGTAAGCGGACAGAACGCGGTGCGGCCGGGGGCCGCACGCGCGGACTTGTCGTAGAGTGGGCTGCTTCGCACCCACTCTTTTTGGTTTTTAGAGGACTTTCAAAATGATGGTGCTGTACTCGGGAACGACCTGCCCCTTCTCCCATCGCTGCCGCTTCGTGCTGTTCGAAAAGGGAATGGATTTCGAGATCCGTGACGTCGACCTGTACAACAAGCCGGAAGACATCAACGTGATGAACCCGTACGGCCAGGTGCCCATCCTGGTCGAGCGCGACCTCATCCTGTACGAGTCGAACATCATCAACGAGTACATCGACGAGCGCTTCCCGCATCCGCAGCTGATGCCCGGCGACCCGGTCGACCGCGCCCGCGTGCGCCTGTTCCTGCTCAATTTCGAGAAGGAACTGTTCGTGCACGTCTCCACGCTCGAGTCCCGCGCGGCCAAGAGCAACGAGAAGGCGCTGGAGAAGGCCCGTTCGCACATCCGCGACCGCCTCACGCAGCTCGCCCCGGTGTTCCTGAAGAACAAGTACATGCTGGGCGAGAACTTCTCGATGCTCGACGTGGCCATCGCGCCGCTGCTCTGGCGCCTGGACTACTACGGCATCGAGCTGTCGAAGAACGCGGCGCCGCTGCTCAAATATGCCGAGCGCATCTTCTCGCGCCCGGCGTACATCGAGGCGCTGACCCCCTCCGAAAAGGTGATGCGCAAGTAGCGCATACTTGGCCGGCTGCCGAAGTACTGCGCCCCTCGCATGAACGCACTGGAATCGACGTCCACCCGCCCGTACCTGATCCGGGCCCTTTACGAATGGTGCACCGACAACGGCTTCACGCCGTACGTGGCGGTGCTGGTCGACGACACGGTGCAGGTGCCGCGCGAGTACGTGAAGAACGGCGAGATCGTGCTGAACATCAGTTACGACGCCACCAGTTCGCTGAAACTGGGCAACGACTTCATCGAGTTCAAGGCCCGCTTCGCGGGCACCGCGCGCGAGATCATGGTGCCGGTGAACCGGGTGATCGCGATCTATGCGCGCGAGAACGGCCAGGGCATGGCCTTCCCGGTGCCGGTGCCAGGTGCGCCGGCCGAGGAGACCAAGCCCTCGCCGCTCACGAGCGTGCCGGCCGCCGCGGAAGGCGAAAGCAAGGTGGTGCAGCTGGTGCCCGAAGCCGGCGCGCCCACGCCCCCCGAGGAGCCGCCGCGTCCGCCAACCGGCCCGCGGCCGGCGCTGAAGCGGGTGAAATAGAAGGCGGACTTCCGGACGCAGAGGACGCGAAGGGTACGCAGAGGACGCAAAAGAAAACCTTTGAAGTTTTCTTGGTCTTTTTTGCGTCCTTTGCGTACCCTTCGCGTCCTCTGCGTCCGGATGTTTGGTATTTCGGCAGCCTAGAATCCCCCTCAGGCCGATTTAGCTCAGTCGGTAGAGCAACCGCCTTGTAAGCGGTAGGTCGTCCGTTCGATTCGGACAATCGGCACCATCCTCCGAGGCCGGTCTCCCGCGGCCGCTCCTTCGCTGCCACCTGCTTTTCCTGTAAGCAGGCATGTCCGTGCATGCGGGTCGTCACTTTGGGTTGTTGCACCGCACGACGTGGACGTGTAAGGTCGTCGTGCGCTGCCAATGACAATCGCCAAGACCCGTCTGGTGGGAACGCCGCGACAGCAGGACCGCGCCGCCGCCCTGATCGAAGCCGTCGCGAGCATGGACGGGGTCGTGCTCGAGCGCGACGACGCCTCCAGGCCGGCGGCCGCCGGCGCCGATCTCTACATCTTTGCCTGCGACCACCAGGACGGCAGCGATGGCACGCGCATCATCGAAGCCGTGCAAAGCCTGCGTCGCAGCGAACCGCTGGCCGCCATCCTGGTGGTCGGGAACGCGCCGAGCGAGCAGACGATCCTGCGGCTCCTGGCCTCCGGTGCCGACGACTACGTTGCCCTGGCGCACGATGCGGCGGAACTGCGCGCGCGCATCGCCTTCCTGCTCGGGCGCTTCTGTTCGGCGCGCCCCCTGGTGCGTGAACCGGGCGTGCTGTCAACGGTCGACTGCATCGGCTCGAGCGAACCCTTCCTGCGCCAGATCGGCATGCTGCCGACCTTTGCCGCCTGCGACTCCGGCGTGCTGATCACCGGCGAGACGGGCACCGGAAAGGAAGTGTGCGCGCAGGCGATCCACTACCTTTCGGCACGCGCCGCGCGTCCCTGGGTGGCGGTCAACTGCGGCGCGGTGCCCGCCGAGCTGATCGAGAGCGAACTCTTCGGCCATGTGCGCGGCTCGTTCACGAACGCGCACGTGGCCCGCCAGGGCCTGGTGCGCGAGGCGGAAGGCGGTACGCTGTTCCTCGACGACGTGGACTGCCTGCCGCTCATGGCCCAGCCCAAGCTGCTGCGCTTCCTGCAGGAAGGCGAGTACCGGCAGGTCGGCGCGAATGGCGTGCAGCACGCCGACGTGCGCGTGATTGCCGCCAGCAACCGGCACCTGCCGCAGATGGTGGCGCAGGGGACCTTCCGCCAGGACCTGTACTACCGCCTGAACGTGCTGTCGTTGCGCCTGCCGCCGCTGCGCGAACGGCGTGGCGACGTCGCCGCGCTGGCGCTGTTCTTCGTGCGCAAGCTGTCGCAGCGGATGAAGCGGGCCGAAGCCGGCCTGTCCCCCGGCGCGCTGCACAAGCTGCTCTCCTACGACTGGCCCGGCAATGTCCGTGAACTGAAGCACGTGATCGAACGCGCCCTCATCGTTTCCACGAGCCAGGTGCTGGGTGAAGCCGACATCGACCTGCCCGACGACACCGGTGCCGCCGCCGCCCAGGTCAGCCTGCGCACCGCCAAGGCGCAGGTCGTCGCCCAGTTCGAGCGCAGCTTCATCGAGCAACTGCTCACGGTGCATGGCGGCAACGTCACCCATGCCGCGCAGTCGGCGGGCAAGAACCGGCGCGCCTTCTTCGCGCTGATGCGCAAGTACCGCATCGAGGCGGCGCGCTTCCGGGAGTCGCAGCCGCAGGCTGGCTGAGCGCGACCCGCCTGGCGCCGGCCGCTTTCACACGGCGACCAGCTCCCCGTCCGCGCCCTGGCCGAAGCAGGCTATCCCCAGGTCCGCCAGCACACCGGCGTCGACGGCGGCTTCCTCCACCGACGGATAGACCACGCGCACCGTGCGCACCGGCCGGCCCCGGCCGTCCTGCCCCTGGGCTTGCAATTCGTGCAGCGATTGCAGCTCGCCCAGCGACAGGCCTGCGCTGGTGGCGAACTCCACCAGGGCCTTCTTCTCGTCGCGGGCGACGAAGTTCAGGTGCTCGTGCGGCGCAGCGAGCCAGCGGCGGTTCCAGTCGGCCGCCACGGCGCGGTGCCAGTCCGTTTCGCCCGCGGGCGCCGCCTTGGCCAGGCGCAGCTGGTCGTCCGTCACGGCAGCGGCCCAGTCCGGCTCGCTGACGGCATCCAGCGCGCGCGTGAGCAGCCAGCGGCCCTCCAGCTCGCTGCGAGCGTCCCAGGCGGCCAGGAAGGCAGCGGCGGCCGGCCCGTAGACGGCCTGCACTTCGGCGTCGTCGGTGAGCCACGCGTGGCGCAGCCGCGCGAGCGGCGGCGAAGGGATGAAGGAGGCGCTGTCATCCGGCTCGCGCGCGATCTCGGCCAATCCGGCCGGCAGCGAGGGCAGCAGCGCGGCGAGCAGCGCCTGCGCCTGCGCGAGCCACTTGCGCGCATCCGCCGAGGCACCCGCCGCATCGGCGCCGGTCGACGGCCGATCCCACTGGCAGCGCAGCACCAGCCGCTGCGCGTGGCGGGCGGCGATCACCGGCAGCAGCACGCCTTCCTTGCTGACCTCGACCGAAAGGAAGTGGTCGAGCCCCTTCAAGGAACCGGCCAGCGCCTGGGCCAGCGCGTCGGCGCCGCTGCCTTGGCGGCCGGCGGGTCCGCCGAGCGACCACGCGCCCAAGTCGCTGCCGCCGGCGGCGATCAGCGCGCCGCCCACCACCGGCAGCGGCGTGGCGACGGGGCATTCGACCAGCAGCCGCAACGCCTGCGGCAGCGGCGCGGCGGCAGGACGGACAGCATCAGGAGCGGCAGGTTTCATCGGCAGGACCCGGCAGGGCATCGGCAGGCATCAGCGACACATCGTAGACCGTCGGCCACGCATCGGCGGCCGATCACCGCCGCACCGGCGCGGTATGCGCGGAGAACACCAGCGAACCGTCGACCCCGTAATGGGCGACGTGGATCCCGCCGCGCGCGCGGCCCAGCAGCGGCGCGACGAGGGCATCGGCTTCCATCTGCGCCAGCGCGCGTTGCGCATCGGCCGGGGTGGAAAAGACGTAGACGATGCCGTTGAGGTCCTCGCTGGCCGGCGCGGTGGGCGAGCGGCGCAGGCCGCGGCGCGGCGCGGTGGTGCGCGCGTAGTCCTGCGCCTGGGCGATGCTGAAGGCGCCGGCGCCGGTCTTGTCCTCCACCGCATAGCGGCCGCGCGGCAGCGTGCCGTGGCCGGCCGCCACGTCCACCAGGTCGTCGGCGGTGCGGCGGCCGGAGGTGCCGAATTCCGGGAAGTCGAAGGTCGGGCTGACGGGCTCGCCGGCCGCATCCACCACGCGGGTGACGCTCGAGCCCTCGGCCGCCCACAGCCGCTGGCGGAACGCCGTGAACAGCTCCCCGCGCGTGCGGTTGTCGGGCGCGGCCTCGAGGATCTGGTGCAGCACCTCCATGCGCCGCCGCCCGCTGCGGATGGCGGCGACGAACTGCGCCACCTCCTCGCGCAGCGTGCTGCGGAAGGTGCTCAATGCGGCGTCGGTCATGCCGCCGGCCGTACTCGGCAACCCGCTCACCGCGCGCAGCGCCGACGGCGCGCGCTCCATGCGCTGCGCCACGTCCTCGACGAAGTCGCCCCACACCAGCAGCAGGCCGGCATCGGCCTCGTTCATCGCGCCGCTCTCCACCAGGCCGCGCAGGTGGTTGCGAAACGGCGTGCCGCGCAGCGCGGTGCGCGCATCGGCCAGCGCCGCGCCGCGCAGGCGGCCGGCGGTGACGTCGGCCTGCAGGCGCGCCAGGCGGTCCTGCTCGGCGCGCCAGACGATCTCGGCATCGGCGCGCAGGTCCTCGTGCGAGCGCCAGCCGGCGCGGCCCTGCGTGATCCTGCCGTCGGGGCCCACGGTCAGGTGCGGCAGGTCGACCGCCCCTTCCGGCGGGCGCTGGATCCGGAACACGCGGCCGTTGCGCTCGTGCAGCACGTAGCCGGCGTTGCGCAGCTCGCGCTGCACGCTCGCGGCGCCGGCACTGCGGCCTTCGAAGCGCTCCAGCGTCGCGCGCTGCGCGGCCGTCAGCTCCGCCGCCACCTCGCCCGGCGTGACGGTGGCGTAGAACTGCGGCGGCGTGGGCGTGTCCAGCCGCAGCGCGCGCAGGTCGATGCCCTCCGGCCGGGCCAGCGCCGTCTCCAGCTCGCGGATGCGGCGGTTCAGGTCGAACAGCGCCTCGTCGGCGCTCAGCCACTCCGCCTCGGCCAGCGCATCGCCGCTGCGCGCGCGCCCTTCCACCCGCGCCAGGATGCGGCGCTGGGCGTCGGCTTCCACGATCAGCGACTCGCGCGCGATGCGCACCCGCTCCGCAGCGGCCATGCCGCGCCAGGCTTCGTCGGTGACGCCGGCCACCTCCGCCATGCGGGCGCGCATCACCGGGTCGCCATGCCATTGCAGCAGGTGCTCGATCTCCTCGCGCACCGCGGACGGCGGCGAGCCGCGCCGCACGTAGACGTGCGGCTCGCCGCCTTCGAAGCTCACCACCGCATGGGCGCGCCGGTCGGTGGCGCGGCGCAGGAATTCGGCTTCGTCGACCTCGGTGATGCGGGAGGCAAAGCGGCTGGCATCGGCCTCGCCCACGTCGAGCGCGGCGCGCACCATGTGCATGCGGCGCATCACCGATTCCAGTGCCGCGGCATCGGCCGCGACCAGGCCGCGCACGCCGCGCAGCGCCGCCTGCGCGCCGTCGATGTCGCCGGCGCGCGCCAGGCGGTTGGCCGCGGCGATCGCCTCCAGCGTCTCGGTGCTCAGGCGGTCGGCGTTGGCGATGCCGGCCTGCTGCAGCAGGCGGCCGAGTTCCTGCGCTTCGCTCGCGCCCAGGCTGCCGACCACGCGCCGGATCGCCAGCCCGATCGCGCCGCCGATCAGGCCGCCGCCGGCGCCGAAGGCGGCGCCGCGCGCGATGGCCGCCAGCAGCGCGGCGAAGGCCGAGGCCACGCCGCGGTTCCAGGTGCTCTCGTCGATGGCGGTCTGGAACAGCTCGCCGCTGGCGCCGCCGATGGCACCGTCGATGATGCTTTCGGCCACCACCGCCCCGGCCCCGCCGGTGGCCGCGCGCACCGAGTTGCCGCTGGCCATCCGCACCGCCTGCGCGGCCGGCCGGCCCAGCGCCGCGCCGTGCACGATGCGCGCCGCCAGCGCCGCGCTCGCCACCGCCACCGCGCCTTCCACCGCGCCGGTGGAAACATCGGTGAGCACGTCGGCGGTGGAGGACTCGCCGCGGATCGCATAGCCGGTGACGCCGGCCGCCGCCGCGCCGGCAAAGCCGGCCAGCGCCCCGATCGCCACCGGCCCCAGCGTGCCGCCGCTGGCCACCGTGACCACGATGGCGCCGGCCACCGCCGCGGCCATCATCGCCGCGCTGGAGGCGAACGAGCGGTTGCCGGGCGCGAACACGTCGATCGCGTTCATCGCGCGGTAGTACAGGTCGGCCAGCTGCGCCAGTTCGGCCTGGCTGACGCCGCCCTCGCGGATGCGCTCGTACAGCAACCGGAACTCGGCGACCGCCTGGTCGACGGTGGTGCCTTCCCAGGCCCAGGCGTCCCGGATCCGCGAGCCCTCGGTGCGCAGCGAACCCACGCGGTCCTCCAGCCGGTAGTGCATGAAGTCCGCTTCCGAGGTGGGCGTCTGCGGCGCGCCCGCGCCGGCCAGGGCGATCTCGCCGAAGGCGGCATTGCGCAGCGCCTCGTCCATCGCCGGATCGTCGATGGCGTCGACGGCGGATTGCAGCGCTTCGTAGCGGTCGGCGCAGCGCAGGTCCTCGGGCGTGAAGCTTTCGTCGGGATGCTCGGTGCGCCGCCGCGACACCACCAGGCCGCGCCGCAGTTCGGCCTGGGCCGCCGGATCGTTGTTGACCAGCTGGATGTACGCGCGCGGATCGGCGATCACGAACGTGACGCGCCCGCCCCGGACCGTCAGTTGCAGCGCGTCCTGGCGCAGCAGCGCATCGGCCTCGCCGGCCAGCGCACGGCGCAGCTCGCCGGCCTGCACCATCTCCACCGCCGTCCCGCGCGCCAGCCGGGCGATCAGCGCGGTCATGCGCGGATGCGCGGCCAGCCGCGTGCGCCTGTCCTCGGGCATGCGCGCGAGCGCGGTCCACACCGCCACCCGGTCCTCGGCGGCCCAGCGCTGCTCGATGTCGTAGGCCGTGAGCAGCGCCTGCATGTCGCGGCCCACGTCGGTGTCCGCCAGTTCGGGGTTGTCCTCGTAGATCGCCGCGCACAGCACCTCCAGCTGCGCCGGCGCCGGGTGGATGCCGAGGACCTGCGTGATCTTGGACTGGTACCAGACGGAGTTGGTGACCTCCAGCCGGTTGGCCGCCGGAATGCTGCGCATCCACGCCAGCAGCTCGGCGAACGTCCCCACGCGGTTGACCGTCAGCGCGGCGATGCGATGGGCCGGCACGCCGAGCGCGCCCAGCGTTTCGGCGCCGCTTTCCGGCGAGGCGAAGTACAGCGCCTGCACCAGCCCGGCGTCGTGCAGCTGCCGCTCCAGCGCCGTGACTTCCGCATTGCGTGCGGCCAGGTCTTCGGGAGAGAGGCTGGCCGGCGGCAGGTCCACGCGCGCCCGCGCCCGGGTGATGAGCGCGCCCGCGCGGCCGGCGGCGTGCCTGAGCATGGTGGGCGAGATGTCGCCACGGCCGTCGGCGGCAGCGCGCAGGGCACGCTGGAGCGCGACCGCGTCGTCGGTTTCGGCCACGATGCTGCGCAGCGTGTCGGCCGCGCTGCCCAGGTCGGGCCAGCTGCGGCCGTTGAGCATCGGCAGCAGCAGCGCGCGCTGGGCCGCGTTCAGGTCGGCGACGGCCAGGTAGGCATCGCGCGGGCGTTCCTCGCGTTCGGCCAGTTCGATGCGCGAGAAGGCGTAGCGCACGCGCATCGTGGCGATGGCATCGCCCGGTGCGGCGGCGCTGGTCACGGGCCGGGCGGCGCGCGCGCGTTCGGCCTTGGTCAGCAGCAGCTGGGTCGCGCGGTACTGTTCGTCGGCACTGAGCGCGGCGGCCAGCGCCGCGGTCACCTCGGGCCAGGTGGCGCGCGCGGGGGCCGGCGCCGCGGCTGCCGGCCCCGGTGCTGCCGACGCTTCGGTGGACGCAGGAGGTGCGGCCGGGCCCGCGGCGGGCAGCGGCAAGGATGCGCCGGCCACGTCTTCCTCGACCATGCGCAGCACGTCGGCGTCGGGCCAGCGATCGAGGGCGTCGAAGATGCCGCGCTCGTCGTCCCAGACGGTGCCGGTGTGGGTCTGGATCAACTCCGCCAGCGTGAGCTGCGCGCCCAGGTAGGCGCGGGCCGCGCCCCAGGTACTGCCGGTCAGCTTGTCGCGCAGGTCGCGGAAGAAGTTGGCGCCGTAGTCGGCGCGCAGGCGCGCCATGCGCTCGGGCGGCGTGGCGTTCTCGCGCAGGATGGCGAGCACCAGGTTGGGGTCGAAGGGGAGCAGCACGCTCGGGAACAGCGCGCGGCGCAGCTCCGCGGCGCCGCGCGGCGGATCGTCGTACAGCCAGCCACCGTCGCTGCTGCCGGCCAGGTGCAGTGGCGTGCCCAGGGGCTGGCGCGCGGCGGCCTCGGCCTCGGCTTCCAGCGCCGCGCGGCCGCTGGGCCGGACGCCGCCCGCACCGCGGCGCGCCTGCGCGACGTGCGCCAGTTCATGCACCAGCACGGAAGCGGGCGGCTGCGGATCGCGGAACTGCAGCGTGTCCAGGTTGGCGGCGGCGCGCGCGCTGCTGCGGCCGCCGGGGGCCGCCACGCCGAAGTCCATGCGCACGCCGCGCGTCAGGCCGGCGCCGAACATCCGTTCCAGTTGCGAGGACGGCGGCTGTGCGGCCGGCAAGCCGGTGGCGACACCGGGCGTGCCGGTGGCGGCGAAGCCGTGCTGCGCCGCCTGGTTGCCGGCGCTGGCTGGCGCCGCGGTCGATGCATGCCGAAGAGCGGAAGCAGGGCCCGCCGGCCGCGACGCCCGCGCGGCGGCCGCGCGCGGCGCAGCGCCGGCCGATTGCTTGCCGCCTTCAGCCATGGAGGCCTCCGCGCCCGCGATCGCGTGGCTGCGTGCCTAGGCTGGCAGGCTTCCAGGCCCCGGCGCAGGCCCGTTTCTCTGCCGCCCAGGCTCCTAGCCGACAGATCGGTTGCATCAGGCCCATGAGATCGTTCCGCGCGGCCCCGGATCTACAGCGACCGCTGCTCGCGCGGCGAGCGGAACTCGAGGCCGGTGACGGGCAGGCCCGTGAGCTGCTCGATGATCCGCATGTAGAGCCGGGTCTTGAACTCGTGGAACACCTCGAACTGGGTGCCGACGGTATGCGTGGCGTCGATGACCTTCACCGAGCGCGGGTCCACGATCATCATGTCCGGCTGCAGGTCGCCGATGGAGCGCGAGAACATGGCGACGTAGTCGTCGGCCGCGCGCCGCAGCATGGCCGGAGCCTGGGCCGCTTCGGCCTTGGCCTGCAGGCGGGCCGACGCGTCCCAGGGATCGCCCGCGATCGTCGCGTCGGAGAGCTCGGCGGCCGGCATCCGGAGCGCATTGCGCAGGCGGATCAGCCGGTCGACCAGCTCGTTGCGCAGGGTGGAGTTTTCCGGCCGGTCGATGAAATCGCGGGTGGCCTCGTCGAGGCTGGGTGGGTCGGCGGCGCGCTCCGGAATGGCCTCCGCGTAGCCCCGTATGTTCATCTTGTGGCCGCTGACCAGCCGGCCGGGGATCTCGCCGCGGTTGATCGAGCGCCTGAAGTGCTCCTTGACCAGGGCCTCGTGGACGTTCGGGTCGCCGCCCGCCTTCAGGTTCGCCTGGTCGATGGTCAGGTCTGTGTTGCCGGCAGCCCGGCGAACCACGGTGGCGCCCTGTTTCGTCACGCCGCCTTCCGGCGCGAAGACCTCGCCCTTGGGCATCGAGCGGGTGCGCGTCGGCGTCGGGGGCGGCGCCGGCACCGGCGCCGACGGGACGTAGATGCGTTTCGGCGTGCGTGTCTCGGGCGGGCCGGCGCGCTCGCTCAGGAAGATCGGCGGCTCACCCGGCACCTCCGCGACCAGGGTGTGCTGCCCGGCGGCGTCGACCACGTCGGTGACGACGGCGTTCTTCGCCTCCAGCGCCTGCGCCACGACCTCGGTGGCGCCCGGCGCATAGGAGTATTGCGTCTCGCCTGCCGGGGTGAGTTCCGCGGCGGCCGGGACGCCGAAGGATTCGGCGAGCAGCTCCGAGCTGGTCGCGGCGCTCTGCAACGCCGGATCCTGCAGCGTCTCGCGCAGTTTCGCGGCGTCGAACAGCGGATCGGCCTTGACCTGCGCCAGCACCTGGGCCAGCGAGCTCTCGAGTGCCGCGGCCTGCGCCTGCAACTGCTGCTGGAGCGCCGGATCCGCGGCCTGTTCCGCGCGCATCTGCTCGTAGATCCGGGCGGCCAGGCGGGTCTTCGCCGTCTCCACCGACGCCAGCCGCTCGCCGAACTTCCCGTGCAGCATCTCGAGGACGGCGAGGCCGGAATGCGGCTTGGGCCTCACCGCCGGCGGGCGGTGCGTCGCCACCAGGGCGCCGTACATGATCAGGCCGTCGACCGACAGGTCGCCGATCTCCTTGGCGCTCGGCCAGCGCTGCTGCGAGATCGCGAAGTGGAGCACGCCGTGCACCTGCAGCAGGGCGAAGGAGCTGACGTGGGTTGCCACGCCGGCGTACTCCTCGAGCCCGCGCGAGACCATCGCCGAGCGAACCGCCGCTCCGCTGACCCGCAACATGCCGAACAGGCCGACGTTCATCGCCAGGTCGAAGAGGAAGGAGTCCTTGGACGGCTGGCCGAGTGCGGCATTCATCACCCGGCTCGTGCCGGTGAAGACCAGCGACTCGAGCGCGACCTGGGCGGACACGTTGAGCAGCGACGCGCCTTCCCCCGCCGAGACCAGCCCGCCCGCCGCGGAAGCCGCCATCGACGCGACCTTGAGGACGGTGAACTGGATCAGGATCTGCAGGACCAGGCCGGGCAGCAGGTTGGCGCTGGCGATGAACCCCGGCAGGTTGTGGAAGAACTGCTCGATGTCCGGGTCTTCGCGGTTGCGCCTGGCCAGCGCGGCGAGCGTCTCGACGTCCTCCGCGAGGGCCGCCGTCTTCATCGCCTCGCAGCGGGTGCGAAGACGGCCCAGGCTGGCGTAGGTGGCCATGACATGGGGCGCGACGTGCCCGATCGGCGAGACGCCGAGCGACACCTCCTCGTGCCCGCGGATCGCCCGGTCCCAGAGCCGGATGCCTTCCAGGCTGTAGGCGATCAGCTGGGCGTCACGGCGGCGGCGCTGGTCGCGCGCCTCGTCGTCCGCCGGCGTGCCGCTCGGCGGATCGCCCGCCTCCTGGCGCAGCGCCGCCATCTTCGCCTGGGTCCACCGGACCCAGGCCACCATGCCGGCCACGCTCTGCCCAAGGTAAGTGAAATGCCGTCCGTGTTCGGGAACGCTGCCCAGGTAGAGCTGCACGAGGGCGTCGGGCAGGGCTGCGGACCGGGCCTCGGCGATCGACAGCAGCCTCGGCCCCTCCGGCATGAGTGCCTGGTCCAGTGCCGTGATCCAGTCATGGCGGACGCCGCCGATGATCTGGAGGTAGTGCAGGGTGAGCGGATCGCCGTCCGCGGCCGCCCCCGGCGCCGGCAGCATGCGATCGAACTTGCCCATGGCCTCGCCGAACCGGCTGACGATGGCCGACGCGGCACCCAGCTGGCGCGCGTCGTCTTCCAGGTCGATCTCCTGGCCCTGCTTCAGCGCGAACCGCGCCTCGAGGTCCGTCTCCGCCTGCACGAGAGCCGGCCCGATCTCGATGTCGGCCTCGTAGCGCTCGCGCAGCCGCGCCAGCATCAGCCGCACGCGGGCAAGGCCTGGGCCGACGTCCGCGACGTCCAGGGGTTTCAGCACCTCGGGCTGAGCCATGAGGTCGACCTCCTGCCCCGCCTGCGCCAGCGTCTGCTGCGCCGCCTCATGGCCGCGCGCGCGCGCGAGGGCGTCCTCGACCCGCACCAGCGCCCGCAGCCGCTGCCAGCCCCACTGCAGTGGATCGGAAATGGCGGCCAGGAGGGTGCGGCCCGCTTCGTTGCCGGCGAGTTCGTCCAGCTTTTCCAGGCGGATTTCGTGGACGATCCGGGTCGACATGACCCGGCGTTCCGCGGCCCCGACGTCGGGGTTCGCCGCGAGCAGGTTGAACACATCGGTGACCAGGACGATCTCGCCGGCGTCGATCAGTCCCAGCAGCCTGTCGCCGAACTCCGCCGAGTGGTCGAGGCGCTCGTACCACTTCCCGCTGATCGCCATGTACTCGTCGTACAGCTGCCCGGCGCGCGTGCGCACCGGCGGGTCCGGGGAGGCCATGACCTGGACACCGGCCGCCTGCAACCGCGGCGCGCTGCCGGTCGCCACCGCGTGGTCCGCGTCCCGCTCGGCCTCGGCCGTCCCGGCGGCCGGCGGCGCATTCGAGGCGGCACGGCGCTGCTGGATGCCGTGGGCGACTTCGTGGGACAGCAGCCGCCGGCCGGCGGCGGTGCCCGGTTCGAAGGCCCCCCTGGCGAAGAACAGGTCGCGGCCGACGGCAAACGCCTGGGTGCCGAGTGCCGCGGTCGCGGCGACCGCCCCCGGACCGGTGTGCACCCTCAGGTCGTCGACGGGGCCGAAGCCGGGCGGCAGCTGTGCGCGGGCGGCCCCCTCCAGCGGCGCCCCGGGATCGGAGCGCGCCGCGGCGATGCTGCGCTGGACGGCCTGGTTCCCGAGCCGCGACAGCCCCGGCTTCGGAGTGGCGCCCGCCTCGTGCACGGCCTGCGGCGCGGCCGCCCCCGCACTCGCCGCGCCGGCCGGCACCGGCACGTGGTAACGCGCCGGCGCGGGGGCGGTCCAGCGCCTCACCGGGCGGCCTCCATCAGCGCGCCTCCAGCAGCGGCGCGTACTCGCGCAATTGCGCGCGGTCCAGCGCCCGCCCGCGCTTGGCCTGCTGGCGGGCCACGGCCTGCAACAGGTGGCGCATGGACAGCGGCGCCGCATCGGCTGCCGCCGCATAGGCCGCATCGAGCACCACGTTACGGATGTCGCCGCCGGCCAGCGCGAACTGGCGCGCCAGGAAGGCGAAGTCGATGTCGGCGGCCTGCGGCAGCGCCGCGGGCAGCATGCCGCGCCACAAGCGCTCGCGGCCTCCGGCATCGGGCAGCGGGAAGTCGATCACGAACTGCATGCGGCGCGAGAACGCCTCGTCGAGGTTGCTGGCCAGGTTGGTGGCGACGATGACAACGCCGTCGTGGTCCTCCATCTTCTGCAGCAGGTAGGCGATCTCCACGTTGGCGTGGCGGTCGTGCGCGTCCTTCACCTCGGAGCGCTTGCCCAGCAGCGCGTCGGCCTCGTCGATGAACAGGATGGCGTTGGCGCGCCGCGCGGCATCGAAGGCTCGGTCCAGGTTCTTCTCGGTCTCGCCGATGTACTTGGACACCACGGCGGCCAGCTCCAGCCGGTGCAGGTCCATGCCCACGGACAGCGCGATCAGGCCCGCGGCCATGGTCTTGCCGGTGCCGGAGACGCCGGCCAGCATCACGTTGATGGCGCGCCCGCCGTTCAGCCGCCGCGCCAGCCCCCAGTCGTCGAGCACTCGGGGGCGCAGCTCGATCGCGCGCAGCACCTCGCGCAGCCGCGCGGCCACCGGCGCCGGCAGCACGAGATCGTCCCAGCGCAGCGTGGAATCGACGGCGCGCGTGACGCCGCCCGTGTCTTCGGTGGACAAGGCGCGCGCCGCCGCCAGGCAGGCAGCCGGCAACTCGTTCGCGGCGCCGTCGCGCAGCAGCTCCAGGGCGCGGCGCGCGGCACGGCGGATGCGCACCGGCCCGAGCACGAAGCGATCGGCCAGCGCCTGCCCATCGAGCGGCGCACCGGATTCGAAATCCGCGAGTTCGCTGTGCCACACCGCGGCGCGCTCGGCGCCGTTCAACTCCGGCACGGCGAGCTCGAACACGCCGTCGGCCGCGTCGTCGTCATCCTCCGACAGCGCCGCTTCGCGCAGGCCCAGGGCGGCCACCGCCTCGCGCCAGCGCCCGGGGCCGGTCGCATACAGGCAGGGCAGTGCCGCGCCCAGGCGGCGCAGCGCGGCCAGCAGCGGCTCGTTCAGGCGGCCGTCGGCTTCGGCCAGCGCATCCAGCGGCGTCACCAGCACCGCCTGCCCGGTCACGCGCGCCTGCAACTGCAGTGCGCTCACCGCCTCGGCCGGCGCGGCCAGCGTGCGCAGCGCGCGCAGGTCGAGCTGCAACAGGTGGCAGCCGGCCTGCTCCAGCACGCGGTGGGCGACGTACTGCGCGTCGTCGGCCGTGGCGGCGCTCACCACCGCCACCAGCGCGCGCCGCGCGGCGAGGCTGGCGTCGATGGCGAAGGCCAGCCGCATCGCGCGCGGGCGCAGGCTGCTAGGCACGCCCGGATCGTCGACGCCGCAGCCGCCACCATCGCTGCGCCAGGCGGAGAACACCGCCGGCGGCAGGCGCGCGTCGGACCAGGCCAGTCCCAGCAGCCAGTCGGCAAGCGGCGGCGCCAGGCGCCAGCCGCACTGCGCGCGCGGCAGGTCGCCGGCGCCTGCCGGCAACAGCAGGCCGGCGGCGGCCAGCAGCGCATCGGGCGCGAAGGCGGCCCGCAAGGCCAGGCGCTGGTCTGCGGCCACTGCGTCGCCGGCGCTGCGGTCCGGGGCCAGCAGGCGCATCGCCAGTTCCGCGGTCAGGTGGCGGCGCGCGAGGTCGTTGTTCAGGTAGGCGTAGATCGTTTCGTAGCGCGCCTGCAGCTCGGGGGCGAGCGCCAGCAGCAGCACGTCCTGTTCGAGCGGCGCCAGCCCCAGCACCTCGCACAGCGCCTGCCAGCGCGGCGCCACCGCCGCCAGTTGCGGTGCGCCGCCGGCCAGGTCGGCAGCGAGGTCCGCACCGGTCCATGCGGCCGCTGGCGATTCGGCGGATGACGCGGCGCGGCGGCTCGCCAGCAGCGCATCGACCTGCGCATCGGACACATAGAGGCCGCGCAGTTCGTCCAGCGACAGCTCGTAGCGGGCCCGCAGGCGCAGGGTCTCGCGTTCGAGCAGCCGGTCCAGCCGCGCCAGCGCGGGCGCGAAGCCGGCCTCGGCGGCCGGCAGTTCGGCGCGGCGCGGTGCGTTCATGCCTCGTCTCCCAGCACGATGCGGCAGCCCGGCAGGTCCAGCGTGCCGCGCGTGATGCCGGCCAGACGCAGCAGGGCGTCGAGCGGCGCGGGGCGCAGGCGCACCGTGGCCGTGGTCGTGGCAAACGTGGCCGGCGCGTCGAGGCTGCCGAGGACGACCACCGCGCGCATCGACAAGGCCTGCGCGCGCAGGTAGCCGGCGGACGAACCCGCGAGTCCCGGCAGGCGGTCGGCCAGTGCAGTGAGCAGCATGCCTGCCGCCGCGCGCAGGCTGCGCTGGCCGGTTGCCTGCAGCGCGCGGCGCAAGGCACGTCGGCCCGCCCGATCGGTGCGCAGTTGCCGGCGCCGCGCCGGGTCGAGTGCCAGCAGGCGCAGCAGGAGGGGGTCGTCCAGCAGCGCGGTGCCGGCCGGACGCAGTGCCCGCGCGGCGACCAGGAAGGCAAGCAGGCGCGCGTCGTGGGCGGCTTCTTCCGCGCCTGCCTGCGCGCCCAGCACCGCCTGCCAGCGCCGCGGCCAGGCCAGCCAGGCCGCCACGCGCAACAGCAGCAACAGGCCGCCATGGGGCGTGACGCAGCTCAGGGCGACGGCGTCGGTGTCCGGCCCTGCCGCGGGCGCACCGGCGGCAGCAGCCGCCGCTGACTGCAGGCGCACGAGCGCCTGGGCCACGGTGCGTTGCGCGTCGTCGCTGGCCTGCCAGCAGGGCCCGACCTGCGCCACCGCGCAGGCCTGCTGCCACCAGTCGGCCCAGTCCGTCGGTTCCAGGGGGGAAGGGGGGAGCCGCAGCGCGCGCGCCGCGGCCAGCAGCCGGCGCAGCGCGGCGAACGCCCGCAGCGCCTGCGCGGGCGCAACGCCCCTGTCCCCGCGTTCCACGGCGACCACGGCAAGCAGTTCGGCCACCGGGTCGTCGGCCAGGCCCTGCACCTGCTCCCACAGCAAGGCCAGCGTCGGGGCGGCACCGGCTTCGCACAGCGCCCAGGCCTCGTGCACGCGGCGCGCATCGGCGGGGCCCAGGATCGCCAGCACCTGGGCCACAGTGGTCGCGGTCAGGCGCGCGAGCGCCTGCGGCGCCAGCGCGCCGGCCTCGACGAACGAGGTGCGCAAGGCCGCCGACACCGGCAGCGGCCGCAGCCCGTCGAATTCGTCGAACCACCACTGGCGCGCGGCGCTGCCCTCGGCCAGCGCGATCCAGAACTGCGCCAGGTAGTCGGCACGATCGTCGAAGCGACGCACGCGGCCGGTCGCCAGCGCGCGGCCATAGGCGCCGACGAAGGCGCGGGCGACTTCGGCGGCCAGCAGGTCGTCGTCGATCGCCCGGGCCGGGCAGGCGAGCGCGCATTCGACGGCCAGGGTGTCGATGAAGCACAGCGAGTTGTCACGCCCGTGATCGACCGGCGCCAGCGCGCGCGCGATGCCGGCCGGCACCGCGGCGGCCAGCCGCTGCTTCAGGTCGGCGGCGCGCACCGGCGCGGCGGTGGCGCGCAACTCGATCTGCAGGCGGTCGATGTCGAGCATGGGGACTCGCTGCGTCGGGCGGCCTACTTCCCGCGCTTGGGCCGGCCCGTGCCGCCCTGCGCCGGCGGCGGGGACGCGGGTGGCTGCGGCGAAGACTGCGCGCTGCGCACCTGCGCCAGCTCGGCGCGCAAGCCCTCGACCTCGCCGCGGAGCGCCTTCACCGCTTCGATGAGCCAGGGAATGAGGCCTTCGTACTCCACCGCCATCCCCTGGCCGGAGCGCGCCACCAGCTGCGGCAGTACCTGCGCCACCTCCTGCGCGATGACGCCGAAATGCTGGGCCCGGCCCGCCTCGCCTGACCGGTCGCCGGGTGCGCCGGGACGCCAGCGGAAGCTCACGCCCCGCAGGCGCGCGACGGTGGCGAGCGGATCGGCGAGCGGCCGGATGTCCTCCTTCAGCGTCTCGTCGGAGGTGGTGTGCTCGGAGGAGCGCCAGATGCCGCGGCACTCCAGGTCCATGAAGCGGCCGTCGCCGCGGTTGTACAGGTGCACCGCATCGACCGCGGCGTTCAGGCTCCCGATCTGCACGTCGCGCCCGCCCGGCTGGCGCCCACCGGTGGAGGCATCACCACCCAGGTACGCCATCTCGCCGCCGGCGCCGTCGACGCGCAGGAAGTTGCCTGCCACGTGCAGCGCTTCCAGCGGCGCCGTGCCCACGCCCAGGTGGCCGTTGACGATGACGTCGCCCACCACGTGCAGCTTGGCGCCCGGCGTGCCGGTGCCGATGCCCACGCGGCCGCCGGCGCGCGCCAGCTCGGTCACCTCGGTGGCGGCATCGCCGCCGCGGATGCGGAAGTGCGAGCGCCAGGCGGACTCGCGCGCCTCGGCATTGCTGTACACCTCGAAGCGCGGCGTGCCGCCGTTGTCGTCCAGCTCGATGGTCATCACCTTGCGGGCCGGATCGGGGAACACCCAGGCGCTGCCGTCGGCGCTGTGGTGCGCGTTGTAGGTGATCGAGCTCCAGTTGGTGTCGCCGCTCAGGTACAGCCGGCGCTGGCGGATGCCGTCCGGGCTGTCCACGTGCAGGCGGTTGGTGGGCACGGCGGTGCCGATGCCCACGCGCCCGCCGGCCTGCAGGAACAGGCGGGCATCGGCCACGTCGGTCTGCGCGAAGTTCAGGTGCTTGCCGGCGCCATCGCGCAGCAGGTTCACGTGCCAGCGCCTTGTGCCCTCGCGGTCCTCGAAGCTGGCGAGCTCGTCCCAGCGCTCGCGGGCCTCGGCGTCGCTCGTCTTCGGCGCCTGCGCGCGCACCGACAGCGGATTGCGCGGATCGGCCGTGCCGATGCCCACGCGCTGGGTGGCGGTGATGTTGACCACCGCGCTCCAGTCGCTGCCCACGCGGTTGGCGATGCGGAAACCGTCCGGGGGCGTCACGCCGGCCTGCAGCAGCCAGGGGGTGGTTTCATTGAAGCGGATCGAAGGCTGCGCGCCCGACACGCGGATCGCGCCGTCCTCGCTGCCCCAGTCGCCCTTGACCTCGAGCGCCGCCTTGGGATCGCCGGTGTTCACGCCGACCTGCCCTTCGGCAGCGCCGGCGGCATTGCCGCTGCGCACCACCAGCCGCGGCGCCAGGGAAGGCTCCTTCTCGCCCTTTTCGGCATCGGGCGGCGACTCGGGGCCGACCACCAGCTTGTGCGCGTCCTGGCCCTTGGCGCCGATGGCGATGCGCAGCTCGCGCGGCGCCTTGGGGTCGCCCTCCAGCGGCTCGGCCGCGGCCTCGCAGCAGGTCTTGCCGGCGGGGACGATGACATCGCCCTGGCGCGCGAGGTACATCGGCACCTGCTGGTCCTGCCCGTCGGCATCGCGCAGCTGCAGCCGCGAGCCGGCCAGCTTCACGTCGCCCAGCGCGCGCAGGTTGCCTTCGACCCACGCCAGGTCCTTGCGCGCGTCGGCGGCCAGCGGGCCGTTGAGGAGGCAGGTGAAGCGGTGGCGGGCCATCGGCGAATCGAAGCGCGAGGCGAGCACGATGTTGCCGTCGGCACCCAGCACGCGCTCGGCGATCACGCCGACGTAGCGGCGCAGCGCGCGCGTGCAGTCCGCGAGCCGGTCGGCCGCCACCCGGTCGCGGTCGGCGAAGTAGCCCAGGTCGTCCTCGCGCGCCACCCAGCGCACGTAGCCTACCGGCACCAGCCAGCGCGCGCGGACGGGAAAGGTCTGCTGCGGCACCGACTCGTCGGGCAGCGGCTGCATGGCCGGATCGAAATGGCGCAGCGCCTGGTCGGGTGCGACGCTGTCGGTGCCGACCAGCACGTTGCCGCGCCGCGCCGCTCCGGCGGCAAAGTCGCCGACCACGAACTCGAAGCGCTCCAGCACCCGCGCGTTCTGGTCGGCCGGCTCGCAGTTCTCGAAGCCGCGCGCCGGCGGCTTCGCCGTCTCCTCGCGGTAGTTGAGCCACACGCGCACCGCGCGACCGGCCGGCGGCTTGCCCTGTGCATCGGGCTCGTCGGCCAGCGGCGAATAGGCGAAGGCGGCGAACAGCGTCTCCGGCAGCCGCGTGGGCCGGGTGACGACGATCGCGCGGCCATGGCCGTCCCAGGCCACGCCGGGCGTGAGGATCACCTCGCGCCGGCCCTGCGGGCCCGGTGCTGGCCGCTCGGTCAGGGTGAGCCCCGCGGCGATGCCCCAGCTGTGCGCGCCGAGCGCATGGCGGGCGTCGGCCGCCCGCAGGTAATCGACGATCGCGGCCAGATCGTCGGCGGCGAGGTACTGGCCCTCGAAGAATCGCGGCCGCTGGTCCTGGGCGCCCATCAGAGCCTCCTGTCGTTCACCGCGGCTTCACTGCTGCCGGCGCAGCGCATCGATCTGGCTGCGGTGTTCGGCCAGCTGCTGCTTCATCGAGGCCAGTTCGGCCTGCAGGTCGGCGTTCGGCACCGACACGCCGGGCGTGCCCGCCATGCCGCGGCCGGCCAGCGTGGCGAAGATGTCCACCAGGCTGCCGTCGGAGGCGGCCGTCGCCAGTTGCGCCCAGCCGGGCGCTTCCGGCGCGGCGCCGGCGCGCAGCAGGTCGAAGCGGCCCATCAGGTCGAGCACCAGGTTGTCGGCTTCGAAGGCGCTGTCCAGGTCGTCGATGCGGGTGCGGGCCTTGATCTCCTCGCCGAACGCCGCCGGAGTTGCTGCGGCCACGGGAGCCTCCGCCGTGGGAGCCGGCGCCGGGGCCGTGCGCGGCGCGCCGGACCTGGCCTTGGCCTTGCCCTGGCCGCTGAAGGCGAGTCCGAGCACGATGATCAGCACCAGCAGGCCGTTGTTGCGCTTGCCCTCGCCGCAGCACATCCTGGCGATGTCTTCCTGCATCCCCTGCCACGGCAGCCAGGACAGCCAGTAGCCCACCGTCTGCCAGTTGATGAGGAGCTTGCGTTCGCGCCAGTTGCAGATGTCGGTCACCTTGCAGTCGCCCGGCTCCACCGTCAGCACCGCCAGCGGCACGCAGTTCAGCGGCGCCGGCTGCGGGCACGCCGGCAGGAGCGCCGAGCACAGGCACTCCGCCACCAGGTTCATCCAGGCGCGGTCGAGCGCGGCCAGCCGGCTGCTGACCTCGATCATGTTGAGCTTCTTGCGCGCGGCGTTTTCCGCGTTCAGCTTGTCGAACGCGCTGGCCGGGGTCGCCAGCACGCGCGCTTCGTCGACCAGCCGGGTGATCTCGGCCAGCGCCTTGCAGCGGTGGATCGCGAAGTCGGCGGCGAACTCGCGCAACGCCTCCGCGTAGTCGAGATAGGCTTCGAGCGCGTTGTCGGCGTCGTACTTGAGCCCCTCGCGCCAGGTCGCGCGCATCTCGAGCGCGCGCACCACGCAGCACAGCAGCCGCTCCAGCAGGGGCCCGAAGCGGCTGCGATTGGCGAACAGCCACGCGAACATCAGGTCCTGCCGGCTGTTCATCGACAGCCTGTTGTCGCGCAGGTCCATGCCCGCCAGCTCCCGGACCGGCGGCAGTCGGTAGGCGATGAAGCGGTGGCCTTCGCACACCTGCGTGGGCTCGCACTGCGGATCGCTGCGGCGCTTGCGCGACGACGCGGAGGAAGAGGCCTGGCCCGCCTGGCCGCCGCAGCAGCCGGCCGCGCCGGTGCTGCCGCGCGCGCTGCTGCCGCCTGCGCCGCAACTGCAGCCGGCCGCGCTGCCCCCGCAGCCGCATCCGCCGCCGCAAGCGCACGTGTCGCCGGCGCCCGTCATCGCGGTGATGCCGCGCGTGGGCCGCTCGTCGTAGCAGACGGCCAGCACCCATTCCTCGGTGCCGCCGCGGCATTCGCGCGGCAGGGCCTGGTAGGGCGGATCGCAGACCGGCTCGGCCTGCGGCCGGCAGTCGGAGATCAGCGTGCACAGGTCGACGGCCTGGTCGTTGCACAGCACGATGTCGTCGCCGCAGGGCGACAGCGCGTAGCCGCTGCGCACGATCACCCCGCCCGAGGCGCAGGGATCGCAGACCACCTCCAGCCCGCAGGCCACCCCCCAGCCCTGGAGGTAGCGGTTGTGGAGCCGGTTCTTGTCGATCACGTAGCGTTGCAGGCGGTTCAGGTCCTCGTCGCTCAGGAGCTGGCCGGGGAAGAAGCGTGGCCGGCACAGGCACTGCAGGCCGCCGCAGGCGGCGCAGGCGGGACGCTCGTCGGCGCAGGGATCGGTGCGGCGCGCGGCCGGCGCTTGCGGTTCGCGCTCGCCAAAGAGGCCGGTGAAGACGGGGCGGCGGTCGCTCAGGGTCGATTGGGGCATGCGGATCTCCGGCAGGTGCAGGCAGGCAGGTAGTGCGCGGGCAGGGGGGTGGTCACACCGAGAGCGCGTCGCGCATGGCCGCGAACAGCACCTCGCACAGCTTCAGGCGGCGGTTCAGGTCGTCCACGTCGGCATACGGTCCGTTCTGGCCGCGGTCCTTCACGATGGCGGCGGCGAGCGTCGCGCTGATGCCGGGCACGGTGGCGAGCTCGGCCACCTTCGCCTTGTTCAGGTCGGTGCGCTTGCCGGTGGGGCCCACGCCCAGGTCGGGCAGGTCGCGGTTGATCCAGGTCCAGCTCGTGAACACGCCACCCTGGATGCCGTGGTCGAAGCCGTGCGGGCGATCGCCCGAGGGCAGCTCGGCGCGCGCGTACTCCACGTCCACCGCGCGGCAGCGTTCGTCGATGACGAAGTCGCCGTGCAGTTCCACGCGCAGGCTGGCCGCGTCGACCAGCAGCTTGCGGGCCGCCTGCGAGGGCACGAAGGCCCAGACGTCCGAATACGAGGTGGGCACCGGCTTGAGGATCCCGGGGCCCGCCCGTTCCGCCGGCAGCACGATGCCGCTGAGGGGGCATTCGCACACGCGGCCCAATTCGTCGGTCATGAGCCCGCGCACCTGGTCGACCAGCGTGGGGTATCGCTGCCGGCGCGTCTCGGGGACCAGCACGCGCAGCACCTGCGGCGACAGGAACTGCGAGCCGTGGTCGGCGAAGAACACCGGCGCGGTGAAGCGCACCCACAGTGCGGGCATGCGGCTGCCGGCCAGGTCGATCTCGTCCAGTTGCGCGGTGGCCTGGTTGTGGCGCCAGCCGATCTCGCGCAGTTGCACCAGGTCCTTTTCCAGGCCGACGCCGTCCTTGCCGTCGATGCCGTCGATGCCCTTGGGAATCACCAGGACCAGCTTCTTGTTGCGGTTGGGCGCGGGCTGGTCCACCAGCGTGGCCGACCCCGCCGCGGGCGGAGCGACGAAGCTCACCGCCACCGCATCGATGCCGAAGCCGTCGACGCCGCTGGTGCCGTTGGCCCCCTTGGGAATCACCAGCACCAGCTTCTTGTTGCGGCTGGGCGCGGGCTGGTCGACCAGCGTGGCCGAACCCGCCGCCGGCGGATCGACGAAGCTCGCCGCCACCGCGTCGATGCCGAAGCCGTCGAGACCGTCTTCGCCGCCGGGGATGCCCAGCGTCAGTTCGCGCGTGACCGTATCGAGGTTCGCGGTGCCCGCGCTGCCGGCCGGCAGCCAGTTGACGATCACGCGGTCGATGCCCGGGCCGGTGGGGCCGGCAGGGCCGCCGGGGCCGGCCGGTCCCGGCACGCCGCCCTTGAGCTGCAGGCACTGCAGCCAGGATTGCAGCGTGGCGGTGCTGGCCAGCAGCCGGCGGCCGCTGCGGTTGTCGATGCGCGCGCGGCCCTGTGCCAGGTCGTCGACGGCGACCGGCAGGTCGAGCAAGGGCATGCCGGGCCGGTAGTTGGCGATGGTCGCCAGGTGCAGACAATCGGGTTCGCTGCAGCCGGGGCAGGCTTCGAGCTGCTTGCACAGGTGGTCGGCGCAATCGCCTTCGGCCAGCGCGCCCGTGTGCACATGGGCGGCGCGGCCTTCATCGGCCAGCACCACGGCCAGGTTGGGCCCGTTGCCGGCCAGCCGGGCGGCGGCCACGTCGACCTGCAGGGTGCTGCCGGACACGCGCAGCAGCGCCGCCTGCACGTAGAACACGCCGCCCGCATCGAGCAGCGCGTGCAGCCAGGTGCTGCCGTCGGCGGCGGACAGCAGGCCGATGGCCAGCGGCGGATGGTCGAAATCCACCTGCGCGGCCACGCTGCCGGCGGTGGGGTCGATCAGGTAGGCGCGCTGGTCGTCGGCGCTGGCGGCGGCCAGCAGGCCTTTCGCGGGGCTGCCCACGACACCCGCTGCGAGCGCATTCGGCGTGGTGGTGGCGGCCAGCACGGTGGGCGCGATCGCACTGGCCGCGGGCGTGGCGGGCAGCACGTAGCGGCGGATCTGCCGCTGGCCGGCCGCCGGCGGGCCGAGCGCATGGGCGGCGCCGTTGGCCGGCTCCACGCGCAGCTCGCCCAGGCCGGTGGCGAGCAGGTGGGCGGCCGGTGCGGTGCCGTCGGCGATGCCGCGCGTGGCATCGGTGGCCCAGAAGTACAGCTTGCCGTTGGCGCCGTTGTAGGCATACAGCCGGTCGTTGCTGGCGGCCAGCGTGACGGCGGCGGTGGCCGGCGCGTCGGGCACGTTCCAGTTGGCGGCGTTGCCGCTGCGGGGCGTGACCTCGGTCAGGTCGTCGCCGCGGAACACGCGCAGGCGGCCGGTGGTGGCGCTGCCTTCCGGCGCCTGCGCGACGAACACCCACTTGCCGTTGGCCGACACCGCCAGCGCGCGCGCCGGCGCCTGCAGGCCCGCCAGCTTGAGCGCGCGCCGCTGCGGGTCGAGCAGCAGCACGCGGCTGGCGTCGCCCGGGTCGACCAGCGCGACCCGCCCGCCCTCGGCGCTGGCCACGAAGCCGGTGGCCGCGTGGCGGTTGCTGGCGCTGAGCGCGCCCCGTGCGGCGGCCGCCAGCAGTTGCGCGTCCGGCAGCGGGGGATCCACCTGCAGGTGGAAGGCGAAGGACTCGAGGATGTGGTTGGGGGCGCACTGCGTGTCGTCGCAGCCGCACTCGTCGTACAGCAGTGGCACTTCGTCGGTCGGGCATTCGCGGTAGGCCAGGCACAGCGCCAGCGTGTGCAGGCGGCCGTCATGGGTGCCGCGCAGCAGCTCGCGGTGGCGGCCGAGGTCGACGATCTCCGGCGCGGTGACCAGGATCTCGTGCCCGCAGCAGTCCAGCGCCGAGCCCGGCTCCACCACCAGGAAGCGGCTGCGGCAATCGGGCGATTCGTGCTGGTGCGCCTTGAGCCCGCAGACCACGCCGGCGCCGTGCAGCCGCAGGTTGTGGTGGCGCTGCTTGTCGCCGTGATAGCGCGACTCGGTCTGGAACTCGCCGGCGCCCATCATCTTGCCGGTGAAGTAGTGGTTGCGGACAAAGGCATCGAGCCCGCATTGCGGGCAGGCGCCGTCCAGCGCGCCCGGCGCGCCGTGCCCTGCGCCACCCGGTGCAGCCTGTTCGCCGCGGCATCCTGTGCAGCCCATGATGGTTCCTTCCTCGTTCCTGTCCGTTCCTCACGCCAGCCGCGTGGTCAGGCCCACGCTGGCCCGTCCCACGGTGGGGAGCGCCTCGCGCCGCCCGCCGGCGCCCGTGAGCACCGTGCCCTGGCCCAGCCGCGCCTCCTCCAGCCGCACGCCACTGGGCGTGCGTGCGATCACGCTGTCCAGCCCCACCATGGCCTGGATGCCCACGCGCATGCGCGGCTCCACCCAGCGCAGGTCGACCTCCACCTGCGCCGGCACCTCGCGCGCCAGCAGCGACTGCAGGGCGCGTTTCTCGGCCGCGGCCTCGCGCACCCGCGCCGGCACGAACACGCTGATGCGGTGCGCGGCCACCAGCAGCGGATCGCGCTGCGGGTCGGGCGTTGCCATCAGCCGCGAGGCGCCGACCCGCGCATTGCCGCTGGGGGGAAGCTCCGCGCCCGACAACTGAGCGCGGTCGACGATGCGGCGGCCCCACAGCACGCTGTCGTCGCCCAGGCGGCCGCGGCCGGCGACCAGCCAGCGCCGCAGCTTGAAGTGCTCCAGCAGCAGCGCGGGCGGCGCTGCCGGCGTGCAGGGCGGGGGCAGCGCGCAGTTCAGCGGCAGCGGCGCGCAACGGCGACGGCCGCGGTCGTCGGGGCAGGCGGCCAGCGCGTGGTCGAAACCGAGCAGCAGCAACAACTGGCGCTGCAGCCCCTCGGGCGTGCCGCGCAGCGGATAGAGCGCCGAGGCCTGCGCCAGCAGCCGCCGCCGCAGCGGCAGCGGCCAGTCGCGCGCCAGCGTCACGCCGATCCAGTCGGCCAGCCAGCCGAGGAAATCCGGCGTGGTGTCGCGCGCATCGAGCGGCGCCGAGGCCGAACGCGGATCGAACTGCTCAGTCAGGCGGTCGAGCCGGCGCTCGATCGAGCGCAGCGTGGTGTCGTACAGCGCGGTGAACCGGTCGGTGAAGTCGGCGGCCGCGGGATCGGCGCCGAACACCGCGGGCAGGTAGCGGCGCAGCGGGATGCGCGGATATTCGACCACCACCGATTCCAGCTGCGGCGTACTGCGGCCGTCGGAGCTGAACTCCAGCGCCAGCCACAGCCAGCGGCCCGGCGGGCTGGTGACGAGCGCGTCCCAGCGGCCGCCGGCAAAGGCACTGGCCTCGACCGGCGCGCTCCACTCCGGTCCCGGGGGCGGCAGTTCGTCGTCGCGCAGTTCCACCTGCGCGGTATAGGTGCGCAGGACGATGCGACAGCCGGCGGGCAGGTGGCCGCACAGCTCGACGCGATGCCAGGTGCAGCCGTCGATCGCGGCGTCGAGTGCGCCGCTGCGGTACGCGCCGCGGCGGCGGTAGCTCTCGGCCACGCGCGCGGGCGGCGGCAGGCGGCGGCCGCGCGGGTCGAAGTGCTGCACGCTCGCGGCCTCCGATTCGCTGCCCGCACAGTGCAGTGCGAGTGCGCCGCCCATGTCCACCTGCACGCGCGGCGCCTGCCAGTGGCCGGGCGCGTCCTCGGGCAGCACTTCGGCGACGGGCTGGGCCGAGAAGGGCTCGGCCCAGCGCAGCGCCTGCGGCTGCAGTGCGACCGGGGGCTGGCCGGGCGCGGTGGGCAGGGGCTGCCATTGCCAGACGCCGGCGGCATCGAGCACCAGGTCCTGCGCCTGCGCGGCCAGGGCCAGCAATGCGCTGCAGCCGTCGAAGGCGAGCGCCCAGGCCGGCGCGTCCAGGCGCAACGTGCGCAGCCAGCGGCGGCCTGCATCGAAGAGGTCGATGCAGGCGCCGGTGGCATCGGCCACCGCCAGCCGGCCGCGCGCATCGAAGGCCAGGGCCACCGGCCGCCAGGGCCCGCGCCCCTGGCGCGCGACGGCCGGCAACTGCAGCGTGCCGCGCGGCACCGGGCCGTGCAGCGCGAAGCGCAGCACCCGCGCATGGCCGCTGTCGGCGATCAGCAGTTCGTCGCCGCACACCGCCAGCGCCTGCGCCTGCGCAAGCTCCGTGGGCGGCACGCGGCGCTGATCGGCCGCAGTGCCCGGAATGCCGGCCGCGGCCGGGTCCAGGCAGCTGCCAGCCTGCGGCGGCGCCACGGTGTGCGTGAAGCAGGGCAGCCGCACGAACGCGCAGCGGCAGGGATCGAAGCGCAGCACGGCGCCGGTGGCGGGGTCGAGCAGCAGCACCTGCCCGTCCGCGGTCAACGCCACGTTGCGCGGCGGCACGCGGCCGCCGAAGCTGCCCGATGGCTCGGTGAGCCGGCGCGCGGCCTCGGGCGCGGGGGCGAGCACCAGCTGGCGCGATGCCGCGTCGATGCGCAGGGCGTCCAGTTGCGCGGCCTGCCAGCCGCGGGCAGGCGCCGGGCCGATCCACCCGGCCAGCAGCCACGAGGTGGGATCGTGCGGCGGCGCCGGCACCGGCAGCAGACGCAGCGGCGCGTTCATGGGCCCGCTCCGCTGCCGCCCGCGTCCAGCTCGCCGGCTTCCTCGCGCGTGAAGGGCGTGACGTCGATCGCGGTCAGTTCGACCAGCGCATGGGGCGCGAAGGCGGCGATGTCGACGTCGCGGCATTCGGGCCGCGCGTCGCCTTCGACCGTGAGCACCAGGCGCGGCACGCTGTCCACGCCGGTGGCACTGAACACGCGCTGCACCAGCTTGGAGTAGCGGATGGCGCCGCCGAAGGGCCAGCCATCGCCGCCGTCGCCGCCGGTGAGCGGATGCAGCCAGCGGCCGACCGCTGCCGCCACCGCATCGCGCAGTGCCGAAGGATCGGCGCCGTCGTCGGCCACCACGTCGATGGCCACCGCCACGCGGACGTAGCGCGGGCCGGTGACCGCGACCTCGGTGGTCAGCAGGCGCACGCGATCGAGGCTGGCGCAGACGTTGCGCAGCAGCGCCTCGCCGGGCACCGGCGCGGGACCTGGGGCATCCGGCACCACGATGACCGTCAGCGCGCCGGGCACCTGCACGCCCGGATAGGCCGGGTGCACCAGCGGCAGCGCCCGGGCACGCGCCACCTCGCCCGCGGCCATCGCAAAGTGCTCGAAGTCCTCCGCCGTGACGGCGCGCGTGCGGGCGCGCAAGGCGCGGCGGGCGCGCTTGCGCGCCTCGTCCAGCCGCTCCTCGTCGCGGCCGCCGCTGGCGGCGAACAGGTTGCCCGTCTTGCCGCCGTCGATGCCGGCCAGCGGCGTGAGCAGCGTCTTGATCGCGCCGGCCGCCACGTTGCCGCGCACCCCGCCGCCGAAGCGGTAACTGCGCGCGACCACGTTGGCATCGGGATTGGCGGCGTTGGCCACCGGGATGGCGCCGTTCTCGCCGTCGCCCGCGCTGAGTTCGCCGCTGGTGGCGTTGAGCGCCAGCGTCTCGTCCTCGCGGCCGGCGCCGAGCAGGTCGTCCTCCACCTGCCAGGGCCGGAAGCCGGTGCCGTCGTCGATCTCCACCAGCAGGGCCTCGCGCAGCACCGGCGTGTTGGCGAACTGCCAGCGCTGGTTGCGCCGGCCGGTCGACCCGCCCAGCACCTCGTCGACCACCGTCTCGGCCTGCTCCGCGTCCACCGTGTTGGTACGCAGGGCCAGCAGCCGCGGCGCCCGCGCGTACTGGGTGCGCGCCAGCCGCGCGCGCAGCCAGAACAACGGCGGCCGCGGTGCACCGGTGGCGGGGTCGGCTCCGGGCTCCCAGGTGCCGACGAAGGCGCGCGCCAGCTTCAGCTGCTCGCCCAGCCGCAGCACCACGCGGCCGCTGCGGGTGAAGGCGAGCGTGTCGTCGAAGCGCACGTCCAGCGCCACCCAGCGCGCGCCGTCGAAGCCTTCCCAGGTGATCTGCGCCGGCGCCAGCGCGCGGCTGGCAGGCCCGCAAGGGGTGCTGCGCGCCTCGCCGCCGTGGGGCGCGGTCCAGAACGTGAGGTCGAGGGTGAGCGCGGGGAATTGATCCGGGGTGGGCCAGGTGGCCGGCATCGCCCAGCCCAGCGTGAGCGCGGCGTCGTCGCGCGGGTCGTCGCCGAAGGGCGTGAAGCCGGCGCTGGCGGCGCTGTTCTCGGGGGTGGCGTCGCGGTATTGCGCGCCGTCGTAGGCCTGCACGCTGCGCAGCTCGGTGGCCGCCACCGTCAACGCGCGCAGGGTCTCGAACACCACCGGCTTGCCGTCGGCGCCGGTGGCGCTGACCTGCGTGCGCGGCGGCACGATGGCGCTGGCGGCGGTGCCGGCGGCCAGCGCGAAGCCCACCTGCGCCAGCGCCGGCTGCGCGGCCTGCAGCTCCACGCCGAGCAATTCGAGGAACTTGACGTAGTGGAGTTCGGGCACCCGCTGCATCCGGTACAGCATCATTTCCGACAGCCAGGCGAACACCTGCGTCAGCGTCACGCCCGGGTCGCTGTCGTTCAGGTCGTTCCAGGCCGGATTCCATTCCGGCGTGTAGCGGGCGACCCGCGTGCGGATCTCGTCGACGATGTCGGCGTAACGCCGGTCGTCGAGTTGGGGCAACGCGTCGCGCAGCGGCATCTCAGCGCCCCTCGCTGATGTGGAAGGGATAGACCAGGTTGCCGACCGCGTTGGTGGCGCGCACCCGGTAGTTGATGCGCACCAGCAGCAGGTTCGGCGCGCCGTCGCTGCTGTCGGCGTGCACGTCGAGCAGGTCGATGCGCGGCTCGTAGCGGTTCAGCGCCTGCCGCACGTGATGGGCGACCAGCGCCAGCGTGCGTGCATCGTTCGGCTCGAACACCAGCTCGTGGATGCCGCAGCCGTAGTCCGGCATCATCACGCGCTCCCCGGGTGCGGTGGACAGCACGAGCAGGATCGCCTCCTCGATCTTGCGCTCGTGCCGCGAGCTTGCGATGCGCCCGTCGGGCGCCACCTGCAGCGGGAAGCGCCAGCCGGCGCCGAGGAAGGCGCGCGGGTCGGAGGGAGGGGAGGTGGTGCTCATGAGGGGCGCTCGTGGTGGGGGGCCTGGCGGGGATCAGTTCAGGGTGATGCGGCTGCCGTCGTTGCGCACGTAGCTGACGCGCTGTGCCTCGAGCTCGCCATCGAGCACGATGCGGGCACTCCCTCCGGGGCGCAGGCGGATGCTGCCGTCGTCGGCCAGCAGCACAGAGGACACCGGCGCGCCGTTGGCATCGCACTTGACGATCTCCACCTCCTGCCGGCCACTGCTCGCGCGCACCTCCAGCCAGCCGGCGGCAGCGAGCGCGGCGTTCTTCAGCACGAAGCGCGCGCTTTCGCATTCCTGCGCCGACTCCGGCTGCATGGCCACGGCGAAGCGCTGCGTGTCGGCCAGCGCGCTGAAGGTGACCCAGCCGGTGGGCGCGCCCAGCGCGCGCTGGCGCTGTCCCTGGTGCTCCAGCAGTGCGAACGGGCGCAGCCGGTAGCGCGGGTTGCCGCCCTGCGACTTGGCGAAGCGCGCGGCGCCGGCCTGGTCCTTCAGGCCGATGGCGATCCAGGTGCCCTGCCAGGGCGGGTCGGCCTCGGCCTGGAAGGCAAGCGGCAGCGGCTGCAGCGCGTCCAGCGCATCGAGCGTGCCGGGCGCGGGCTCCCAGCGGCCCGGCTTCTCGTTCCACAGTTCCTCGCCACCGCCGGCTTCGCGGTACACGAAGGCGCCGACGCTGCGCGCCATGTCCTGCGTCACGGCTTGCCCATCGAGCGTGAAGGCCGGCAGCCGCAATTCGATCGGCTGCTCCAGCGGCCAGGGGCCGGCCGCCGGTTCGAGTTGCAGTGCAGGCAGGGTGAGCATGTGCGCCTCAGAGCAGGTTGCCCACGCCAGGGGTGTAGAGCGGGCTGATGATCGCGGTGGCCTTGACCACGCCGGCGAAGTTGGCGATCGGCGCGTTGCAGTTGAAGATGCCGGCCGACAGGTTGAAGATGCCCGCGGTGACGCTGGCGGTGCTGCAGGTGAGGCTGGCGGCGCCACCCGCCGTGACGCTCGCCGCGCCCCCGGCCGTCACACTGACCGCGCCGCCGCTGGTGACGCTGACCGCGCCGCCGCTCGTCACGCTGACGCTGCCGGCGGTGTTGACGCTCACCGGCGCGCTGGTGGAAAGACTCACGCCGCTGGCCGAGATGTCGACGCTGGTGCCCGCCACCGACACGCTGATCGAGGGCTGCGGCTGCTGGTTCAGGACGATCGTGACGGCGCCGGCCTTGATCTCGATCTTGGCGCCGCCGGGCGCGTCGTCGAGCACGATCTCGTTCTGCGACGACTTGATCTGCACCTTGCCGGTGGCCTGCTCCTCGTCCATCAGCAGCTTGCGGCCGCTGGTCGCCACCAGCTCCACCTTCTTCTGGCCGGACTTGTCGTCCATGACCAGCTTGTGGCCGCCGTCGGTCTTCAGCACCACGCGGCGGTCGCCCTCCTTGTCCTCGAAGCGCAGCTGGTGCCCGCCGGGGGTGACGATCACGCGGTTGTGCGCCTGCGTCTCGGGCGAGGTGTGCTCGCCGTTCCACAGGAAGCCCACCACGTACGGGCGCGAGAAGTGGCCGTCGCCGAAGCAGACCAGCACTTCGTCGCCCTCCTCGGGCATGAACAGCGCGCCGCGGCTCTTGCCGGACATCGGCGAGGCGATGTAGGCCCAGGGCGACAGCAGCCCTTCCTGCATGTCGCGGTACTCCACCTGCACGCGGCCCTGGCCCGCATCGACCTTCTTGACGAAAGCCGTGACCATCCCCTGCGTAATGCTCATCCCGCACTCCCCCTGCGCGCTTCGCGTCGCGCGACGAACTTGGTCCGGTAGCCCTGGTCGTTGATCGTGTGCGTGGTCTTGGTGACGAAGTACAGGCCCGAGAAACGCTCGCCGAAGCCTTCGACCTGCACCCGCTGGCCGGCGCGCAGGTCGGGCAGGCCGACGGTGTTGCCGGTGGCCTCGACCATCTGGCGCAGCCGCTCGGACAGCAGGTCCGCGGCGCGGCGGCGCGCCTGCTGGGCGTCGAACTGCGGCTCGTTGACGACGATCTCCTCGCGCTCGCGGCAGCGGTCCGGCACCACGCCGGGCGGGCCGCTGAACATCACCTGCGCCAGGTCGCGGTTGACGGTGACGAGCGAATCGTCCCAGCGCACGCTCGGGGCCAGGCGCTCGTTGGTTTCACGGTTGCGGCTGCGGATCTGCGCCGAGGCGACCTGGTTGGCCATCGACAGCTTGGGGGCGAAGTCGATCAGGCCCTCGCCCCAGCGCAGCTCGTACAGCGCCTCGGCCACCCCGGCGCTGCGGCCGGCGGGCGGGCCGAAGCGCAGCACCTCCTGCACGCCGGAGCCGCTGCGCTCCTGGTCCACGTAGACCACGTAGCCGTGGCGGCGCGCCTGCTGCAGCAGGAAATCGATGTCGTACTGGTTGTCCTGCGCCAGGTAGGTGAGCGCGGGTTCGCGCCCCATGGCGGCGCTGTCGATGCGGATCGGGAGCGGGAAGCGGCATCCTTCGATGCGCCGCTCGCCGATGTCCTGCGCGATGCGACTGATCTTGGTCTGCCCCTCCGCCACCCGGCTGTTGGGCCAGTGGTCGCGGTGCTTCTTCGCGCGCAGGCGGTGCAGCACATTGAGCAGCCGCACGTTCAGGGTGGCCGCGCCGCCGGCCGGGAAGTTCGGCTCCAGGCTGGTGCTGCTGCCCTTGCACAGCGTGTGCAGGGTGCTGCCGTAGCCGACCTTCAGCTCGAAGTCGGCGCCGCCGGGCAGGAACAGCTTCTGCACGTCGCTGTCGCCGGCCACGCTGCGCTCGGCGCCGGTGTACTTGAAGGCGAAGGCGTCGTCGTCCCAGTTGCCCACCGTGAGGTCGAAGTTGTCGATCTCGTCGATCGAGTCGTTGTAGGTGACCTGGGTGACGTCGCGCAGCACGGTGGGCGCGAGGCTGCGCCCCGAGACCAGGATCTCGAAGCGCGGGACATAGAAGTCCTCGAAGCGGACGGCGGCCTGGGGAAGGGTCTGGGCGGGCATGGCGGGACTCGGGGCCGGGCCTAGGCGATCTTCGGCACGCGCAACACCGCGCCCGGCGTGAGCCGGCGCGGGTCGTCGATGCCGTTGGCGTCCGCCACGTGGCGCCACTCGGACACGTGGTCGTAATAGCGATGCGCCACGGTGGCGAGCTGGTCGCCCTGGCGCAGCACGTGCACATGGCTGCGGTCGGGCGAGTTGCGGTTCAACTCGGGGATCTGGTCGCTCAGCTTGCGGTACTCGCGCAGCAGCACGGTGAGGGTGGCGCGCAGCGGCACGCCGTCGGGGGAGAACAGCGTGAACTTCTGCTTGATGCTTTCCAGCAGGCAGGGGAATCCGTTGCGCCGCTGGCCGCCGATGGCGGCGCCGATGGCGCCCAGGGCCGTCTCGGCCGCCGCCGCCCCGACCGGGCCCGCCACCGCGCCCGCGGCCGAGGCCACCGCGCCCGCCACGGCACCCGCTGCAGCGCCCGCCGCGGCCCCGGCGGCGCCGGCCGCACCGCCGACGGAGCTGCCCGGGAAGCTCGCCGCCCACATGAAGGTCAGAGGCGGCGGCGCGTGGCGCTCGGGTTCGATCTTGATCAGCTGGTAGATCTTGTCGGTCAGCGTGGTCACGCTGACTGCCCCCGCGCCCATGCCCTGGTCGGTGGTGTCGAAGAACAGGTCGAGCGAGAGCTTCTCCGCCTGCCCGCGCACGTATTGCTGCACCGGCGCGTCCAGCCCGGGCAGCGTGATTTCACCCAGCGTGGCCTGCTTGTCGAGCGTGAATTCGGTCGGGTTGTACTGGACCGGGATGGTCTCGGTGCCGCTGCGCCGGTGCACGAGGAAATAGGCTTTGCGAACCTGCATCAGGGGCCTCCATCGTCGTCGCAGCATTCGCAACCGGCACCGCCGGACAGCCGCGTGTCGCGCCGCCGGGCCTGGGTGGCCTCGTGCTGCGCGGCCAGGGCCGCCTGCACCGCTTCGACGATGCGTTCGAGCAGCGCCGGCGTCAGCAGGGACTCGCCGTCCACCACCCGCATCGACACCGCGGCTTCGCGGATGCGTACATCGGCCATGGTCGCTGCGTCCTTTCGCTACAAGTTGCCAGCCGCGCTGATCGCGCCGCCCGCGGCACCGGCCAGGCCGCCGGCCGCGCCCACCGCCGCCGAGGCGATGCCGCTGGCGGCCCCCACGAAGGGCACCTGGAAGATCCCCTCGTGCGCGATCTCCAGGCTCTCGATGGCCACGCTGCTTTGGGCGGCATTCAGCGTGGGCCCGGTCCACTTGACCGGCAGCCCGCGGCTGAAGAACCAGATCGAGTTGGGGACATGCAACTCGTTCATCAGCACGACCAGCCCGTCGCGCCGCTTGCCGCGCCCGATCACGAAGCCGTAGTGCCAGTCCCACAGCGCGCTGGACGTGCCCACGCCCTTCTTCAGGGTGATCGGGGACCACTGCACGCGGCTCGGGAACTTGAGCAGGTGGCCGTTGTTGCCGCCTTCCTTGTAGTCCTCCGTATTGAGCTGCATCTCGAGCCCCGAGCATTCGGAAAAGCCGCCCAGCAGCACGTCGTTGATGGCCGACAGCGCGATGCTGCCCACGGCCGCCAGCGGGCTGGAGCTGTCGATCAGGCTGACGATGAAGTTGTGGTTGAGGACCGGGTCGGCCCGCAGGGCGGCCGCGGCCTCGGAGTTGCCGGTGGCGCGCAGCAGGTCGGGCAGGAGGGCCATGCGTTCTTCCTTCCTAGGCCGATTCCAGCCCGGACTCGACGATCGCCAGGCCGTTGGCATCGCGGCCGATGCGCAGCAGCACGAATTCGAAGGGCGTCGCCGGCGCGATGCCGATTTCCATCAGCAGCTCGCCGCGGTCGCGGGACGAGGGCGGGTTGTTGCCGTCGTCGCAGCGCACGCAATAGGCCTCGTTGGGCGCCGCGCCGGGCAGCACGCCGCGCGCCCACAGCCCCTGCAGGAAGCCGCCGGCGACCAGCGCCAGCTTGGCGCGCGTGCGCCAGTCGTTGGGCTCGAACACCGCCCAGGGCAGCGCCGCCGCGAGCGCGCGCCGCACCGCGCACATCACGCGCCGCGTGCTGAGGAAGCGCCAGGACGGGTCCGACGACAGCGTGCGCGCGCCCATGGGCCGCAGGCCGCGTCCGGGCAGCGCGCGGATCACGTTCACGTGCAGCGAATTGAGCAGGCCGTGGCGCGCCTCGTCGATCGCCAGCGTCACGTCCTGCGCACCCACCAGCGGCTCGTTGGCCGGCGACACGTGCACGCCGCGCTTGAGTTCCAGGGCGGCGATCAGCCCCGCCACGTGGCCGCTGGGCGGTACCGCGCGCGTGGTGCCCGGCGCGCGCTGCGGATCGAGCACCTTCAGCCACGGCGCGTACAGCGCGGCGAACGAGGAATCGAAGCGGCCGCGCCAGGCGCGCAGGCGCGCATCGACGGCGGTGGCCTCGGTGCAGGCGGCATGCGGCGCATCCAGCAGCGCGATGCGGTCGCCACACTGCTCGGCGAGCGTGACCAGCGCCGCCTGCACGCGCTCGATGGCGCCCTCGTCGAAGCGGGGCGGATCGTCACCCACCGCAGGCGCGCGGCGCGGCGCCGGCAGCACCGGCTGCGGCAGGCAGGGATCGGGCACGCAGGCCGGCGGCGGGGCCAGTTGCAGCGGGGGGCGCGGCTGGATGTGGATGTCGGGCACCGCGAGCAGCGCGCATTCGTCGATGGCGGCGAGCGCGCGCAGGCCGCGGCGGGCGGCGATGCGCGCGGCATCGCCATCCAGCGGCGAGCCGGGCAGGCCGATGAAGTCTTCCACCGCGAGCGCGGCCAAGCCGTCGGCGCCGCCTTCGAGCACCAGCAGCCCGGGCCCGGCGTCGAGCAACACGGTGGGCAATACCAGCCCGGTGCCGACGGCGCGCAGCTCGCGCAGCACGATGGGCGGCGGCGGCACCGGCGGGCGCGACTGCGCGCTGCGCATGAACTGCAGCGCGGCGTCGGAGCGGCCGGTCACCTGCGCTTCGGATTCCTGCGCGGGCGCGCGGCGGTCGACGATCTGCCAGGGCTGGCACAACACGGCGGGGCCGTAGCGCGGATGTTCGGGGGACAGCTCCAGGTCTTCGGCCACCAGCACGCGGCGGCCGGATTGCAGCACCTCGAACGCATACGCGATCGTTTCCAGGGTGGCCGGGGCCGCGCTGTCGAAGGGGAGCGCGCGGTCGAGGGCCAGCACGCCGGCGGCCGCATCCACGCCGTCGACGTACGCGTGCTGCGCCGGCAAGCCGGCCTGGCGCAATTCGGCCAGCGCATGCACCGCATAGCCGGCGGTGCGCTCCACGCGCCAGCGCAGCGCGTCTCCGGGCAGCGGTTGCGCGCGGCACTGGCTGCGGCGCTGCACGTGCACGCGCACTTCCAGGTCGTTGCCCCACACGCCGGCGCTCGAGGCTTCGATCCGCCACGCCGGGACGCCGCCGGCGGACAGCACCCGCGAGGCCGCCGTGCCGGCCTCGGAGGCCACCCGCACCGCCCACAGCCGCCGCCCGCCGTTGTCGAAGAAGGCGCGCGCGGCCAGCGCCAGGTAGCCGCCGTCGAAGGCATCGCCGAACCAGGCCTGGAACTGGCGGAACGAGGCCAGCGGCACCGGCAGGTGCAGCGGTCCGCGCCGCGCCATGCCGACGAAGCCGGCCACGTCGCTGCGCAGTGCCAGCACGCCGCCGGCGTCGGCGTCGGCGCGCTCCGAATACACGCCCGGGGTGTCGAAGATGCGCATTGGAAGTGCCGGTGGACGCGCCTACATCTCGATCGTCAGTCCCTCGTGCACCAGCTCGACGGACTCCATCGCCACGTCGTTGCCGGCGGCCTTCAGCGCGGGCCCCTCGATCTTGTTGATCCAGGCCGCCTCGGCATGCCAGCGCAGCACCGGCTGGTGCGCCTCGTTCATCAGGACGACCGTCACATTGCGCCGGTCCTGGATGCCGTTGACGATGTTCATGTACCACTGCCACAGCGCCCGGTCGGCGGTGTAGCCGCGCTTGAGCGTGATGTTGGTGTACTTGCGCAGCCCGGTGAGCTTGCGCACGTTCGACTGCAGGTCGCTGCCCTCGCGGTAGTCGACGGCGTCGCCCTCGGCGCTCAGGCCGCCCACCTCGGAGAAGGCGCCGCGCGGCACCTTGTCGATCTCCAGCACGAAGTTGTAGCCGCGGTAGGGGTCGATGCGATCGTCGTTGGCCATGGTGGCGTCCTCGCTGGATCTTCAGTTCACTCGTCGGCGTGCGCGGTCCACAGGCCGATGCGCACGATCACGAATTCGGCCGGCTTGACCGGTGCCACGCCGACCAGGCAGATCAGGCGGCCCTGGTCGATGTCGGTCTGCGTCATCGTCGTGCGGTCGCACTTGACGAAGTAGGCTTCCTCGGGCTTGGTGCCTTCGAGCGCGCCGTTGCGCCACAGCAGCGTGAGGAAGCTGCTGATGGAGCGGCGCACGCGCGCCCACAGCGGCTCGGCGTTCGGCTCGAACACCACCCACTGCAGGCCGCGGTCGATCGAGGCCTCGATGAAGATCATCAGCCGGCGCACGTTGACGTACTTCCAGTCGCTGTCGCTGGTGATGCAGCGGCCGCCGTAGACGCGGATGCCGCGGTTGTTGCTGCGGAAGTCCCGGATCACGTTGATGTTGACCGGGTAGGGATTGAGGATGTCGTGCTGCTCCTTGTTCAACAGGCGCTGCAATCCCGTGATGCCGCGCACCACCTCGTTGGCCGGCGCCTTGTGTACGCCGCGTTCGATGTCGGTGCGTGCGTACACGCCCAGCATGTGGCCCGAAGGCGGGATCGGATAGTCCGGCACCGGGCCGGCGCCGGCCGGATACGGGTCGGGGATCAGCAGCCAGGGGTGGTAGAGCGCCGCGTACTTGGTGTCGAACTGCTGGCGCTGGGCCTGGATGTCCGCCATCGCGTCCTTCGGCGGCGGATTGCCGTCCAGCACCGCGAAGCGGTAGCGCATCAGCTCGCAGTGCACGATCAGGGCGTTCTGCATCTTGGGGCTGACGCGCCCCGGCGCGGCGACGATGCTGATCTCCTCCAGGTTGCGCAGCGCCTGCAGGCCGGTGCGCAGCTCGGGGTCGGGGCTGTCCAGGCCGATGTACAGGTCGTCGTCGAGCACGCCGAGCTGGTCGTCGCCGCCGCGCAGGGCGAAGCGGGTGGGCCGGCGGCGGCCATCGGGCAGCGTTTCCAGGTCGAAGCGCGGGCCCACGCGCGGCGCGGCGCGGGCGGCATCGCGCTGCGCCGGCGCCAGGTCGAGCGCCACGTCGCGCACGCGCACGAACTCGGAGCCGCCTTCGCTGCGGCGGTCGCTCAGGCGCAGCGGCTGGCCCTCGTCGTCGGCCACGGCGGCTGCGTCGTGCAGGTCCCAGGTGGTGCCCACCACCTGGTGCAGGTAGCGGCTGTGGCGCGGGTCGAGCGTGAGGCCGCCGAACACCTCGGAGGCGACGACCGCGCTGTCGCGCGAGGGATTGGCACGATCGGGCTGGCGCAGCAGGTAGACCTCGAGGTCGAACTCGCGCGAGCGCAGCTCGTGGCCCGGCGACAGCACGACCGCCGTGTCGAGCGTGAGCAGGAAGCCGTTGCTGCGGTCGATGCCCACCACCTTGAAGGCGTTGCCGGTGTAGGCCTGCGTGGCGGCGTCCCAGCGCTGCAGCACGGTGCCCACCTCGACGCCGTTGGCGGACTCCAGCCGGATGTGCGTGGCGTCGGGCGCGCCGACCCCGGCGGGGCTGCGCACGCGGCTCGCCACCGCCGCCCGCAGCGGCTCGCGCACGGCCACGCGCAGCCGGTCGCCCCAGATGCCGGCGTCGAGCGCGCGCACTTCGAACAGCGGCACGGTGGACGCGACCGCCGCGCCTGCCGCATGCGGTCGCCCCGCCGCCGGCGCCAGCGTCACGCGCCGCGGCGCCAGCGCGGTGGCCGCGCCGGTGATGCGCAGCACCGCCGGACTGCTGCCGCGCGGCCACAGGCGCAGCAGCGTGTTGGCGGCCATGCCGGCCACCGGGCCGGCCAGCACCAGCGCGGTGGCGCCACGGCCCGCCGGCAGCGCCAGCCCCTGCAGGCCGCTGGCGGCGCGGGCGAAGGCGGTGATCAGCGTGGCCTGCTTGCCGTCCGCCTGGTCGTGGGCGAGCGGCGTGGAAAGCACCAGCAGCCCGGGATCGGGCGCGGCCGAGCCGGGGTTGGGCACGCTGGCCACCTGCACGTATTCCATCTGGGCGTCGGCGGCGATGCCGATGCGCAGCCAGGCGCCGGGGGCGATGCCGCTGCGGTCGGCCACGCGCAGCGCGGTGCTGCCGGCCAGCGCTTCGGCCGCCAGCGTGGTGGCCGCGCCGGCCGTCTCGGTCACCGCCTCGACCAACGTGCCTTGCGCAAACTCGCGCACCAGCGGTGCCGACAACGCCACCCGCGCCAGCGCGCTGATGCGGCGGGCCTCGCGCGTGGCGCCGGCGCCGACGGCGACGATATCGTCGGCCGTGCCGTAGTTGCCCAGCGCCGCCGCCGGCAGGTGGATCACCGATTCGCCGGTCGCGGCGTCGAAGCCGGCCTCCAGCGTGGTGGCATTGGTGGCCGCCCCGCTCACCCGGCGCACCGGCGCGGTGTTGGCGTGCGAGAACTGCAGCGGCGAATTCAGCGTGAGCGTGGTGGCGTTGACGTTGCTCACCACCGCCAGCTCGGCGCCGGCCGGGGCCGCGGTGGACAGCTCGATCACCGAGCCGGCGACGATAGACCCCACGGCCGCGACGCCGATCGTGCGCGCCCCCGCTTCCGCAGCCGCCGACAGCGTGGTGACCGAGTCGAAGGCCGCACCCAGCCGCTCCACCGCGGTGGCCGCCCCGCCGCCATGTGCGAACGCGAGGGGGCGGTCCAGCACCACGTGGTTTTCGCCGGCGGGCAGCGCATCGAGGCGGGCGAACTCCACGTCGCCGCCGCTGCCAAGCTGCAGCCAGGTGCGCGGCGTGGTGACCGCCATGCCGGTCACGTCGACGAGGTAGGCCGATGTCGGCGCGGCGCTGGTGAGCGGGCGCAGCAGCGCGCTGGCGGCCGGTGCCGGTGCGCTGCTGTCGAAGATGAAGGCCGAGGCCGCCTCGGCCTTGTCGGCGGCCAGCACGCGCGTGACGAACACGCGCTTGCCGCCGTTGGTGAAGAAGCCCTCGACGGCCGTCGGCAGGAAGCGGTGCTCGCCGTACAGGTCGCGGTTCAGCCCTTCGCCGAACACGCGCCGGTATTCGCCGGCACTCGTCACGAGCATCGGCACGTTGAGGGGGCCGCGCTCGGCCACGCCGACCAGGCCTGCCGTGCTCGTGCTCACGCCTTCGATGGGTTTGGCACCGGTGTCGACTTCCTCGACATAGACCGCAGGCGCGAGGTATTCGGGCATGGACGTTCTCCTCAGGGCGTGAACAGGACCGGCAGCACGTTGTCCGCCGTGGGGTCCAGGGCAAGATCGATCGCGGGCAGCGCGGCCTGCCCGTCGTGGGCCGCCACCACGCGCAGCCGCGCGACGCGCGCCAGCGGCGGCAGCGCGAAGCGGCCGTCGGTGTCGGCCTGCAGCCCGTGGGCGAAGGTGTCGGCGACGCTGTCGTAACCGGGCAGGCAGCGCGCCAGGCACAGCTCGGTGCGGCTGCCGGTGTCGATGCGCAGCGCCAGCTCGGTGGGCGCGGCCGCCAGCGGGCCGGCCGCGAACAGCACGCGGTCGCCGCGCTGCGCCTCGCGTGCCAGCGCCGGCAGCGCGGAAGTGGCGGTCTCGCTCAAGGCCTGCACCGGTGCCAGCGCCGCATGGGGAAAGGCCAGCGGTGTCGTGATCGGCACGCGCGCCGGCAGTCGGGCGTCGGCGGGCGCGGTGAAGGCGGCGGTGGTCACCAGCTCGCGCTCGGCGCCGCTGGCTTCGATTTGCAGCACGTCGCCGCCGCCCGCGGCGAGGCCGCTCCAGGGGTGCAGCAGCAAGGCGCGCGTGCCCGCCGCCGCGGCGCCGCGCAGGCGGCGCTGTGGGCCCGCCGCGGCCAGCGTGCAGGCCTGCAAGGCCGCACCGGCCGCGTGGTCGAAGGCGAGCGCCGCGCCGAGCGCCAGCAGGTCGGGCCCATGCGGCGGACTGCTGGCAGCGTGGACCTCGGCGTCGGTCCACCACAGGCCGACCACGCCCAGCCTGAACTGCGCCGGCACCACCGGCACCGGCAGCGCGCCGGCGGCCGGCTGGCGCAGCGCCTGGCCGGCCACGGCGATGACACCGGCACGATGCAGGCGCTGCTCGGGCAGCTCGATCGGCACGCCCGTCAGGCGCCACGGCGGCACCCGCAGCGCGCGGGCGGCCGCCAGCGGCGGCGTGATCGCCACCTGCGCGGCCGACGGCGCCGCGGCGAGCGCGCGCACGATCGCGAACTCCTCGTCGTCGGCACCGGCGGCGCGTTCGACCAGCACGCCGCGGCCGGGGCGGAACTGGCTGCGCGGCGGCACCGGGTCCGGCGGCGCCACGTCCAATGCATCCGCGCCTGGCGCGGCGGCGGTGGTCAGGCGCCGGCGCGCCGCGTCGATGGCGGCGTCCAGCACGCGCGGCAGGTAGCCGGGAGCGCTGACCTCGGCGTTCAGTGCGCCGTCGGTGAGCAAGGCGCCGGCCACCGCGCGCGGACGCCCGACCAGCCCGCACAGGCCGTCGTCGGCGACGCGCGGCTGCACGCACGGCGTGCGGGTCACGAGGCGCAGGTTGCGCGGGGGCTCGCCGCTGACTTCGTCGACGACGCGGGTGCGCAGCAGCGCCCAGGTCTCGATCTGCGGTGCGCGCGGATCGTCGAGCGCCACGGTGCGCGGCTGGCCCTCGACGTCGACGTGCAGCCGCGCCATCTCAGGCCTCCCCGCCCACGAGCTGCGCCACGCGCGGATGGACCGATTCGACCAGGGACTCGCGCTGCGGCAGCACGGCCGGCTCGATGTTGGCGAGCGTCACCTCGTAGGACACGCAAAGCTGGAACGACGAGGACAGCGCCTCCCAGACGCGCGCGGTCTCGTCCAGCGACAGCGCCTCCAGCCGCACGAAGACCTGAGCGCGCGTGCCGGCCAGGTCGCCGGCGAGGTCGCTGCCGCTCAGGATGGGCGTCGAATAGAACGCCTGCAGCACCGCCCCCAGGATGCGCTGTTCCAGTTCCGGCTGGTCCTTGGCCAGCGGCGTCATCAGGTAGTGCAGCCGCAGCGGCAAGGGTGGCGGCACGATTTCGATCTGCCCCGAGGGCAGCGTCCGCCGGCGGGGCGGGTCGTTCAGCCGCGTGTCGTCACGCGAGACCCGATACAGCCACAGGGACAGGCCCGACTTGCCCGTCAGCTCCTGCGGCGTGCTCAGGTACACATCGCCGGCGGCCGCACCGCCGCCGAAGAACGCGCCGAGATCCGCCGGGTCGGCGGCAAACCGGTTCAGGAGGAAGCCGGCGAGCGACTGGCTGGTCGACAGGATGCGGGTGTACATGGCTAGGGCCGTCCTGTCGCGAGGCGGTAGCGCACGCGGCCATCGAGCGCGGGCAGCCGCCGCAGGGTGCCGGCCTGCACCAGTCGTTCCAGCGTGTGCTCGACCTGCGACAGCGACCACGTCTCGCTGGCCGGCAGCCACCACTCGAGGATTCCGTCGGCCGTGTCGCAGGCATCCGGGTGCGTGGCCAGGTACGCGAGCAGCGCGCTGCGCAGCGCTTCGGGGGCAGCGTCGGCGGCATCGGGGGAATCGCTGGCCACGGACATGCGCGCTCAGTCCGCAAGGACGGTGCCAGCACCGCTCCCGTGGCCAAGTGCTTGATCCGGCACGGGGCGCCGCCAGGGGCGGTCGGCGCGGGTGGGACAAAACTATCAGCGCGGGAGCTTGCGCAGGTGGCTGCAGCGCACCGGCTGGCGGCTGCGCCTTTGCACGCGTTGCGCCCGTGAGCGGGAGGCAGCAAGCCGCAGCGGCCCGGCGGTGCCTGGACAAACTGGTCCGGCCCTTGCAGGCGTTTGTCCTGCCACTCCGTCGGGGTCCAACCCGGCGAAACGTGCGGGCGCCGGCACCGGCTCCCCTCTCTTTTCGTGCGCTTTTCCACTGAACCGGACAACCGGCTCTTGACGAGGGACAAGCGGGCGGCTGGTTACGCCTTGTGGCTTCCGAGCTTCAGCCGGATGGAGGTAACCTGCCATCCGTCGCTGTTGAGTTTGCTTTGAAGAACAGGCAACAACTGCCGGAGCTTCGCAGCAGCGGCGCTGCTGTCCACCAGCAGGCACCAGGTGGTCCCTTCGATGGGGCCGGGGCGCAAGGAGGCGCGCAGCGGTGCAGGAATGCACGGCTCGATCGCCTTGAGACGTTCGCCGGATTCGCGCGCCAGTTGCGCGAGCCGGGCCAGCGTAGGCGCTTCCTCGGCGGCCTGGAGCACGGGCACCGGGTGGTGGCGGCGGTTCATGGAGAAGTAGGAGAGGGGCGTAGAAGTGCATTTCATTATCACGGATGCGTGGCTCGCGAAGAGCCGCGCCGTTCACCTGAGCGGCACCAAGATGGTCGTGGCGTTCGTCGCGCTGTCGCTCGCGCTGATGCTGATGGCCGCCGGCCTGTACCACTGGGTGTTCCTCAAGGGCGCGCGCGAGCGCTGGCCCGTGGTCGGCACGCTGGTGCGGCTGGTGGTGGCCGACGAATTCGAGCAGCGGGACCGCTTCATGCGGGAGAACCTCGATGCGATGGCCAGGCGCCTGGGCGAGATGCAGGCCCGCATGCTGCAGGTGGAGGCGCTGAGCGAGCGCGTCTCGGGGCTGGCGGGCGTGAACCCCCACGACCTGAAGCTGGCGGCCGCCCGCGGCGGCGCGCTGGTCGAAGGCCGCCCGCTCACGCTGGAGGAACTGCAGGCGACGCTGAACGACCTGGAGCAGCTCACGGGCGAGCGCACGGACCTGCTGACGGTGATGGAGTCGCGCCTGATCGACCAGCGCCTGAAGAAGGCCATGGTGCCCACGCAGCAGCCCTTGCCGGGGCACGACATCGGCTCGCGCTTCGGCTGGCGCATCGATCCGTTCACGGGGCGGCAGGCGCTGCACACGGGCCTGGACTTCCAGGCGGAGACCGGCACGCCGATCGTGGCGGCTGCGGGCGGCGTGGTGGTCGCGGCCGAAATCCATCCGCAGTACGGCAACATGGTCGAAGTGGACCATGGCAACGACCTGGTCACGCGCTACGCGCACGCCTCCAGGCTGCTGGTGAAGAAGGGCGACCTGGTCAAGCGCGGGCAGCGCCTGGCGCTGGTGGGCACGACCGGCCGCTCCACCGGGCCGCACCTGCATTTCGAGGTGCTGGTGCAGGGCGTGCCGCAGGATCCGCACAGGTTCCTCGCGGCGGGCCAGGGCGCCGGGAACGTCGCGCGGCGCTAGACGGTCTCGATCCCGCGGGGCCGCAGGCAGCGCAAGCGCCTGCGGCCCCGTTTCCTTGCCTCAGCTGAGCTCGAAGCGGATCATCCGGGCGATCGCGCGCCCGTTCGTGAGCGCCGACGCATGGCTCCAGGCAGCCATGCGCTCGTTGCCGATGCGCAGCATGCCGGAGTGGTTCGACAGATCCGCATCCTGCTCGGGCTTGTTCCTGGCGAAGCCGAGTCCCTTGCGGACCGCCTCCACGTTCTCCGGCTTGCCCGTCAGGAAGGTCCACCCGCTCTCGATGTGGTTCTGCTTCATGTAGGCCCGCAAGGCGGCAGGGTCGTCGTCGAGCGGCGTGAGCGACAGTGAGTAGAAATGGATGTCGTTCGCGAAGCTGCCCAGCAGCCTCTGGGCTTCCAGGATGTTCTGCGTCACGGGCGTGCAGATGTTGCTGCACACCGTGTACATCACGTTGAACACGACCTTGCGGTCGCGCAGGACGTCGTCGTAGAACCGCACCTCCTTGCCCTCGTGCGTCAGCAGGGGCACGTTGGGGAAACGGCGCGCGCGCATCAGCTCGCGCGGGTCGTTGCGTGCCGTGGGCGTGGCACGCGTGGCAGCCATCACGCCCGCACTGCCCAGGACGGCGGCGGCGCCGGCCAGCAGGCTTCGCTTCTGAATGTTCGTCATAAGTGTTCCGTGAAAGTTGGATTCGTGTCTCAGGCGCCTGCCGTGCTCAGGGCCGGGTCTTGCTGTCGCCGACGTCGTCCACCCGGAACAGCAGCATCATCGCGTGGTCCTCGTGCACGACGTTGTGGCAGTGCATCGGGAAGACGCCGACATAGTCGGTGGCCTTGACCACGAATTCGACCGAGTCCCGGTCGCCCAGGCGCACGATGTCCTTGCGCGAATATTCCTGGTTGGCGCTCGGGATCGCATTGCCGTTGCGCTTGGTGATGCGTCCCTCGAAGCCGTGGCCGTGGATCGGGTGGGCCCAGCCGCGGCCGCCGTTGAACACCCATGTTTCGGTGGTGCCGCGCTTCATGGCGAAGCGCACCACGTCGCAGCTCAGGGGATAGCCGTTGACCACCCACTGGCCGTTCTGCTCGTCGAAGTCGAAGGTGCGGGTGATGACCGACGTCCCCAGCGGCGGCAGCGTGATCGGCGCGAAGCTGGTGATCGTCGCCGGGTCCGCGCTGGCGTCCGCCGCGGCCGCGCCGATGCGGAATTCCACCAGCACGTTCTTCGGGTCGCCCGGCGCGTTGAGGCCCGTGTTGTCCGTGTTCCACGAGCTGGTGCGGCTGCCGCTCCAGCTGCCGCTCCAGCTGCCGCTGGACGAACTGCCGCTCCAGGAACTGCCGTCCCACGAGCTGGTCTCCGGGCCGACCCCGTCGGTCTGGATCAGCCGGTTTTCCAGCCACAGGCGCGTGGCCCCGGGGGCCGCGCCGCCGGTGGCCGTGATGGCGGCGAAGTCCACGATGATGTCGGCGCGTTCCGCCACGGACAGCAGCACGCTCGTGGTCTGCAGCGGCTTGGGCAGCAGGTTGCCGTCGTTCATGATCCGCCAGAAGGGGATCGACTGCGACGTGTTGTCGGGGTTGGTCAGGTACAGCTGGTAGAAGCGCGAGGGGCCCTGGTCCAGCAGGCGGAAGCGGTAGCGGCGCTTGGAGACGTTGAAGTAGGGCTGGATCTTGCCGTTGACCATGTACTTGTCGCCCAGGTGCCCGTCGATGTCCAGGGTATCGAACGCCGCCTGGCCCGTCTTCGGGTCGATGCGCACGTCCGTGAAGATCATCGGGATGTCGTACTGCGGGTAGCTGGGGAGCCGGAAGCCGGTGGTCTCGTTGCCGGTGTCGTACTCGTTGAACAGCAGGTGGAAGCCGGCGAGCCCCTTGTAGACGTTTTCCGCCGTGTGGCCTTCGCGATGGTCGTGGTACCACAGGGTGCCGAGCGTCTCGCGCACGTCGCCGTCGGGGGTGGAGGCGTTGGTGAAGCCGGCCCGCTTCATGTTGTAGTAGTAGTCGTAGTACTGGCCCGGGAAGTAGAAGCGGCCCTGCGTGCTCGGTGACTCGGAGATGGATCCGCGGCTCGGATCGCAAGGGCCGCCGTCGCTGTCGGGCGCCGAGTGGAAGTTGTGCAGGTGGGTCGAGATCTGGTTCTTGCCGAAGCCGCCGCTGGCCGCACCGGTGGGCAGGTTGTTGAATCGGCGCACGAGGATCGCGGTGTTCGCGCCCGCCTGGTAGCGGCTGACGATGGTCGGCATGGGCGTCGTCGGCTTGTCCACGCTCAGGTCGGCCCCACCGAGGTTGGCGCCCCAGAAGTTGACCTGCGGCTGCAGCTGCGGGTGGATGGAGACCGCCGGCACCGCGCCGAAGCGCTGGATGTAGAAACGCTGCGGTTCGGCGAGGTTGCGCAGCTGGTGCGGTTCGCCGCGGCCTTCGTAGGGAATGCCGGTCGCCGGGTTGATCGTGCGGTTGGGGGCGGTGGTCGGCGGCTGCGCGAAGCCCGGGTCGGTCAAGGGACGTTCCTGCAGCACCGGCATGATGGGCATCGCCTCCAGGAAAGGCGTCGTCGCCGGACTCGCCGGCGGCGCGTTCCATCCCGACCCGGGAGCGAGTGCCGCGTCGGCAGCGCTGCCCACGGCGGCGGAGCCCAGGGCGAGGCCTGCTTTCAGCGCGGTCCGGCGGCTGGGGCTCTGCAATGGTTGTTTGCGTTTTTGCATGAAGTCTCCTGACAGCTGGCGTTGTGGAAAGAAAGTGCGGAAAAGTCGGCGGCACGCGGCGCATCGCTCCGCGCCTGCCGGCGGTGTCCGCTCACCGCATCGATCGGGCGGTCACGCGGGTTGCGCAACGAGGGCGTCCGGGGCCGGCGCCCCAGGCGGGCGGGTCCTCCGGGATGGAAAGAGGGGCCGCACCGCAAGCCGGCGCGGCGCCGTGCGGCGCGGGGGCGGCGGCGATGCAATGGCGCGGCGAAGGCCTGCCGGCGCGGGCGGGCCAAAGTGGCGCAGACGATGGCCAGTCGGATGCGCTCGCGTGGCAGCGCCGACGACCCGTGGTGTCCCCTCCATGAGCATTCCCCTCGACAGCTTTTGGGAAGGGAAATGCACGGAACGTGCCGGCCAGAGGGGCACCAAGGTGCCGCACGAAAGTGCTGTAGCTACAAGCACTTATGGCGGGCGCTTGAGGCGCGTAACGAAATTGGGGTGGGGTTTATTCCATCGAAATGGGTAACTTTCCTCGGATTTGGTGGTAAAAAGTCTTATTGGCCTTCGCGCCGGGACCGGTCCCGTGGATCGCGCGCGGCCGCCCCTTCATCCAGATGCGGGGCCAGCGGGGGCGCCGGACGCGGCCGTGGTACGCGCCGCGGCCTTTCTCACGGCGGCCGTGGCCGGGCCAGCTAAAATCCAGGGCTTTGGCCGCCGTGCCGCCTCTCGTTCGGGCGCGCGGCGCCTCCACCCGCTGAACAAAAGGACTGCGCCGTCCGGCGCGCCGCAAAGGCGAGCCGTGACCTCCACCGCGCCCATGGCCACCAATTTCCTGACCAAGATCTTCGGCTCCCGCAACGACCGCCTGCTCAAGCAGTACCGGCGCACCGTGGAGCAAATCAATGCGCTGGAGTCGAAGTTCGAACAGCTGTCGGACGAGCAGCTGCGCGGCAAGACCCAGGAATTCCGCGACCGCGTGGCCCAGGGCGAGTCCCTCGACGACCTGCTGCCCGAAGCCTTCGCCGTCGTGCGCGAGGGCTCCAAGCGCATCATGAAGATGCGCCACTTCGACGTCCAGCTGATGGGCGGCATCGCGCTGCACCAGGGCAAGATCGCCGAGATGCGCACCGGCGAGGGCAAGACGCTGACGGCGACGCTGCCGGTGTACCTCAACGCCCTCTCGGGCAAGGGCGTGCACGTGGTGACGGTCAACGACTACCTGGCCAATCGCGACGCCCAGTGGATGGGCAAGCTGTACAACTTCCTCGGCCTGTCGGTGGGCGTGAACCTGCCGCAGATGCCCAAGGACGAAAAGCAGGCCGCCTACGGCTCGGACATCACGTACGGCACCAACAACGAGTACGGCTTCGACTACCTGCGCGACAACATGGTCTACGAGACCGCCGACCGCGTGCAGCGCCACCTGAACTATGCGATCGTCGACGAGGTGGACTCGATCCTGATCGACGAGGCGCGCACGCCGCTGATCATCAGCGGCCAGGCCGAGGACCACACCGAGCTGTACATCACGATGAACAAGGTCGTGCCCCTGCTGACCAAGCAGGAAGGCGAGGCCGACCCGCGTACCGGCGAGGGCGTGACGAAGCCGGGCGACTTCACGGTGGACGAGAAGACGCACCAGGTGTTCCTGACCGAGCAGGGCCACGAGCGGGCCGAGAAGGTGCTCTCCAACCTGGGCCTGATCGCCGAGGGTGCGACGCTGTACGACCCGGCCAACATCGCGCTGATGCACCACCTGAATGCGGCGCTGCGGGCCAACCACCTATACCACCGCGACCAGCACTACGTGGTGCAGAACGGCGAGATCATCATCGTCGACGAGTTCACCGGCCGCCTGATGCAGGGCCGCCGCTGGAGCGACGGCCTGCACCAGGCCGTGGAAGCCAAGGAAGGCGTGGAGATCCAGGCCGAGAACCAGACGCTCGCCTCGATCACCTTCCAGAACTTCTTCCGCCTCTACGGCAAGCTGGCCGGCATGACCGGCACGGCCGACACGGAAGCGTACGAATTCCAGGAGATCTACGGCCTCGAAACCGTGGTCATCCCGCCGAACAAGCCGAGCTGCCGCGACGACCAGCTCGATCGCGTCTACAAGACCACGAAGGAAAAGTACGACGCGGCCATCGAGGACATCCGCGAGTGCTACGAGCGCGGCCAGCCGGTGCTGGTGGGAACGAGCTCGATCGAGAACTCGGAAATCATCTCCAACCTGCTGCAGCAGCACAACCTGCCGCACCAGGTGCTCAACGCCAAGCAGCACGCGCGCGAGGCCGAGATCGTGGCGCAGGCCGGCCGGCCGAAGATGATCACGATCGCCACCAACATGGCGGGCCGCGGCACCGACATCGTGCTGGGCGGCAACGTGGAGAAGGCGGTCGAGGCGCTGGAGGCCGACGAGGCGGCCGATCCTTCCACCAAGGAGCAGCGCATCGCCGAGATGCGCGCGCAGTGGCAGAAGGACCACGAGATGGTGGTGGGCCTGGGCGGCCTGCGCATCATCGCCACCGAGCGGCACGAATCCCGCCGCATCGACAACCAGCTGCGCGGCCGCTCGGGCCGCCAGGGCGACCCCGGCTCCTCGCGCTTCTACCTGTCGCTGGACGATCCGCTGATGCGCATCTTCGCCGGCGACCGCGTGCGCGCGATCATGGAGCGCCTGAAGATGCCCGAGGGCGAGGCGATCGAGGCCGGCATCGTCACCCGCTCCATCGAGAGCGCGCAGCGCAAGGTCGAGGGGCGCAACTTCGACGTGCGCAAGCAGCTGTTGGAGTACGACGACGTCGCCAACGACCAGCGCAAGGTGATCTACCAGCAGCGCAACGACATCCTCGACGCGAAGGACCTGTCGGCCCAGATCGCGTCGCTGCGCGAAGGCTGCTTCACGGACCTGGTGCACCAGTTCGTGCCGCCGGAATCGGTGGAGGAGCAGTGGGACCTCGCCGGCCTCGAGAAGGTGCTGGCCGACGAGTGGGGCATCGTGGTGCCGCTGCGGCAGGAGGTCGAGGCCGCCACCGCCATCACCGACGAGGACATCGTCGAGCGCGTCGTCGCCGAGGCGCACAAGGCCTTCAAGGCCAAGGTGGACCTGGTCGGCGAGGAGAACTTCACCCAGTTCGAGCGCATGGTGCTGCTGCAAAGCATCGACAGCCACTGGCGCGAGCACCTCGCCGCGCTGGACTACCTGCGCCAGGGCATCCACCTGCGCGGCTACGCCCAGAAGCAGCCGAAGCAGGAGTACAAGCGCGAGGCCTTCGAGCTGTTCGGGCAGATGCTCGACGCGGTGAAGAACCAGGTCACGCGCGTGCTGACGACGGTGAAGGTCCAGTCCAGCGAGCAGATCGAGGAAGCGGCCGAGGAGCTCGAGCAGCGCGCCGAGCGCGTCGCCAACGTCACCTACACCGCGCCGACCGAGACCGGCGAGGTGGAAAGCACGCTCGACACCGCCACGGCGCAGGCCGCCCAGCGCCGCCCGATGGCGGGCGCCGTGGCCGGCGCCATTCCGCGCGTGGGCCGCAACGACCCGTGCCCCTGCGGCAGCGGCAAGAAGTACAAGCACTGCCACGGGCAGCTGAGCTGACGGCGGGGCCTTGTCTTCATAGAAGGCTGGCGCGACCGCGGCAGGTGACCCGTCAAACCCAAGCGCTTGCGCGCATCGCTGGGGTTTCGCTGCGCTCCACCGCCAGCCTACGCGGGGGTGAGTACCCTCGTTATCACCCGTTGTGGTGAGATCGTCACAGGTAGTCACACGCCCCTGTCAGAATTGACAGGGGGGCTTGGCTGCTAGTCCTGCACGTGACGCTTCGGCTGGCGCGCCAGCCAGCGGCTGTAGCTGTTGTCCGGGTCGGGCCCGTTGGGCGCGTCGACGGCGAACAGCGCCCCCAGCAGCGCTCCGCCTTCGCCGATCGGGAAGGCGTTGACCAGGGCCGGCGGCTGCGTGGACGAGAGCGCCTGGCGCAGTTCCATGTCCGCCAGGCGCAGGCCCTTGCGGATGTCTTCCAGGCCCGCGGCGGGCACGCCCGCCACCTCGGCCAGTTCGGCCAGCGCATGCAGGCCCGGCGGCGTCTCGAGCTGCAGCCAGCCGATCTTGCCGGCCGCGTCCATGCCCAGCACCCCGAACGGCGCGCCGATCACCACGTGCTCCACCCAGTTCTTGGCGCAGAAGGCGGTCAGCCAGCTGTCCACGCCGGGGGCGCGCAGCAGTGCGCTCTGCTCCTGCGTGAGGGTGGTGCGCCAGGTCTGGGCATGGCGCGCGTGGGAGGTGAACAGCAGGTGCTCCACCGCCTCGATCAGGCGGCGCGAGATGTCCTGCGTCTGCTTGGGAATGAACTGGTCGATCAGGCCGCGGTTGAAGGCGCGCACGGCCACCTGCTCGTCGGCCTGCCCCGTGAGCAGCACGCGGGCGCCGGGCCAGTCGCCCAGTTCCGACAGCACCTGCAGGCCGTCCATGCCCGGCATCGAGAAGTCGACCACGCAAACGCGCGAGAGCGCGTAGCGCTCGGTGTACCGCGACCAGTAGGCGAGGATCTGGGGGATGAGGGGCTTGCCTTCCCGCCACAGCGCGATGAGCTGCTGCTGGTTCCAGGCGTCGGCCTCCCAGAAGGGCGGCTCCTGCAGCAGGTGGGCGATGCAGTCCGTGGGGCGCAGGAACAGCTTCAGGTGCCATTGCCGCGGGAGCACCAGGGCCAGCATCTCCAGGTAGTCCGGGTCGTCGTCGAGGAAGACGACGGTGCCGGGGCGGTGGAACAGGGGAAAGGTCATGGATGGGGTTTTGCCTGCCGCATTGTGCTACGCGACCGGCAATTCGACCGTGAACACCGCGCCATGGTGACGGGCGGACTTCACGCGGATGGAGCCTTGGGCGGCATGGATGACGCGCTGGCAGAACGCGAGGCCGAGGCCGTGTCCCGTGCCACGGTCGGTGGAGAAGAAGGGTTGGAAGATGCGTGCCTGCAGTTCGGGCTCCATGCCGACGCCATTGTCGGTGAAGACGATGCGGCCCCGCGGGCCGTGCGCGCCGATCTCGATCAGCAGGTCGCCGGGGCGGGTGGCGGAGAAGGCGGCCGCCAGCGAGCGCAGCGCGTTCTTGGTCAGGTTGTCGATCACCTGCAGGAACAGCCGCTCGGAGCCGACGAAATGGAAGTCGCTGTAGACCCGGATCACCACGCACTGGCGCTCGCGCGAGCTGCGGAAGGGGTAGTTGGCGATGGCGCGCTGCACCAGCTGGGCGGCGGACAGGCGCTCGGCATGCGCGGCCAGCCGCATCAGGCGGGCGTTGGTCATCTGCATGTCGATCTGGTGGTTCATGTTGCGCACCAGGTTGTTCACGCGCTGGGACAGCTGCTCCAGCCGCTCGCCGGCCTCGCCGGGATGCGCCGGCGCCTCGTTGCGCAGCGCCTCGCCAATGAGCTGCATGGTGGCCAGCGGCGTGCGCAGTTCGTGCGCCATGATGCCCATGGTGTCGAGCGTCGAATTGAGCTGCTCGCGCCGCACGTTCGAGGTGGAGACGCCCAGCGTGATGCTCATGAACCAGCTGAAGGCGAGGACGACCCAGTTCACGATCGCCGCATCGGAGGGCACGGGCGGCACGTCGGGGCCGAAGTTCACGAACGCGAGCCAGGCCACCAGCACCCCGCTGGCGGCGCCGATGGTGGCCAGTCGCCAGTCGGTGAGCTGGTAGTAGATCAGCACCATGGCGACCATGCCGGCGAGCCAGACCGCGTTGCCGCTGTTGCAGAAGTACATCCACGTGAAGAACCACGGCAGCGTGACCCAGAAGATCACCGACAGCCCGATGCCGGCCGCGCGGGAGGGCGGCGAGCGGGTCACCATGGCCATCGCCAGCAGGCCGGCGCCGCCCAGGGCCATCAGCAGGCGCAGGAACAGGTTCTCGTACGGCTGGGGCAGCCAGAGGGCCCAGACCACGTAGAACAGCGGGTGCCCCAGCAGGGTGCACACGCCCAGGGCGCGGATGCGCCAGTGCGAGGGATGCAGGATGGAATCCGCAATCGGCGCCAGCACCTCAGTCGCCGCCCACTTCCGCAGGCGATAGCGCAGGTTCTCGAACACGGCGCGCGCGGGAGCGGGGGTAAAGCTGGGCCGGTGCAGGTCCTCGTTCATGGGTAGGGGTCCGATGGTGATATTGTCACAGCCCGGCGGTGCCACCAACGAGAACCCATGGGGATCCCTGCTAACTTTGACAGTGTCAGCCTCGATGGGATCCTCAGCGACTGGGTGGCGGCGCTGCGGGAGTTCTCCGTCGAGGCCGTCGTGGTGCTCGGGCCCGACCCGTTCGGCGGCAGCGACGACCGCCAGGTGGTGGCCGTGCACCCGCCGCTCGTCGCCGAAGCGGCCACGGCCCTGGCCGAAAGCCGCGACTTCGGGGCGCGCTGGCGCGATTCCGATGCGCCGCTCGTCGCCTGGCAGACGATCGGCAAGTCCGACCCCCATGGCACCAGTCGCTGGCGGCTGCTCTGGCTGGCGCACGGCTACCAGACCATGGTGCGGGTGGAGTTCTCGCTGCCGGCCGGGCGCGCCTTCGAGTGCTTCATGTTCAGCCCGCGCGAGCTGACCGACCGGGCCGAGGCCGCGCTCATGGCCTGGTCGGCCCTGAACATCTGGCCGCTCGTCAAGCGTTCGATCGCCAGCGCGCGCTCCATGCTCAGCCCGCGCGAGCTCGAATGCCTGGAACTGGCGTTCCGCGGCCTGACGGCGCGCGAGACCTCGCAGACGCTGCAATGTTCCGAGCGCACGGTCAACTACCACCTGGCGAATGCCATGAACAAGCTGCGGGTGGACAACAAGCTGGCGGCGATCCAGCGGGCCTGCTGGCTGGGCGCCCTCTAGGAGCGTGGGCGGCAGAGAAACGGGCCTGCGCCGGGGCCTGGGAGCCCGCCAGCCGAGGCGTGGGCGACGACGTGTGGTCGATCCACATGAGGAGTCCGCAACGACGGATGGCGGGCTCCCAGGCCCCGGCCCGGAGGGTTGGGGGGGGGCGGGGGGGGGGGGGGGGGTGGGGGGGGGGGGGGGG
>NZ_JBBKTQ010000011.1:0-205397 GCF_037890035.1 Ramlibacter sp. AN1133
AAGAAGAAGGGCCTTCTTTCTTCCTTTCTTTCCTTTGTTCTTTCGGTTTCTTTTGCGTCCTCTGCGTACCCTTTGCGTCCTCTGCGTCCGGTAGTTTCGGTATCTTGTCTCGAAAACTCAGCGCTCCCGCACCTCCACCCGCAGCGACGCGAACCACGCCGCCAGGTCCTCGATCTCCTGGTCGCTGAGGTCCTTCGCGATCACGCCCATCACCTCGTGCGGGCGCCGGCCGCTGCGGAAATTGCGCAGCTGCTCGGCGAGGTAGATCTCGGGCTGGCCCGCCAGGTGCGGCGCGTTCGGCACCATGGACAGGCCCAGCGGCCCATGGCACACCGCGCAGGCCTGCGCCCTCGTCCGCCCTGCCTGCGGGTCCGCGGCCTGCGCGCAGGGCACGCAGGCCGCGAGCAACAGCGCGGCGAGGTGCCCGACCCTCAAGGCTGGTACGTGACGCGGTAGATCGCGCCGGCGTAGTCGTCCGAGATCAGCAGCGAGCCGTCCTTCATCACCGCCACGTCCACCGGGCGGCCGCGGTAGGTGCCGGTGGCCTCGTCGAGCCAGCCTTCCGCGAACACCTCGGGCCGGCCGGCCTTGCCGTCCTGCCCCACGGGGACGAAGTTGATCAGCGCGCCGGTCGCCTTGGTGCGGTTCCACGACCCGTGCGAGGCGACGAAGGCGCCGCCGCGGTACTTCGGCGGGAACTGCGCCGCGTTGTAGAAGGTCATGCCCAGCTGCGCCTGGTGCGCGGGGAACTCCACCTCGGGGAAGACCGCGTTGGCCGGCTCCTTCATGTCCTTGAGTTCCGGCGCCGCGGGCGAGCCCGCCACCTTGAACTTGCCGCCCCAGTACGGATAGCCGAAGTGCTGGCCGACCTTGGTCAGGCGATTCAGCTCGCCGGGCGGGACCTCGTCGCCCAGCCCGTCGGTCTGGTTGTCGGTGAACCACAGCACCTTGTCGCGCGGGTTGAAGTCCATGCCCACGGAGTTGCGCACACCCAGCGCCACCACTTCGCGCTTGGAGCCGTCGAACGGGTCCAGGCGCACGATGCCGCCGATGCCCATCCGGTCGTAGAGGCTGAACTTCATCAGCGGCTGCACGTTGTGCGGCTGGCCGAGCGTCACGTACAGCTTGCCGTCGTCGCCCACGCGGCAGGTGCGCGCGCCGTGGTTGTACGACTCCTCTTCCACCGGCACCAGACCGCCTTGCGGCACCACCTCGATCACCGCGACGTCGGGGCCCTCGTAGAAGAACTCGGCGGCCGGGAAGTTGAGGATCCGGTTGTGCTCGACGACGATCAGGAAGCCGTCCTTGGTCCAGCACACGCCGTTGGGCACCTTGAAGTTGAGCGAGGGCGCGAAGGGCTTCACCTCGTCGGCCACGCCGTCGCCGTTGCGGTCCGTCACGGCCCACACGGTCGTCTTGCGGGTGCCCACGAACAGCATGTTGGTCGACGGTGCCACCGCCATGTGGCGCGCATCGGGCACGATCGCGAACAGTTCGATCCTGAAGCCCGGCGGCAGTTTCACGCGCTTCAGGTTGGCGCGGATGGCCTCCGCGTTGCGGCCTTCCTGCGGGACGGTCGGGATGTTCAGGTCGGTGCCCGAGACCCGCATCTGTTTCAGGTTGGCAAGATTGTCGCGGCCGCTTTGCGCGAGCGCGCCGGAAGACACGGTGCCGAGGGCCGCAGCCACGGCGAATACCACGAACGACTTCTTCATCGCTTTGCCTCCTTGTGGTGGAACCGTTGCGGCGGATTGAAGCGCAACAGCAGAAGAAGGCAGTAGGACTTTTTCCTATCGTTTCAAATGAGCGCGGCCGTGGCGACCTCCGCGATCGCGAGCGCACTCGTCAGTCCCGGCGACTCGATGCCGAACAGGTTGAGCAGGCCCGGCACCCCGTGCAGCGCGGGGCCGTCGATGCGGAAGTCGGGCGCCTTCTCGTGCGGGCCGTGGATCTTCGGCCGCACGCCGCTGTAGCTGGGCGCCAGCGCGCCGTCGGGCAGGCCGGGCCAATAGCGCCGCACCTCGGCATAGAAGCCGTCCGCCCGCGCCGGATCCACGCGGTAGTCGATCTGTTCCGGCGCGCCGACGTCCAGCCATTCGATGTCGGGGCCGAACTTCGCCTGCCCGCCCAGGTCGAGCGTGAGGTGCGTGCCCAGGTGCGCATCGCCCGGGGCCGGATAGATCAGGTGCGTGAACGGCGCGCGGCCGCTCAGCGCGTAGTAGTTGCCCTTGGCGAACCACTCGCGCGGCACGAAGCGCGCGTCCAGGCCCTCGAAGCGGCGCGCGAGGCCGCACGCATGCAGCGAGGCGGCGTTCACGAGGAGGTCGCACGCCAGTTCGGAGCCGTCCGCGAGGCGCAGCACGTGCGGCTCGCCGGCATGCGGCGACACGCGCGCCGAGACGACCTCGCTGCCCAGGGCGACCATGCCGCCGGCGCGTTCGAGATCGCCCTGCAGCGCCAGCATCAGGCCATGGCTGTCGACGATGCCCGTGGTGGGCGAGTGCAGCGCCGCCACGCATTGCAGCGCCGGCTCCAGGGCCCGGGCCTGCGCGCCGTCCAGCCATTGCGCCGGCACGCCGTTGGCGGCGGCGCGGTCCTGCAGGCCGCGCAGGGCGCGCACCTCGTCCTCGTTGTGGGCCACGGTGAGCTTGCCGCAGCGCCTGTGCTCCACGCCGTGGGTCGCGCACAGCGCGTACAGCAATTCCTTGCCGCGCACGCACAGGCGCGCCTTCAGCGACCCGGGCGGGTAGTACAGGCCGGCGTGGATCACCTCGCTGTTGCGCGAGCTCACGCCCTGCCCGATGCCGGCCTGGGCCTCCGCGACGATGGTCTCGCGGCCCGCCTGCGCCAGCGCGCGCCCTACCGCCAGGCCCACGACGCCGGCGCCGATCACGACTGCATCCACGCGGTCCATCAGGCCAGCTTCCGCGGATCGGTGGCGAGCAGCTCCTCCACCAGCCGGCGCAGGTGCGCCTGCAGGCGGCCGAAGCCTTCGTTCGGCTCCAGGCTGGCTTCGTCCATGTACAGCTTGCGGTTGATCTCCACCTGGATGCTGTGCCGCTGCGCGGCCGGGTCGCCGTAGCGCCGCACCAGTTCCACGCCCTTGTACGGATGGTTGTACGAGACCGAGTAGCCGAAGCCGCGCAGCACCTCGCAGATGCGCTGCGACAGCGCCGGGGACGCCGTGCTGCCGTCGCGGTCGCCGATCACGAAGTCCGCGTGGACCAGCCCGGGGAAGTCGGTCGAATACGCCGACGACACCGCCGGCATCGAATGGCAGTTCAGGTGGATGCTGTAGCCGTGGCGCGCATGGGCGGCGGCGATCGCATCGGCCACGGCCTGGTGGTAGGGCTTCCAGCAGCGCTCGATGCGCGCGCGCACCTCCGCGGCCGGCAGCCTGCGGTCATAGAGCGGCTCGCCCTCGTCGGTGATGCGCCAGATCAGGCCCTTGCCCAGGCGCACCTTGGCCAGCGCCACGGGATCCAGTTCGACCGGTTCGTCCCAGTCCTCGACGAGGTCCAGGTCGATCTCGGTGACATTGCGGTTGGCATCGAGGTAGCTGCGCGGAAACAGCGCCTCGATCCAGGCGACGCCCAGCGCCGGCGCGAAGTCGTACAGCTTCTCCACGTGCGTGTCCTCGGCGCGGCGCAGCACGCGCAGCGCGAGGCGGGAGCGGAAGTCTTCGGGATAGTTCACGCCGCTGTGCGGCGAATCGAGCACCAGGGGGGCGCTGCCCGTGAGGGTTCGGACGAGCGATGACATGCCCCGATTGTCGCCGAGCCCGGAGGCCGTTTCAGCCGTTGCGGTCGGCTGCCGCCGTGCCGCTGGTCCAGCGCACACGCCCGCCGGACTCGCGCGTGACCGTGCCGTTGGACCACACCACGTGCCTGCCCGCGCGGCGGCCGTCGGCGTCACTGCCGGCGCCGGACCACTCGATGGTGCCCAGCGCGCGCGGCGGCTCCTTGACGGCAGCGACCCGCTGCACCGCAGCGGCCCTGGGAAGGGGCGGCAGATCCAGCTTGCCGCCCGCCAGTCGTTCGGCCTGGCGTGCGCCCTCGCGCACGTTCTCGATGTGGCGCTGCGTCTCCACCGGCAGGGCCGGGTGGCTGGCGCCGTTCCAGCGCTCGCGCGCCGCGCTCGAGAGGTTGTAGTAGATCGAGATGCCTTCGCGCAGGCGGGCGGCGCGTTGGGCGCCGTCCAGGCGCAGGCCGGCGATGCGGCGGGCGCTCCATTGCCCCGCTTCCCTCAGCAGCGTGGCGGCGGCATGCACCGCCTCCACGGGGTCGTTGGCGTTTCGCACGCCCAGCGCGCGCGCCGTGGCCGGCTCGAGCTGCGCCAGGCCCTGGCTGGTCACGCCGTTGCGGCCCAGGCCGTCGCGCGGCACCCAGCTCGTCTCGGCGCTGATCACGCCGTACACGTCGCGCCAGTCCAGGCCCACCTGCGCCAGGCCGGCGCGGTCGGCGGCGGCGCGAGCCAGCAGCAGGCGCGAGTCCGCATCGGGCGTGCGCACGTCGCGGCTGCCCACGCGCACGGTCACCCAGCGCAGCTGCGAGCGCAGGCGTTCGTAGTACGCGCGGGCGGCGCTCGGCGCCGAGGCTTCGGTGGCGCCCGCGTGCGCGGCGACGGGCCAGGCCACGCTGGCGGCGATGCAGGCTGCAGCCAGCGCGGACTGCGCGGCGAGATGGACGAACGACGGCTTGCTTCCCATGGCCCCTTTCCTGGACAAGCCATGTCTGACCCGCTGCCGCCGAGAGGTTCAGCACGGGGACGTGAAAACCGCACGAAAACCCTGTCGGAAACGTCCGACAGAGGCGAGCACCGCAGGCTGGCTCAGCCTTGGTGGAACTCGTGCCGCAGGATCTTGGCCGCCTCGACCATCGCGACCAGCTTGCCCTGCGCCACCTCGCGCGGCAGGTACTTCATGCCGCAGTCGGGCGCCAGGATCACGTCCTCGGGGGCTATGTCGTCCAGCGCGCGCCGGATGCGTCCGGCCACCACCTCGGGCGTTTCCACGTTCATGTCGTTGAGGTCGAGGCAGCCCACCAGCACCTGCTTGCCCTCGAGCTCGCGCAGCACGCGCGTGTCGAGTTTCGACTGCGCCGTCTCGATCGACACCTGCCGGCAGCCGCATCCCGCCAGCTCCGGCAGGAAGGAGTAGCCGCTGGGCCGCTGGTGGATCACCGCCGCGTAGCCGAAGCAGATGTGCACGCAGGTCGTGCCGTGCACGCCCTCCAGCGCGCGGTTGAGGGCCTGCAGGCCGTACTGCCGCGCCTTCTCGGGCCGTGCCTGCATGTAGGGCTCGTCGATCTGCACCACGTGCGCGCCGGCGGCGAAGAGGTCGCGGATCTCCTCGTTGACGGCCACCGCGTAGTCCATCGCGGCCTCTTCCTCGCTGGCGTAGAAGTCGTTCTGCGCCTGCTGCAGCATGGTGAACGGGCCCGGCACGGTGATCTTCGTGCGGTGCGTGGTGTGCGCCTTGAGGAACTTCAGGTCCTCCACTTCGACCGCATGGCGGCGGCGGATGGGCCCGACGATGCGCGGCACGGGATTCGGGTGGCCCGAGCGGTCCAGCGCCGTGCCGGGGTTGTCGAGGTCCACGCCGTCGAGCGCGGTGGCGAAGCGGTTGGAGTAGCTCTCGCGGCGGATCTCGCCGTCGGAGATGATGTCCAGGCCGGCATCCTCCTGGAAGCGGATCGCCAGCAGCGTGGCGTCGTCCTGCGCCTGCGACAGGAAAGGCTCGGGCAGGCGCCACAGCTCGCGGGCGCGCACGCGCGGCGGGAAGCGCCCGGCCAGCTTCTGGCGGTCGATCAGCCATTCGGGCTGCGGGTAGCTGCCGACGATGGTGGTGGGAAAGAGCATGCGGCCTCCTCTCGGAATTCCCGGCAATCTGGCACAGCAGTGCGGCTGCCGCAAGAGGGTGGCGGCAAGCTACTTGACGGGCTGCCGGCGGCCCGCGTACGCCCCGCCCACGCCCAGCAGCGCCGCGATGCCCCAGAACAGCGGCGCCAGGCCCAGGGCGCTGCTGAAGGCTCCCACGGCCAGCGGCAGCACCGTCTGGCCCAGGCCGATCATCGCCATGCGCAGGCCCACGGCCTCGCCGGTGCGCTCCGGGGGCGCGGTGACGTGCAGCAGGCTCATCACCACCGGCTGGCCGCATCCAAGCACGGCGCCCACCACCACCGCCAGCGGCAGCATGGTGCCCAGCGTGCGGCAGAAGGGAAACGCCAGGTAGCCCAGCGCCGAGAGCGCCAGCGCGATGCCGATCAGCCGCCATTCGGTGACGCGCCGGCTGATCCAGGGCAGCGCCAGCCGCACCAGGGCGCTGCCGATGCCGAAGCCGCCCGCCACCAGGCCGATGGCCGTGGCCGACAGGCCGCTGCGGGCGCCGTGCAGCGGCACGAGGAAGGTGAACAGGTCCCAGCCCGCCGCCACCAGCGAACTCACCACCAGCACCGCGCGCAGGCGCGGCAGGCGCAGCAGGTCCATGACCGCGGCTTTCGCGGCGCCGGGCACGGCGTCCGGCCGCGGCACGGCGGGCGCACGCCACAGCAGCGTGCCGGCCGCGAGCGGCAGCAGCGCCAGCAGCGCGAAGGTGAGCGGATAGCCGACGTGGTCGATGCCCGCCCCGGCCAGCATCGGCCCGAACAGCGCCGAGAGCGAATAGCCCACGGCGGTCAGCCCGAAGGCCCGCGCCCGCCCCGATGCGCCCGCCAGGTGGCCGATCGCGTTGTTGATCGCCACGTTGACGACGATGAAGGACGTGCCCACGACGATGCTGCCCAGCGCCAGGCCGGCCACCGACTGCAGGGTCGCGATCGCGAGCTCGCCCGCGACGAGCGCGGCGAGGGACCACGCCGTGGGGCGCAGGTAGCCGACGCGGTCGACCCAGCGGCCGATGTGGGCGGCCGTGAACGTCGGCACGAGCATCAGCAGGCTCATCAGGATGCCGACCGTGAGGGCGGAACCGCCCAGGTGCAGGGCCTGCAGGGAGATCGCGAGGCGCGCGCCGGCGAAACTGGCATGGCTGACGATCACCAGCAGGATCAGGCGCAGGGGGGAAGCGGGAGCGGGAATTTCAGCGGGACCGGGACGCGAGCGACGGCGCCGATGTTAACTTGGCCACGCCGGCCGTCGTCGCCGGACTACAGAAGCTTCGTCCCTTTGCCCCGGCGGCGCCGGGAGTGCGTGGGTAGAGTGGCCCCGGAAGGACAAGCACCCATGCCCTCTCCCAGCAAGAACAAGGATCTGCGGCTCGCCGTTCTCGTGGCGGCCCTGGTCGCCGCCGGCGGCCTGCTGCCGCTCGCGTACCACTACGGCCGCGAGCACCGGCCCGCGGCCCCGGCCACCCAGGTGGCCGGCGGGCCGGCGACGCCCGCACCGGCGCCGGAGGCCGAGGCGGCCCCGCCCGCGCCTCCCGGCGCCGAAGTGGTGCCGCCGGAGGAGGCCGAGACCGACCGCGGTCCCGCAGCCGCCTCGCCCGCGGGCCCGACCCTGTCCTTCGGCCGCGCGGCGGGCCTGCACCTCAAGCCCGATCCGCTGCACCTGAGTTCCAGCGCCGCCTTCGTGATGGACCAGGACACGGGCCAGGTGCTCGCGCAGAAGAACGAGACCGTGGTGCTGCCCATGGCCTCGCTCACCAAGCTCATGACGACGCTGCTGGTGCTCGAGGCGAAGCAGCCCATGGACGAAGTGCTGACCATCACCGAGGACGACGTGGACACCGAGCGCCACAGCCGCTCGCGCCTGCGGGTGGGCACGCAGCTCACGCGCGAGGAGGCGCTGCGGCTGGCGCTGATGTCCAGCGAGAACCGCGCCGCGCACGCGCTGGGCCGCAGCTATCCCGGCGGCCTGCCGAAGCTGGTGGAGGCCATGAATGCGCGGGCCAGGGCGCTGGGCATGGCCAACACGACCTACGTGGACCCCACGGGCCTGTCGAACCGCAACCAGTCGACCGCGCAGGATCTCGCCCGGCTGGTGGCCGAGGCCGCCAAGAACCCCGTGATGCGCGAGTTCTCCACCACGCCGACGCACCTCGCGTCGCTGAGCGGCCGCACGCTGCAGTACCGCAACTCCAACCGGCTGGTGCGCAACCAGAACGGGGGCTGGGACATCGAGCTGCAGAAGACCGGCTACATCGTGGAGGCGGGCCGCTGCCTCACGATGCTGGCCAAGGTCGGCGGCCACAACCTGATCATGGTGATGCTCGATGCCGACAGCAACGGCACGCGCCTGGCCGACGCGCAACGCCTGCGCAAATGGGTGGTGGCGCGCAACGGCTGGCAGGACCAGCCTGTCATGGCCCGGGCCGCCCCCGAGCCGGCACGCGAGCGCGTGGCCGCCAAGGACAAGGCGGAGAAAGCGGTGAGCCTGGCGGCTGTGAAGGCGCGCAAGGGCGAGAAGGCCTCGGCCGGCAAGGACGGCAAGCGCACGCAAGTCGCGTCGGCGAAGAAGCGCCGCGCGGGCGCGAAGACGGCCGTGGCCAAGGCCGACGCCGGGGACCGGAAGACCGCCGTCGCGAAGAAGGACGACAGGAAGGCCCGCGTCGCCAAGAAGGACGACGGCCAGAAGGCCGGCCGCGTCTCCCGGACCTTCGCCGCGCGCGCCGACCACAAGGGCTGAGGGCGCAACTGCGGGGGGGCGGGCTGCTTAAGCCGCCCGCTGAGAGGAAACTCCCCTATTCCCGCGCCGCGCCGGCCTGCTCGACACTGGAGCGGCTAATGCGGCCGAAGCGCGTGCCAAACGCGGGGCCGCGGGGAGAGCAACCATGATTCCAGTCAAGACAGCCGCGGGCCAGCAGGTGCTGAAAGACCGCTCGATCAAGCTGACGCCGCGCCAGCGCGCCGCGCTGATCCTCGTCGACGGCAAGCGCACCCTGGCCGACGTGCTGCAGGCCACGGGCGCCGCGGGCATCAACCGCGGCGACCTCGAACGCCTGTTCGAACTCGAGCTCGTGTCGGCCACCGGCGACGGCTCGCGCTCGCTGGGCACCGAGCCCACCCAGGCCTCGCCGCTCGGCGAGGACTGAGCGGGCCCGCCCTTTTCGCGTCAGCCGATCCGGATCGGCACGAAGATCTTGTCCTCGCCGCGCTGGATCAGCAGCGCGACGGACTTGGTCGACTTCGCCAGCGCGGCCTTCACCTGCTCCGGCGTCGTGACCGGCGTGCCGTTGACGGCGAGCACCACGTCGCCCGGCTCCACGCCCGCGGCTTCCGCGGGCCCGGCCACATCGGCCACCACGACGCCCGCGCGCAGGCCGGTTTCGGCCCGCTCCTCCGGCGCCAGCGGCCGCAGCGCGAGGCCCACCCGCGCGCCCTCGCCCGTGTCGGGCGTCGCGGCCGCGGCGACCTTCTCGCCGCCGGCGCGGGCCAGTTCGGCCGTGAGCTGCACCTTCTGGCCCTGCCGCCACACTTCCATCGCGAGGCGATCGCCGGGCGCGGACAGGCCCACGATCGCGGGCAGGTCGCCCGACGACACGATGGGCTTGCCGTTCACCGTGCGGATCACGTCACCGGGCTTGAGGCCGGCGCGTTCGGCGGGACTGTTCTTCTCCACGTTGGCGACCAGCGCGCCTTCCGGCCGCTCGAGGCCGAAGGAATCGGCCAGCGACTGGTTGACCTCCTGTACCGCCACGCCGAGCTTGGCGTGTTCGACCTTGCCGTGCGCGACGATCTGGTCCTTGATCTTCACCGCCATGTCGATCGGGATCGCGAACGACACGCCCTGGTAGCCGCCCGACTGGCTGTAGATCTGCGAGTTGATGCCCACGACCTCGCCGCGCGCGTTGAACAGCGGGCCACCGGAGTTGCCGGGGTTCACCGCCACGTCGGTCTGGATGAAGGGCACCGCGCTGTCGTCGGGCAGCGAGCGGCCCTTGGCGCTCACCACGCCGGCCGTCACCGTGTTCTCGAAGCCGAACGGCGAGCCGATGGCCAGCACCCATTCGCCCGGACGCAGCGCTTCGGCGCTGCCCACGGAGACCACGGGCAGGTTGGCCGCGTTGATCTTCAGCACCGCGACGTCGGTCTTGGGGTCGCTGCCCAGCACCTTGGCGCGGAACTCGCGGCGGTCGGTGAGCTTCACCATGACTTCGGTGGCGTCCTTCACCACGTGCGCGTTGGTCAGGATGATGCCGTCGGCGCCGACGATGAAGCCGGAGCCCTGGCCGCGCACGGGCACGTCCTTCGGGCGCACGCCGCGCTGGAACTGGCGGAAGAACTCCAGCGGGTCGCTCATGTCGGGCGTGGCCTGCGCGCGGCCCGTCACGCTGATGTTCACCACGGCAGGGCCATAGCGCTGCGTGATCAGCGGGAAGTCGGGCATCACCACGCTGCCCGCGCCCGGCGTGGGCGACGGCACGCTCGCCGGCGCCACGGGCGCCAGCACGGCGGCGATGGCCGGGGAAGAGGCATGGTGCACCGCCTCGACGGCGGCGCCGCCGACGATGCCGGCACCCAGCAGGGCCAGCACCAGCGGAGCGGATTTCAGGTTGACGTTCTTCATTGCGGGGATCCTCGTGAGTAACCGACCCCTGCAATGTGCGGCCGCAGCCTTAGAACAGGCTTAAGGTGGGGGAAAACGCAGTTCGACGCGGGCGCCGCCCAGCGTGGGCGACTGCACGAGCCGCACCTGGGCGCCCAGCCGCTGGGCCACCGTGCGCACGATCGCCAGGCCCAGGCCGCTGCCGGCCGCCTCGGTGCCCGGCACGCGGTAGAAGCGGTCGAACACGCGTTCGCGTTCCGTTTCGGGCACGCCGGGCCCGCTGTCGTCGACGGCCAGCCACGCGCCCTGGGCATCGCGGCCCATGCCGATGTCGATGCGGCCGCCCACCGGCGTGTACTTGATCGCGTTATCGAGCAGGTTGCGCAGGATGAGATGCAGTGCTTCGCGGTTGGCCTGCACCACCACCGGCTCGGTGGTGGCCAGCCCCACGTCCAGCGACTTCGCATGCGCGGTCGGCAGCAGCGCGGACACCGCCTGCCGCGCCACCTCCTCCAGGTCGAGGGGCTCGCCCGCGCCCTCGCCTGCGCCTTCCTGCCGCGCCAGCGCGAGCAGTTGTTCCACCAGCGCGATCGCGCGTTCGATGCCGGCGGCGAGCTGCTGGGTCGCCGCGTGCCGTGCCTCTTCATCGTGCGCGCGCTGCGCCGCCTGCAGCTGCAGCTTCAGCGCGGTCAGCGGCGAGCGCAGCTCGTGCGCCGCATCGGCCACGAAGTGCTGCTGTGCCTCCAGCGTGCCCTGCACGCGCGCGAACAGCGCGTTGAGCTCGCGCACGAGCGGCTGCACTTCCTCCGGCACGCCTTCGGCACTCAGCGGGGAGAGGTCGCGCGCCGCGCGCGCCGCCACCTGCCGGCGCATGCGCGCCAGCGGCGCCAGCGAGCCGCCGATCACCGCGCCGACGGCCAGCATCAGCAGCGGCGCCAGCAGCAGCACCGGCGTGACCGCCGTGGCGGCCAGCGCGCGCGCCCTCGTCTCGCGCGCGTCGAGGTCCTGCGCGATCTGGATCGTGTGCTCCGGCGTCTGCAGCGTGTAGATGCGCAGCCGGATGCCGTTGACGCGCGAATCGGAAAAACCGAGCACCGCCTGCGAGGGCAGCTCGCGCCCGTTGGAGCGGTAGATGGTCGAGCCATCCGGCCCCCACACCTGCACCGAGTATTCCGAGTCGTCGCCGCCGGGCGCGAACGGCATGCCCCCGTGCACGGAGCGCGCGACCTCCTCGAGGTGGAAGTCGAACATGCGATCGGCCTCGCGCAGGGCGGAGCGGTAGGCGGTCGCGGCCTGCAGCACCGTGACGACGCCGATCGCCGCCAGCACCAGCCACATGAGCCGGCGGCGCAGGGACCACGAGGCGTTCGTCGCCGCTGTCATTCGCGCGGCACCACGTAGCCGAGCCCGCGCACGGTGCGGATGAAGTCGGCGCCGAGCTTCTTGCGCAGCCCGTGCACGTAGACCTCCACCGCGTTGCTGCTGATCTCGTCCTTCCAGCCATAGAGCTTCTGTTCGAGCTGCGCCCGCGAGAACACCACGCCGGGGCGCTGCAGCATCGGCTCGACCAGCGCCCACTCGCGCGGCGAGAGGTTCAGGGGCTGTTCGTTGAAGCGCGCCTCGCGCGTGGCGGGGTTGAGCTCCAGCCCCTTGTGGCTGATCAGCGGTTCGCCGCGGCCCGCGCTGCGCCTGAGCAAGGCGCGCACGCGGGCCAGCAGTTCATCGGTGTCGTAGGGCTTCACGATGTAGTCGTCGGCGCCGGCATCGAGGCCCGCGACGCGGTCGCCGATCGCGTCGCGCGCCGTTGCCACCAGCACGGGCACCGCGTCACGGCGCGCCCGCAGGCTGCGCAGGACCTGCAGGCCATCCGCCCTGGGCAGGCCCAGATCGAGCAGCACCAGGTCGTATCGCTCAGCCAGCAGCGCCGAGTCCGCTGCCGCGCCATCGCGCACCCAGTCCACCGCGTAGTGTTCCGAGCGCAGCACATCCAGCACGGCCTGGCCGATCATCGTGTCATCTTCCACAAGTAGCACGCGCATGTCGGACGAAGCTTACCTTGGGATGTAACAACGCAGACTCAGCGGCGAACTTCGAGGCGTCCTACCTGTCTATCAGTCGTCTCCTACAAACAGTCCAGCACACAGTCCCACATGCAACGTATCACTGCCTCTACCGTCTGGTCCACCGCCGCCATTGCCCTGGTTGCCGGCGCCGCCACCCTGTCGAGCCACGTGACCCCGTCCGATCCCGCCGCGGGCGCGGACGTGGCGGGCGCCCCCGTCGCGACGAACCGCATCGCCGGTGCGGCCGCTGCCGCCACCAGCGCCGCGGCCGCCGTGGCCCGCACCACCGCGGCCGCGACGACGAGCGCCGCGCAAGCCGTTGCCGCCGTCGCCGCGAAGAGCCCCGCCGTGCCGCCCGCCATCCGCGCGGCGACCGCGTTCGCCGTCGCCTCGGACCAGGAACTGCGCGAGCGCATCAAGTGGGTGCCGGTGCGCTGGGGCGGCGAGAAGACCAAGACGCTCGACGAAGAATCGCGCCTGCTGCTCGCGGCCGTCGCGGCGGAGCGCGCGGACCTGGACCAGGTCGGCCTGACTTTCCAGGACGTGTACGGCGTGATCGATGCCGAGACCTCGTGGGTGCCGCGCAAGGGCATGGGCCGCAACGGCGTCTCCAGCCATGGCCTGGCGCAGTTCGAGGCGCGCACCGCCCGCGGCCTGGGCCTGAAGGACCCCAACGACCCGGTGCAGGCCGTGTACGCCGCCGCCGTGAACATGAAGCACGGCGCCGAGTGGGCCGCCGAGAAGATCGCGCACCTGGACCTGACCCCCGAGCAGCGCGCCGAGAAGATCCGCGAAGGCGTGTCGGTCTACTACAACCTGTCGATCCGCGGCCGCAACAAGTGGGACGGCCTCAACACGGCGCAGCTGCCCGTGCCGACCCAGCGCCACATCCGCAACGTGCGCGCCGGCGCCGAGAAGGCCTCGGACCTGGCCGAAGACATGCTGAGCTGAACGCGATCCGCGCTCACGGCGAACGCCACCTTCGGGTGGCGTTTTTCCTTTGCCTGCGCCCGCGGCGCTCAGCGCTTGCCGAACAGGCGGCCGAACCAGCTCGCGTTCGGGTCCTCCGGCAGCGGCAGCGGCTGCGTGCTCGGCCCCCGCGCGTGGTACCAGCGGCCGAAGTGCAGGTCGTGCGTGAGGATGTGGCCCACCAGCCACTTGTTCAGGAAGGTGCGCAGCTCCTGCACCCGGTGCTCCGACCAGGAGGCGCCCGAGACGAGGAATTCGCTCACGCGCGCCGCCAGCCCCTCGTGCATCTCCACGTGGCGATGCAGCCCGGGGTAGCCGCTGCGCTCCATCAGTTCCTCTTCGTGCGTGAAGTGCGTGACGACGTAGTCGACCAGGCCATGGAGCAGCTGCTTCGCGTTCGCGAGCTCGAGGCCCTTGACGAGCGCGAACAGCTGCTGGTGCTCCGCATCGATCTCCGCGATCCCGGTGCGGAAGCCCTCGCGCCACTCCACGATGAAGTTGCCGTGGCCGCCCCGGTCGGTGGCGGCCGTCATCCCCGTTTCCCGCGCCGGCATCGTGCCGCTTACCTGCGCGAGAGCAGCACGCCGAGCAACGCGCCCAACGCGGCGCCGGCCGCGATGGCCTGCCACGGGTTCTCGTGCACGTAGGCGTCGGTGGCGCGGCCGGCCGCAGTGGCGCGGTCGACGGCCGTGCGTTCCAGGCGCACGATCGCGTCCTTGGCGGCAACGAGGCTTTCCTCCAGGCGCCCGCGCGCCTCGGCCACCGCCTCGCCCGTGCCTTGCGCGCCCACGCGCAGGAGCTTTTCGGCGTCGTCGACCACCGCGCGGACGTCCTTCGCGAGCCGTTCGCGGTTCTGCTGCAATTCGCTGCGGATCTGGTGGTTCATGGTTTCTCCTGAAGCTGGCCACATGCAGCCAGTCTCGGCCGGCGCGTTCGCGGCAACCTTGACGCTCGTCAAGGCCTGTTGCGCGCCGGCGCGCAGGCACCAGGCCGCACCATGACGTACATTGGGCGCCGCTCCCCTCCACTCATCGATGTTCGCGGCCTCCAGTCCCCGCCAGTGGCTTTCGCTGCATACCGCGGTCATCCTGCTGTCGCTCGTCATCTACGTCGCCCTGTCCCTGGCGCGACGGCAGCGCCGCCATCCGTCGGCGGCGATCGGCTGGGTGTTGTTCCTCGCCCTCGCGCCCTACCTGGCGCTACCGCTGTTCCTGCTGTTCGGCACGCGCAAGACCGTGCGCGCCCGCCACCACCCGCGCGTGGCGATCGACGGCGCGGGCCGCGAGGCGCTGCACGAGCCGGCCGGGCGCTTTCGCGCCCTCGCCTTCGGCCTGGGCCTGCCGGCGCCCGTGCCGTGCCGGGACCTGGCGATCCACGAGGACGGGGAGGTGGCGCTGGAGCGCCTGTGCACGCTGCTGCTGTCGGCGCGCCACACCATCGAGGTGAGCACCTTCGTCCTCGGGCGCGACGAGGTCGGCGACAACATCGTCGCGCTGCTGGCGCGGCGCGCGCGCGACGGCGTGCGGGTGCGGTTCATGATCGACGGGGTGGGCCGCTACCTGGGGGGCAGCCCCGCGCTGCACCCGCTGCGCGCCGCGGGGGTCGAGGTGGGGCTGTTCGTGCGTCCGTGGTCCTCGCCGCTGCGCGGGCGCGTCAACCTGCGCAATCACCGCAAGGTGGCCATCGCCGACGGCACCTGGCTGTGGACCGGCGGGCGCAACCTGGCGGCCGAATACTTCGTCGGGCGCACGACACTCGGGCGGCGCGAGCGAGCGTGGACCGACCTGAGCTTCGACCTGCACGGGCCGCTGGCCGTGCAGGCCCGCGAGCAGTTCGAGCGGGATTGGGCCATCGCGGTCGGCCAGCCGCCGCCGCTGGTGCGGCGGCTGCCGCTGCCCGTCGCCGCGGCCGGCGAGCCGCTCGTGCAGTTCCTGCCCAGCGGGCCGGACCAGGCCGACGACACGGTGCACGAACTCCTGATCGACGCCTGCTTCAATGCGCAGGCCCGCATCCTCGCCGTGACGCCCTACTTCGTGCCGGACCCGGTGCTGCTGATGGCGTTCGCGCTCGCCGCCCGGCGCGGCGTGACGGTGGACCTGGTGCTGCCGCGGCGCTCCAACCACCGGCTGGCCGACCTCGCCCGGCCGACGGCCGTGCGCGAGCTGCTGGCCTCGGGCGCGCGCGTGTGGCTCGCGCCCTCCATGCTGCACGCCAAGCTGGTGGTGGTGGACCGCACGGTGGCGCTGGCCGGCTCGCTGAACCTGGACGCGCGCAGCCTGTTCCTGAACTACGAAATGATGGTGGCCTTCTACGATGCCGCCGCCATCGAGCGCTTCACGGCCTGGGGCGAGCAGGTCCGCGCCGACGCCGAAGGCCAGCAGCCGCAGCGCGTCGGCGCGCTGCGCGAGGTGGGCGAAGGGCTGCTGCGCTGGCTGACCTTCCAGCTCTAGGGCCCCCAGTCGAGCGGACCTTGATGCGGCGCAACAGCGGGCGCCGCCCGCGTGCCATGGTGGAATCGATGTCCCTCATCGCATTCGTGGGCACCTATGGCTACCTGGCCGTGCTGCTCGGCACGCTGCTGGAAGGCGAGAGCATCCTGCTGCTGGCGGGTTTCGCGGCCCACCAGGGCCACCTCTCGCTGGAACTGGTGCTGCTGATCGCCTTCTTCGGCGGCGCGGTGGGCGACCAGGTGTTCTTCTGGATCGGCCGCCGCTGGGGCGGCCTGCTGCTGGCGCGCTCGCCCATGGTGCGCGAGCGCACGGCGCGGGTGGGCGCGCTGCTCAAGCGCTGGGATGCGGCGCTGGTGTTCGGCATCCGCTTCCTGTACGGCCTGCGGATCGCGGGCCCGGTCGCGATGGGAGCGCTGGGCGTGAACGCAGGCCGTTTCACGCTGTTCAATGCGCTCGGCGCCGCCGTGTGGGCGGTGGTGATCGGCGGGGGCGGCTACCTCCTGGGGCACAGCCTGGAGGTCTTCCTGGGCGACCTGCAACGCTACGAGGGGGCCATCTTCGGCGGCGCGCTGGCCGTGGCCGCGCTGGGCTTCCTGGCGCACCGCGGACTGCAGCACGTGCGCGCGAAGCGGCTGCGGCGCGCCGACGCGGCGGATGCCCCACACCGGCGCTGACCTCAGCCAGCCTGCCAGCCCCGCAGGTCCTCCAGCGTGACGCCGTCCAGGGAAGGCAGCACCCTCAGCGCGCCGTCGAAATCATGGCCCCGCGTGAAGGACGTCGGCGTCACGACCGTGGCCAGGCCCGCCCCGGTGGCCGCGCGCAGCCCGTTGGCGGAATCCTCGAACGCGATGCACGACCGGGCCGGCTGGCGCAGGCGCTGCAGGACCTGCAGGTACACCTGCGGATGCGGCTTCTTGCGCGGTGCCGTGGCGCCGTCGCACACGACGGGAAAGTGCAGCTTCCACTGCGGCCCGATCGCCTGCCGCAGCAGCGCCGCGACGTTCACCGGCGAGGTAGTGGTCGCGATGGCCAGCGGCAGCCCGTCGCGCAGCGCCTGCTCCATCAATGCCAGCACGCCAGGGCGCAGCGGCACCCTGCCGGACGCGACCATGGCTTCGTAGGCCGCGTTCTTCGCCACGTGGACGCGCTCCACGATGTCATCCAGGGCGCGGCCGTCGATCTCGAAGCGGCCCGCCTGCGTCCGCTCCCAGTGATGCCGGATGCGTTCCCTGCCGCCGGAGACCTGCAGCAGCTGCGTGTACAGGGCCTCGTCCCACTGCCAGTCCAGCCCGGCCTCCGCGAAGGCGAGATTGAACGCCGTGCGGTGGAAATGCTCGGTGTCGGCCAGCGTGCCGTCGACGTCGAACACCAGTGCGCGCAGTGCGGGGCTCATGGCGGCGCGTCACTGCGCGCGGCGCTTGATGTCCATCAGCCGCAGGATCATCGGCGTGAAGATCAATTGCATCGCCAGCCCCATCTTGCCGCCCGGCACCACGATGTTGTTCGGGCGGCTCATCCAGGAGTCGTGCAGCATGGAGACCAGGTAGGGGAAGTCGATGCCCTTGGGGTCGGCGAAGCGGATCACCACCATCGATTCGTCGGCGCTGGGGATGTCCTTGGCGATGAAGGGATTGCTGGTGTCCACCGTCGGCACGCGCTGGAAGTTCACGTGCGTGCGGCTGAACTGCGGGCAGATGTGGTTCACGTAGTCCGGCATGCGGCGCAGGATGGTGTCCACCACCGCGTCCTGGCTGTAGCCACGCAGGTTCTGGTCGCGGTGCAGCTTCTGGATCCATTCGAGGTTGATGATCGGCACCACGCCCACCAGCAGGTCCACGTGGCGCGCCACGTTCGCGCCCGGGCCGACGTAGCCCCCGTGCAGCCCCTCGTAGAACAGCAGGTCGCTGCCCGGCGCCATGTCGGCCCAGGGCGTGAAGGTCCCGGGCTCGCCCCCGAGTTCCTTCGCCTCCCCGGCGTCGTGGATGTAGCGGCGCACCTTGCCGCCGCCGGTCTCGCCGTATTCCCGCAGGGTCTGGTCCAGTTCCGCCAGCAGGTTCGCCTCCGGGCCGAAATGGCTGATCGAGGGCCCCTCGCCGGAATCGGCCCGGCGCACGCGCTCGCGCATGCCGGCGCGGTCGAAGCGATGGAAGGAATCGCCCTCGATCACCTGGGCGGCGATGCGCTCGCGCCGGAAGATGTGGGAGAAGCTTTTCATCACCGTGGTCGTTCCGGCACCGGACGAACCGGTCACGGCGATGATGGGATGGCGCAGCGACATGGTTCTTCCTCTCAGGACGGCAGGGCTTCGGGCCGGAACAGCGAACGCTCGTTGAACAGTGGCGAGACGAAGGGGCGGTCGATGCCGCTGTCGTGCTCCACGTGGTAGCGCTCGATGCGCTGCACCTCGTTGCGCGAACCCAGGATCACCGGCACGCGCTGGTGCAGCGCCGTCGGCTGCACCTCCAGCAGGCGCTGCCGCCCGGTGCTGGCCGCCCCGCCCGCCTGTTCCACCAGCAGGCTGATGGGGCTGGCTTCGTACAGCAGCCGCAGCCGCCCCGGCTTGGCGGGATCCCTGGTGTCGCGCGGGTACAGGAACACGCCGCCGCGCACCAGGATGCGATGCACCTCCGCCACCATCGAGGCGATCCAGCGCATGTTGAAGTCGCGCCCGCGCGGCCCGCTGCGGCCGGCCTGGCACTCCGAGACGTAGCGGTGCACCGGCGCCTCCCAGAAGCGCACGTTGCTGGTGTTGATCGCGAATTCGCCGGTGTCGGCGGGAATGCGCATCACCGGGTGCGTGAGGATGAAGTTGCCGATCTCGCGGTCCAGCGTGAAGCCGTGCGTGCCCTTGCCCACCGTCAGCACCAGCATCGTCGCCGGCCCGTAGATCGCATAGCCGGCCGCGACCTGCTCGTGCCCGGGCAGCAGGAAGTCCGCCGGGTCGCCATCGGCGCCGCCGCGGTGGCGCAGCACGGAAAAGATCGTCCCCACCGAGACGTTCACGTCGGTGTTCGACGAGCCGTCCAGCGGATCGAACACCAGCAGGAAGGGCCCGCGGCTGCAATCCGCCGGGATCGGCAGGGGCTGCTCGTTCTCTTCCGAGGCCATCGCGGCCAGCAGCCCGCCCCACTCGCAGTGGCGGATCATGGTGTCGTTGGCCAGCACGTCCAGCTTCTTCTGCACCTCGCCCTGCACGTTGCGCTGGTCCAGGTCGCCGAGATAGCCGCCGAGCGCGCCCTTCGCCGTCATGGCGGAAATCGTCTTGATCGCCGCGGCGACGTCGACCAGCAGCGCGCCGAGGTCGTTGCCGTCCGGGATGTCCCGCAGCTGCTGCAGCAGGAATTTCGACAAGGTGGTGCGTCCGAGATGCATGGTCAATCCCTCCCTCACTGGTCCTGCGTGGCGGCCAGCGCGAAGACGCGGCTCGCACGGATGTCGGCTTCGGCAATCGTGCTCAGCTCCTCGCGTCCGAGTTCTCGATCGGCTTGCGCGAACAGGCGGCTGGCCTGCCGCAGGCGGGCGCGGTCCAGCGCGTTGCGAACGCTGCGCGCGTTGGCGAAGTGCGGCTGGCGCAGCCGCAGCGCCACGTAGGCGTCCAGCGCCTCGAGGGCGCCGGGGCCGAAGCGGTAGTTCATGTCGTGCAACATGCGCTGCGCGATCTGCAGCAGCTCCCCGGCCGAATAGTCCGGGAACGCGATGTGGTGCGCGATGCGCGAGCTCAGGCCCGGGTTGGAACGGAAGAAGGTGTCCATCCGGTCCTGGTAGCCCGCGAGGATCACCACCAGGTCGTCGCGCTGGTTCTCCATCACCTGCAGCAGGATCTCGATGGCCTCCTGCCCGTAGTCGCGCTCGTTGTCGGGCCGGTAGAGGTAGTAGGCCTCGTCGATGAACAGCACGCCGCCCATGGCCTTCTTGAGCACCTCGCGCGTCTTCGGCGCGGTGTGGCCGATGTACTGGCCGACGAGGTCGTCGCGCGTCACCGCCACCAGGTGGCCTTTGCGCACGTAGCCCAGGCGGTGCAGGATCTGCGCCATGCGCAGCGCCACCGTCGTCTTGCCCGTGCCGGGATTGCCGGTGAAGGACATGTGCAGCGAGGGCGCGTGCGCCTGCAGGCCGGCGCCGGTGCGCAGCCGGTCGATCACCAGCAGCGCGGCGATGTCGCGGATGCGCTGCTTGACCGGCGCCAGGCCGACCAGGTCGCGCTCCAACTCCTCCAGCACCGCCATGACGTTGGTGTGCGCAAGCACGTCGGCGACGGTGCGAGGCGGGGCCGGCTGCGGCTCCGGCTCCGCGGCGGGCGCCGCGGCGAAGGCCTCGCGGGCGTAGGCGGGCAGCGCCATCACGCAGTCTCCGCTTCGCGGGCGCGCAGGGCGAGCTGCAGGCGCAGCGCGGCCATCACCTGCACGTAATTCGGTTGCGCGAAAATCGCGCTGCCGGCCACGAAGGTGTCGGCGCCCGCCTCGGCGAGGCGGCGGATGTTGTCCACCTTCACCCCGCCGTCCACCTGCAGCCGGATGTCGCGCCCGGTCTCGCGACGATGGGCATCGATCAGGCGGCGGGCCTGCGCCACCTTGCGCAGGGACGACTCGATCAGGCCCTGGCCGCCGAAGCCGGGGTTCACGCCCATCACCAGCACCAGGTCGACCTTGTCGATCACCCACTCCAGCAGGTCCAGCGGCTCCGCCGGGTTGAACGCCAGGCCGGCGGCGCAGCCCCCGGCGCGAATCAGCTGCAGCGTGCGGTCCACGTGCGCGCTGGCGTCCGGGTGGAAGGAGATGACGTCGGCCCCCGCCTCGACGAAGGCCTGCGCCAGCGCGTCCACCGGCTGCACCATCAGGTGGACGTCCAGCAGCACGGGCGTGCCGTCGCTGCGCACGCAGTGGCGCTTGAGCGCCTGCGCCACCCCCGGGCCGATCGTGAGGTTGGGCACGTAGTGCTGGTCCATCACGTCGAAGTGGATCCAGTCGGCACCCGCCGCGATCACGGCGCGCACCTCCTCGCCCAGGCGCGCGAAATCGGCGGAGAGGATCGAAGGCGCGATGCGGTACATCGCCTCAGGCCTCGTAGCGGCGCGTTTCCGGCCGGTCGGTGGCGTAGCTGTGCACCGTGTAGCGCATGGAACGCCCCTGCCCTTCCTGCCGCACCAGGCCGAAGCCCGGCTCGTTCTCGGGCCGCTGCACGAGGAAGCTCATGGCCACCGATTCCACGCCGCGGGTGGAGTCGAAGGCCACCAGGCGGATGTAGTGGGACGTGAACGTCTTCCTGCATTGCCGCACCTCGGCCAGCACGCCGGCCGCATCGCGCAGGTCGAACATCGGCTGGCCGAACATCTCCCAGTAGGTGTTGCGCGGGTGCGGATCGTCGGTGTACTCGACGCTCCAGGCGTAGCCGCGCGCCAGGCCGTACTCGATCTGCGCCAGGATCTCCGCGTCGGTGAGGTCGGGCAGGAAACTGAACTGGCCCTGCGTGAGGCGGCCGGTGGGGTTGGTCATCATGGCGGGGGCTCCTTCACATCGAGAGTGCGGGTGTGGCGGCGTAGTCGCTCGTGTCGGTGGACTGGTAGTTGAAGGAGACGTCGCCCCAGGTATCGAGCGCCTGCTGCAGCGGCGTGCAGAAGCGCGCGGCGGCCCGCAGGATCTCCGGCCCTTCGACGGCGATCTCGCGGCCCTCGTTGCGCGCCTTCACCATGGCTTCCAGCGCCACGCGATTGGCGACGGCGCCCGCCTGCACGCCGGCCGGGTGGCCGATGGTGCCGCCGCCGAACTGCAGGATCACGTCGTCGCCGAACAGGTCCAGCAGCTGGTGCATCTGGCCGGCATGGATGCCACCGGAGGCCACCGGCATCACCTTGCGCAGGTCCGCCCAGTCCTGGTCGAAGAACAGCCCGCGCGGCAGGTCCCGCCGGGTATACGCATCGCGGCAGACGTTGTAGTAGCCCTGCACCGTCATGGGGTCGCCCTCCAGCTTGCCCACCGCCGTGCCGGCATGCAGGTGGTCCACGCCGGCCAGCCGCAGCCACTTGGCGATCACGCGGAAGCTCACGCCGTGGTTCTTCTGCCGCGTGTAGGTGCCGTGCCCGGCGCGGTGCATGTGCAGGATCATGTCGTTGCGGCGGCACCAGTTCGCCATCGACTGGATCGCCGTCCAGCCGACGACGAGGTCCACCATCACCACGACGGAGCCGAGCTCGCGGGCCAGTTCGGCGCGCTCGTACATGTCTTCCATCGTCGCGGCCGTCACGTTCAGGTACGAGCCCTTGATCTCGCCGGTCGCGGCGCTGGCCTTGTTCACGGCGTCCATCACGTACAGGAAGCGGTCGCGCCAGTGCATGAAGGGCTGCGAGTTGATGTTCTCGTCGTCCTTCATGAAATCGAGGCCGCCCTTGAGGCCCTCGTAGATCACCCGCCCGTAGTTGCGGCCCGAGAGGCCCAGCTTGGGCTTGGTGGTCGCGCCCAGCAGCGGGCGGCCGAACTTGTCCAGGCGCTCGCGCTCCACGACCAGTCCGGTGGGCGGGCCCTTGAAGGTCTTGACGTAGGCCACCGGGATGCGGATGTCCTCCAGCCGCACGGCCTTGAGCGGCTTGAACGAGAACACGTTGCCGATCAGGCTCGCGGTGAGGTTGGCGATCGAGCCCTCCTCGAACAGGATCAGGTCGTAGGCCACCCAGGCGAAGTACTGGCCCGGCTGCCCCGGCACCGGCTCCACGCTGTAGGCCTTGGCGCGGTAGCTGTCGCAGGCCGTGAGGCGGTCGGTCCACACGACCGTCCACGTGGCGGTGCTGGATTCGCCCGCCACCGCGGCGGCGGCCTCGATCGGGTCCACGCCCCCCTGCGGCGTGATGCGGAACAGGCAGAGGACATCGGTGTCGCGCGGCGTGTAGTCCGCGTCCCAGTAGCCCATCTGCCGGTACTTCAGGACGCCGGCGGCATAGCGCTTCCTGGCGTCGGTGATCAGCCCCTCGTCGACCGGCTTGTTCATCCTTGATCTCCATCAATCGCCGCACCGATGCAGCGGTTGATGGGGACTCTAGGGACGCCTAGCATGCAGCGGAAGTCAGATCTTCTGATCCCATCGTTAAGCAACGCTGAATGAAGAACGCCACGCTGCGCCAGCTGAGGGTGTTCGCCGCCGTCGGCAAGCACCTGAACTTCGCGCGGGCGGCGGAGGAACTCTCCCTCTCGCCGCCGGCCGTCTCGATGCAGATCCGCGAGCTGGAGGAGCAGGTCGGCATGCCCCTGTTCGACCGCACCAGCCGCGCGGTGTCGCTGACGACGGTGGGCGAATACGTGCTGGCGCACGCGCGGCGCGTGCTCGCGGCCATGCGCGACGCCGAAGACATGGTGGCCAACCTCAAGGGCCTGCAGAGCGGCGTGCTCGATGTGGTGATGGTGAGCACCGCGAAGTACTTCGTGCCGCGCCTGCTCGCCCGGTTCCGCCACGACCACCCCGGCGTGGAGATCCGCCTGCGCGTGGCGCACAACCGCGACGCGATCGTGGACCTGATGCGCCAGGGCGAGGTGGAACTCGCCGTGATGGGACGCCCGCCCACCGAATGGGCCACGCGCGCCGAGCCTTTCGCGCTGCATCCGCACGTGCTGGTGACCGCGACCGACCATCCCTTCGCGCGCCTGGAGCAGGTGCCGGCGCAGGCGCTCTCGCGCGAGGCGTTCATCGTGCGCGAGGAAGGCTCGGGCACGCGGGCGGCGCTGCAGGAGTACCTGCACGCGCACCGGCTCGCGCCGCACGTGGCGATGGAGATGGCCAGCAACGAGGCGATCAAGCAGGCCGTGATGGCGGGCATGGGGGTGAGCCTGCTGTCGCTGCACACGCTGGGGCTGGAGCTCGCGCACGGCCTCATCGCCACGCCGGAGGTCGAGGGACTGCCCTTGATGCGCCGCTGGCATGTGGTGCACACGCTCGGTCGCACGCTCTCGCCCGCGGCGGAGGCGTTTCGTTACTTCATGCTGGAGCGCGGCGAAGGGTTCCTCGCGGAGCACTTCGGGCTGGGTCGCCGGGGTGAAGAAGTCTGAGGGGCCCGTAGGCTGGCGGTGACGAAGGAACCCCAGCTACGCTGCGCTCGCGGAATCGCTGGGGTTCCTTCGTCACCGCCAGCCTACGAATCCCTGTCGCCCGCGGCAGCGTGAACTGCTTCACGCAGCAGCGGAAAACCTGAGCCACCGCCAGCTCGCAGCCCATCCGGGCGCAGCGCGCTTCGCGGCTTGCATGCGCGTTCCGTTCGGAGCTTGGCGAATGCACAAAGGGGTTAGGAGCCACCAACTTTTGGACGATTCAGGCGCGGGGGCCGGTTCCTATAGTCCGTTCCATCGCGGTGTCGCCAACGTGACGCAGCGTGAGACAGATGAACCCGCAGGAGGGGCCCCGGCCAGAGACCGCGCCATTCCCTGCTCCATCGGAAGGTGCGCCGTGCTGCTTGTCGTTCACCCCAGGTCCGGAGTCCGTCGCCTGACGGCCTGACTCCCTTTTCCCCTCAACCCCTTTCAAAGCATCCAGCCGGAGGTGGCATGGACAGGACACCTTTTGCCGTCGCGCGCGCCGAGATCCGGGCCCAGCAGGCCCGCCGCTGGGCCATGGAGCCCGTCATGAACAGCATCCACCACTGCCGCGCCGAAGAGTGCGGCCTTCCCCACCGCCCCTCACCTTGCCAGGAGAAAGCCCCCATGCAACCCCTCACCACCGCGCCCGCCCTCGCCACCACGCTGGTCCACATCCTGAAGCAGCGGGCCGCGCTCACCCCCGAGCGCACCGCCTACATCTTCCTCGAGGACGGCGAAAACGAGGAGCGGCCCATCACCTACGGCGAGCTCGATCGCCGCGCGCGCCTGCTGGCCGCCACGCTGCAAAAGCGCATCCCGCAGGCCCATGGCAGCCGCGTGCTGCTGATGTATCCGCAGGGGCTGGAATTCCTGGTCGCGTTCTTCGGCAGCCTGTACGCCGGCGCCACCGCGGTGCTGGTGTATCCCCCCACCAATCCCAAGATGGCGCGCCGGCTGGCGGTGATCGCGGCCGATTGCGACGTCTCGGCCGTGCTGTCGACCACCGGCGTGATCGGCAAGATGACCCGCATGGCCGCCGAGGGCCTGGCGGAGCTGCCCTGCATCAACACCGACCTGCTCGACGCCGCGCTGGAAAGCCGCTACGCCGAACAGGACATCCGCCCCGAGCACATCGCCTTCCTGCAGTACACCTCGGGCTCCACCGGCACGCCCAAGGGGGTGATGATCAGCCACGCCAACCTGATGGCGAACCAGCGCACCATCCAGGAGCTGTACCGCAGCGACCGCAACAGCGTGGTGGTCGGCTGGCTGCCGCTGATCCACGACATGGGCCTGATCGGCAAGGCGCTGCATCCGCTGTACATCGGCGTGCCGCTGATCTTCATGTCGCCGCTGCATTTCATGCAGCGGCCGGTGCGCTGGCTGCGCGCGATCAACAAGTACCGCGCCACGATCAGCGGCGGCCCGAACTTCGCCTACGACCTGTGCGCCGCCAAGATCCCCGAGGAGGACCTGCAGGGGCTGGACCTCTCGTGCTGGACCACCGCCTTCAACGGCGCCGAGCCGGTGCGGCGCGAGACCATGGAGCGCTTCCACCGGCGTTTCTCCGCCTGCGGCCTGCCGCGGCAGGCGCTGATGGCGGTGTACGGCCTGGCCGAGGCGACGCTGATCGTCACCGGCACCCGGCGCGACGCGCTGCTGGAGGCCGATGCCGAGACCGCCGCCATGCCCTCGGGCCGCGCGGCGCCGTGGGACACGGTGAAGGTGGTCGACGTGGTGGCGGGCACCGAAGCCGTCGAAGGCCGCGAAGGCGAGGTGTGGGTCAGCGGCCCCAGCGTGGCCTGCGGCTACTGGAACCAGCCCGAGGTGAACCGCGAGATCTTCCAGGCGCAGATCCCGGGCTCGCCGCTGCGCTACCTGCGCACCGGCGACACCGGCTACATGCGCAAGGGCTGCCTGCACATCACCGGCCGCATCAAGGACATCATCATCCTGCAGGGCCGCAACTACCACGCCGAGGACATCGAGTGGAGCCTGGCCAACCTGCGCGGCCTGCGCGCCGGCTGCGCCGCGGCCTTCTCCACCGACGAAGGCGGCAAGGAGCGGCTGGTGGTCGTCGCCGGCGCCACCGCCACCGATCCCGCCGAGGCCCACAAGCTGGTCGCCGCCATGCGCGAAGCGGTCTACGCCGACCACCAGCTGCCGCTCGACCGCGTGGTGCTGATCCGCCCGAAGGACCTGCCCATGACCACCAGCGGCAAGGTGCAGCGGCGCCTGACGAAGAAGCTGCTGCTGGCCGGCGAGTTCGAGCCCGTGCTGGACCAGTGCGCGTCCGACGCTGCTCCCGCGGCGGAACAGGGCCGCTTCGTCGCGCCCGGCACGCCGGCCGAGCGCGAACTGGCCGCGGTCTGGAGCCAGGTGCTCGCCATGCCGCTGGACAAGATCGGCATCCACGACAACTTCTTCGACCTCGGCGGCTCCTCGCTGACGATGCTGCAGCTGTCGGACCGGATCGGCGCCAGCATGGAACTGCTGTTCCGCTACCCGACCATCGCCGGCTACCTGTACCGCAGCTCAGAATACGAGTTTCCCGACGTCGAGGCCGACATCCACCTGCCGCCGCTGGCGATCGACGAGAGCCTCACCGGCCGCACCGGCCTGAGCCTGGTGACCGGCGCGCACGGCTTCTTCGGCTTGCACTTCCTGCGCTCGATGATGAAGCGCAGCACCGACCGCTTCGCGCTGCTGCTGCGGGGCAAGAACGGCGAGGGCCTGCAGAAGCGCTTCGAGCAGGCGGTGGACTATTTCGGCATGCGCGCCGAGATCGACATGGACCGGATCGAACTGGTGGAAGGCGACCTGAGCAAGCCGCACGCCGGCATCGCCGACGACGCCTGGGCCTCGCTGGCGACGCGCGTGGACCGCATCTTCCACATCGGCTCGCACGTCAACAACTGGCTGCCCTACGAGGGCATCCGCGCGATCAACGTCGACGGCACCCGCAGCCTGCTGGAGCTGGCCCGCACCGGCCGCCGCAAGGAGTTCCACTACACCAGCACCAGCACCTTCTCGCCGCTGAAGGAGGACAAGTCGGTGTTCGACGAGGACGACCGGATCGACCCGTCCGACATCAACCGCTACTTCGGCTACGACATCAGCAAGTACGCGAGCGAGGCGATGTGCCGGCTGGCCCGGGCCGACGGCAACGTCTGCAACATCTACCGCCTGGTCTGGGTGGGCGGGCACCTGGCCACCGGCGTGACCAAGATGAACGACGGGCTGAACATCATGCTGCGCATGCTGCTCACGCTGGGCGTGTACCCGCAGGGCAACTACCTGCACGACGTGGTGCCGGTCGACCTGATGGCCGACGCGATGGCCTCGCTGGCCGGCAAGACGCCCAACGGCAACTACAACGTGACCAGCCAGTCGAAGGAATCGATCGACATGAAGCGCATCGCCACGATGCTGCGCAGCATGGGCTACGCGCTCACCGAGGTGAGCCGCGCCGAGTTCGTGCAGCGGCTCAAGGACTACCCGGCGGACAAATGGGACGAGCACTGCCGCTCCTACCGCCAGCTCGTGATCCGCCTGTTCGAGGACCCGACGCCCAAGGTCGAATCGTTCTACGACAGCCGCAACTTCCGCCGCGACCTCGACCCGGAGATCCTCGCGCGCATGGAACGCAAGTTCATCGACGCCTGGTTCGAGAAGACCGTGCAGTTCCTGGTGCGCCACGACGCGCTGCCGACGCCGCAGGGCGGCCTGTACAGCGACGACCTGAAGGCCATCAAGGCCTGGAACCGCACCGAGGCGCAGGTGCCGCGCGAGCAGTGCCTGCACCAGCGCTTCTCGCTGCAGGCGGCCGCCACGCCCGAGGCAGTGGCGCTGCGCTTCGCCGGCGGCTCCACCACCTACCGCGAACTGGACCGCGTCTCCAACCGCATCGCGCATCGCCTGCTGGCCCGCGGCGCGCGGCCGGGCGAGCTGATCGGCCTGTCGGTCAACCGCTCGCCGGCGCTGATCGCCGCGATCCTGGGCATCTTCAAGGCCGGCTGCGCCTACGTGCCGCTCGACCCCACCTACCCGGTGACGAGCCTGGACACCATGATCGAGGATTGCGGTGCGCGCCGCATCGTCGTCGATGCTGCGGCCGGCGCGCAGCTGGAGCGGCACCGCGGCAAGCTGCTGGACGTCGCCCTTCTGGGCAGCGCGGACTACGACGGCGGCACACCGGTGGCACCCGACGTGCCGGCCAAGGCGACCTGCCTGGCCTACGTGATCTACACCTCCGGCAGCACCGGCAAGCCCAAGGGCGTGATGGTGGAGCACCGCAGCGTGATCAACCACAACGAGTCGCTGATGCGCGCCTTCGCGCTGACGCCCACCGACAAGATGCTGCAGTTCTCCACCGTCAACTTCGATTCCTTCATCGAGGAGGTCTTCCCCACGCTGTTCACGGGCGCCACCCTGGTGCTGGTGAACAAGGGCGAGCTGAACGACGTCGAGCGCCTGAAGGCGGTGATCACGTCCGAAGGCGTGACGGTCCTGAAGTTCTCCACCGCCTACTGGCACAACCTGAGCGACCTGAGCGTCAGCGAACTCGGCGTGCGGCTGGTGGGCATCGGCGGCGAGGCGGCGGACCTGGCGCGCTACAACGCCTGGCGCGCCAAGAATCCCGGCATCCCGCTGGTCAACACCTACGGCCCGACGGAGACCACCGTCACTGCGACGCTGGCGAGTTTCGACGGCCCGCTCGAGCGCATGACCATCGGCCGGCCCATCCTCAACACGCAGGCCCACGTGCTGGACGCACAGCTGAACCCGGTGCCGGTGGGCTTCGTCGGCGAGCTGTACATCGCCGGCGACGGCGTCACGCGCGGCTACCTCAATCGCCCCGAGGCGAATGCCGCCGCCTTCCTGCCCAACCCGTTCCGGCCCGGCGAAACCTTTTACAAGACCGGCGACATGGTGCGCTGGCTGCCCGACGGCAACATCGAGTTCCTCGGCCGCGTCGACCACCAGGTCAAGGTGCGCGGCTACCGCATCGAGCTGGGCGCCATCGAAGGTGCGCTCGCCAGCCACCCGCAGGTGGCCGACACCGCGGTGGTGGTCAAGGAGGTCGACACCCGCAAGAAGATCGTCGCCTACTACCAGCCGCGCGGCGCGGAGGTCGCGGGCAGCGAGCTGCGCGCCTGGCTGGAGGACCAGCTTCCCAGCTACATGATCCCCAACCTGCTGCTGCCGCTGGCGCAGATCCCCATGAACCCGAACGGCAAGGTCGACCGCCGCGCACTCGAACTGATGCCGGTCGACGCCAGCCGGCATGTCGACTTCGCGGCGCCGACCACGCTGGCGGAGATCAAGATGGCGCGGGTGTGGGAATCCGTGCTGGGCGTCGATGGCGTCGGCCTGAACGACGAATTCGCCGAACTCGGCGGCCACTCGCTGCTGGCGATGCCGCTGGTGCAGCGGGTGAACGAGCAGTTCGGCACCAGCCTGGCGATCGGCGCGCTGTACGAGCATCCCACGGTCGCGAAGCTGCTGGCGCACGCGAGCCGCGAATCGGCCGAAGCGCAGCCCTCCAACCTGATCCGCTTCCCCGAACCGGGCCGCAAGGCGCAACCCGCCGCGCGGCTGCGCCCGCTGTTCCTGGTGCATGGCCTGGGCGGCCACCTCGCCTCGTTCTATCCGCTGGTCCGGAACTTGAAACAAAGCCTGCACGACCAGCACGGCCTGGACATCACCGTCTACGGCCTGGAGGCCAACGGTTTCCGCGAGGGGCAGGAGCACTTCCAGGACCTGGACCAGATGGTCGCGGCCTACGTGCAGCAGATCCGCGAGGTGCAGCCACAAGGTCCCTACCTGCTGGGCGGCTGGTCCTACGGCGTGTCGATCGCCTTCCACATCGCGCAGGAGCTGATCCGCAGCGGCGACGAGGTGGGCCTGTTCATCTCGATCGACGCCGAGGCGCCCAACGTGCCGAAGGACTTCGAGGCCTTCATCGCGGAGCACGGCATCATGACGCTCGACGACCTGTACGAGGACGGCAGGTTGAAGACGCTGCTGGTGCGCTTCGGCCGGCGCTTCGGCTTCGTCTGCCGCGAGGACGAGCCGGCCCGCCAGCAGTTCCACCGCTTCCTCGGCTACGCCCACGGCCACGGGGCCCAGCCGGTCGATGCGGACCTGGAGCGCCACAGCAAGGTGGCGATCGCCAACCTGTTCAACGCGCGCGGCTTCAAGCCCCGCCCCATCGCCCCGATGAACACGGTGCTGGTGCGTGCCAGCGGCAGCCGCTTCGACAACTACCTGGGCGACTGGGCCAGCCTGCTGGACAGCCGCATGCTCGCATCGCTCACGCTGGCGGGCGACCACTGGTCCATCATGCAGGACCCCGAGCTGGCCGCGCAACTGGCGACCCAGCTCGCCCTGCATGCCACCCCGCCGGCCGAGCGGCTGGCTGCCTGAAGGAGGAACCCACGATGTATCCCGACATCATCGCCCTGGGCATTCCCGTCATGATCGGCTGCGTGGTCGTGGAGTTCCTCCACGACCTGCGGCAGAAGGTGCGCAACTTCCGCCTCAACGCCACCGTCAGCAACATCAGTTGCGGCATCCTGGAGCAGGCGACCGGCTTCATCTCCAAGGGCCTGTTCATCGCGCTCTACGCCTGGCTGTACGAGCACGCCCGGCTGGCCACGATCCAGGATGCGTGGTGGGTGTTCCTGCTGCTGATCGTGGCGGTGGACCTGGTGTTCTACTTCTTCCACCGCTTCAGCCACCGCTGCTCCTTCCTCTGGGCGGGGCACATGGTGCACCACGAGGTGGAGGAGTTCAACCTCACGGTGGCGCTGCGCCGGTCGGTGATGCAGGAGTTCACCATCATCTGGGTCTACCTGCCGTTCGCGCTGTTCGGCTTCTCGCCGGGCGCGTTCTTCCTGGTGTTCGCGGCACACAACCTCTACCAGTTCCTGATCCACACCTCGTACCTGCCCGAGTTCCGGACCTTCGGCCTGGTGTTCAACACGCCGCACCACCACGAGGTGCACCACTGCCGCAACGCCTGCTACATCGACAAGAACTTCGCCGGCGTGTTCATCGTGTGGGACAAGCTGTTCGGCACCTTCACGGCGCAGACCGAGAAGCCCGTGTTCGGCGTGGCGCAGCTGACCTCCACGCTCAATCCGGTCAAGGCGCAGGTCACCACGCTGGCCGCCGTGTTCGCCGAGGCCGGACGGCGGCAGGGCTGGCGCGACAAGCTGCACGCGCTGTTCGGCCCGCCGGACTACCTGGGCGTCCACGGCCAGGACCCGGTGCACCGGCCGAAGTTCGATCCGGCCATCCCGGGACCGCAGTTCGGACTGGCCATCACGCTGTTCCTGCTGCTGGTGGTGGGCACCACGCTGTACCGCAACTACGAGAGCGCGTTCGACCTCGCCGAGAAGATCGCGGTGCTGGGTGGGATCGGTGGCGTGCTGTTCCTGATCGGCAACCTGCTCGACGCCCGCGGCCTGCTGCCGGTGCTCGCGTGGACCCGCCGCAGCGGAGGGTGATGCCATGACCGACGCGGGCATGATCTCCGGCCTGGCCGGCCTCGCCGGCCTCGCCGCCGCCACGCTGCTGGGCCTGCTGGCCGGCGCGCTGCTGGCCGAGGGCGCGCTGCTGGTGCCCTACTGGCGCACGCTCTCCGCCGAGCAGTTCTACGCCCTGCACCCGACCTACGGCCCGCGTCTCTATCGCTTCTACGCGCCCCTGACCATCGCGGCGCCGCTGGCCGCGCTGGTCTCCGCGGGGCTGGCGACGGCCGCCGGCGTCCACGTGGCGGCCGCCTGGGGGGCGGCGCTGCTGACGCTGGCGCTGCTCGCCTGCTACGGCCTGTTCTTCCGCGCCGCCAACGACGCCTTCACGCGCCACGCCGTCCCGGCCGACGAACTGCCCGCGGCCCTGGCGCGCTGGGCGGCGTGGCACCACGTGCGCGTCGTCATCGCCATCCTCGCCTTCGTCTGCTCGCTGCTCGCCCTCTGAGGTTCCCCATGAAAAGCTATGTCGAATGGATCATCCGCCGGCGCTGGCTGGTCATCGCGCTGACGCTCCTCGTCACCGCGCTGGCCGGCTGGCAGGCCCGGCACCTGCGCATCGTGATCGATCCCAACACGATGCTGCCGCCCTCGCATCCCTACGTCGCCACCGGGCTGGAAGTCTCCAGGGTGTTCGGCTCCAAGTACATCGTGGTGATCGGCATCGCGCCCAGGCAGGGCGATGTCTACCAGCCCGCCGTGCTGGCCAAGGTCGACCGCATCGGCCAGGAACTGCTGCAGGCCCCCGGCGTGATCCGCAACAGCCTCCTGAGCCTGGGCGCGCGCCGGGCCAAGGACATCGCCGGCAGCGCCGACGGACTGGAGGTACGGCCCCTGATGGACGGCGTGCCGCGGGATGCCACGGCGCTGGCGAAGCTGCGGCACGCGATCGCGGCCAACCCGGTGTACCAGGACACGCTGGTGGCGCGCGACGGCAAGGCCACGGCCATCATCGTGGAGTTCAAGGAAGATGCGGCCGGCTACCGCGGCATCCTCGAGCGGGTGCAGCCCATCGTCGACCGCGAGCGCGATGCGACGGTGGACATCCACGTCGGCGGCGCCCCCGCCTTCCTCGCCGCGATCGAGGGCTATTCGGAGCGCATGGGCATCCTGCTGCCGGTGGCGATCCTGGTGCTCGCGCTGGTGCTGTTCGAGGCCTTCCGCTCGCGCCAGGGGCTCGTGCTGCCGCTCGTGACAGGCATCCTGGCGGTAGCCTGGGGCGTCGGCGTGATGGGCGCGGCGGGCATTCCGATGGACGTGTTCAACGCCACCACGCCGATCCTGATCCTGGCCGTGGCCACCGGCCACGCGGTACAGATGCTCAAGCGCTACTACGACGAATACCACGCCCTGCGCGGTGGCCTGCTGCCGATGGAGCCGCCCGAAGCGAACCGCGAGGCCGTGTCGCGCGCGGTGCAGCGCGTGGGCCCGGTGATGCTGGCCGCCGGCACGGTGGCCACCCTGGGCTTCTTCTCGCTGGTGGTGTTCGACATCAGCACCGTGCGCACCTTCGGCATCTTCACCGGCATCGGCATCCTGGCCACCGTGCTGCTGGAAATGAGCTTCATCCCGGCGCTGCGCGCGGTGCTGGCACCGCCGCGCGAGGGCGACGGCCAGGGCAGCCGCCGGTACAGCGCGTGGGACCGCACCACCGCTGCCATCGCCAATGCCGTCACCGGTCGCCGGCGCCGGCGCATCTGTGCCGCAGCCGCGCTCTTCGCCCTGATGTGCCTGGCCGGCATGGCGCAGGTGACGGTGGACAACTCCATGAAAAGCTACTTCTCGCCGCGCCTGCCGCTGATCCGGGACGACCAGGCGCTCAACCGCTTCCTGGGCGGCACCAACACCATCTTCGTGCTGGTCAAGGGCGCCTCCGAGGACGCGATCAAGGAACCGCGCACCCTGCGGGCCATCGACGAACTCCAGCGCTTCATCGAGAGCCAGCCGCACGTCGGCAAGACGGTCTCGATCGCCGACTTCGTCAAGCGCATGCACCAGGCCATGAACGGTGACAACCCGGCGTTCGATGTCGTGCCGGCCAGCCGCGAACTGATCTCGCAGTACCTGCTGCTGTACGCGATGTCCGGCGAGCCGGGCGACTTCGACACCTATGTCGACTACGGCTACCGGCTCGCCAATGTCACCGTGTACCTGAAGTCGGACAGCAGCGCCGATTTCCAGGCGTTGGTCCAGCGCATCCAGGGCTTTGCCGCCGGGCGCTTCGGCCCCGACGTGAGGGTGTCGGTCGGTGGCGGCCTGGCCGAAGGCGCGGCGCTCAACGAGGTCATGGTGAAGGGCAAGATCCTCAACATCGTGCAGATCGCCGCGGTGGTGTTCGTGGTGTCCAGCCTGCTGTTCCGTTCGCTCGCCGCCGGGGCGCTGGTGCTGCTGCCGCTGGCGCTGGCGGTGCTCGCGACCTTCGGCCTGATCGGCTGGGCCGGCATCCCCCTCAATGTTTCCACCTCGCTGATCTCCGCGATGGCCGTGGGCATAGGCGCCGACTACGCGATCTACCTGATCTACCGCATCCGCGAGGAACTCGCTGCCGGCAACGCGCCGGAACCCGCCATCCGCCGCGTGCTCGCCACCGCGGGCAAGGCCATCCTGTTCGTCGCGCTCGCGGTATCGGCCGGGTACGGCGTGCTGCTGCTGTCGATCGGCTTCCACATCCACCAGTGGCTCGCGCTGCTGATCGCCGTCGCGATGCTGGTCAGCGCCGTCGCCGCGCTGCTGCTGATTCCTTCCCTCGTGCTCACCCTGCGTCCGCGCTTCATCTTCGGAGAACCTGCCATGAAGACCATCCGCCCCGTCGCCACCACCGCCACCACCGCCACCACCGCCGCCGCCATCGCCCTGGCGACCACGGTCGCCCTGCACGCCACCGAGGCGCAGGCGAGCGTGGACGTGCAGCAGGTGATGGAGCGCAACGCCGCCGTGTTCAAGGTGGCCGATTCGGTGTCGGACGCCACCTTCACGCTGGTCAACAAGTCGGGCCAGGAACGCGTGCGCAAGACCGCCAGCGCCACCAAGCTGCAGGCCAACGGCGTCGACAACATGCGCCTGACGCGCTTCACGGCGCCGGCCGACGTGAAGGACACGGTGACCCTGATGATCGAGAACTCGGCCAAGGACGACGACATCTGGGTCTACCTGCCGGCGCTGAAGAAGGTGCGCCGGCTGGTGGCGAGCAACAAGAAGGACAGCTTCGTCGGCACCGACTTCTCCTATGCCGACGTGATCGGCTACAAGGTCTCGGAGTGGAACTACAAGCTGCTGCGCGAGGACACGCTCGACGGCCAGCCGGTCTACGTGGTCGAGGCGCTGCCGAAGACGGCCGCCGTGCGCTCCGACACCGGCTACGGGCGGCGCACCGACTGGATCCGCAAGGACAACCTGATGACGGTGAAGTCCGAGCTGCTGGACACCGGCGAGCAGCCCCTGAAGACGATCGTCTTCAGCGAGCTGCGCCTGGTCGATGCCGGGCGCGGCAAGTGGCAGGCGATGCAGATGGAGGCCAGCAACGTGCAGACCGGGCACCGCACCGTGATCCGGGTCGAGAACTTCAAGGCCAACCAGAACGTGAAGGACGAACTCTTCACCCCACGCTACATGGAGGGCCAATGAGGCTGGCACCTGCCTGCGCAGCGGCGCTGGCGGCGGCCTGCCTCGCCGCCGCGCCGGCCCGCGCGGCCGACGAGGCGGCGGGCGGCTGGCGCGAGAAGCTGAATGCGAGCGGCTCCTTGCGGGGCGCGTATTTCAGCTCCTCGCGCGACCTCGACGACCGGCGCGGCATCGGCAGCCCATCGCTGTGGCTCAAGGCGGCGCCGAAGCTGGACAAGTCGGTCTCGGCCAACGTCGAAGGCTGGGTGCGCGACGACAGCGGCCGCAGCGGGGCGCGGCTGCGCGAAGGCTACGTCGACCTGCGCGCCGGCGCCGTCGACCTGCGCCTGGGCCAGCAGATCATCGCGTGGGGCCGGGCCGACGAACTGAATCCCACCGACAACCTGAGCCCGCGCGACTTCACGCTGCTGGTGCCGGAGAACAGCGACCAGCGCTTCGGCACGATGGCCGCGCGGCTGGTCTGGCACGTGGACGACTACGCGCTGACCGCGGTGGTGTTGCCGCGCTTTCGCTCGAACCGCTTCCCGGTGGCGGCCACGCCCGGCGTGGAGGTCGTGCGGCAGGAGCCGGACGGCGACGGGGTGGCCTTGAAGTTCGAGCGCAGCGGCAAGGGCGTCGAGTGGTCGGTGTCCTATTTCGACGGGCTCGACCCGAATCCGGACCTGGTTCCCGCCGGCGCCAGTCCGGCCGGCCTGCGCCTCGCGCTGCGCAACCACCGCATCCGCGTGCTCGGCGCCGACGTCGCCGGCGTGGCCGGCCGCTTCGGCTTGCGCGCCGAGGCCGCCTACAACTGGACGCAGCACGACGCGTCGCAGGATCCCTTCGTCAAGAAGCCGTTCTTCTACGCCGTGGCCGGCGCCGACCGCACCTTCGACGACGGCACCTACCTGAACGTGCAGTTGTACCTGCGGCAGGTCACCGGCTTCAGCGACCCCCACACCATCCCCGACCCCCTGCAGCGCACGCTGGCCCTGGAAAGCGCGCTGGTCGCCAACCAGCGTGACCGCAGCGAGCAGGGCCTCACCCTGCGCGTATCGCACCGCTGGCTCAACGACACGCTGGAGGCCGAACTGGTGGGCGTGGTCTCGCTCACCCGCGGCGACCACGCCTGGCGCCCCAAGCTCACCTACGCGATCAGCGATGCGCTCAAGCTCACCGTCGGCGCCGACCTGTTCCGCGGCGGCCGCGACACCTACTACGGCCGGCTGCGCGACAACTCGCTCGCGTATGCGGAGCTGAAGTACGCGTTCTGACCCCCCACCCGACCGACCCGCTAGCTTGCTCCCCGGAGGCTCCCATGAACACCCCAGTCCATCCCATGCAGGTCCACCTGTTCTGCCTGCAGGCCCTGAAGGCGCAGGCGGGCGGCGTGACGCACGCCGAGGAGGAGCTGCTGGAAGTGGCCGGCGTCCGCTCGCCGAGCCGCCGCACGGAAATCGTGCACGGCCGCGCGGCGCTGCGCGCCCTGCTGTCCAAGGTGACCGGCGCCCCGGCCGACACCTTGCGCCTGCGGCAGGACGAGCGCGGCAAACCCTCGGCCGTGGTGGCCGGCGGCGCCCCGATGCCGGCTTTCAACGTGTCCCATTCCAACGGCGTGCTGGCCATCGCCATCGGCCCCGACGCGCCCGCCGTCGGCGTCGACGTGGAGGGCCCCGCCCCGGGCCTGGCGCCCGACGTGGAGGCGATCGCGCGCAGCCATTTCTCGCCCGCCGAACGCGCCGAGGTGCTCGCCGCCGCGCCGAAGGAGCGCATGAAGCTCTTCCTGCGCGTGTGGACGCTCAAGGAGGCGGTGCTCAAGACCACCGGCGCCGGCCTGAGCCACCCCTTGCGGACGGTGGAAGTGAGCGGAGCGCGCGGCACCCTGCACTGCCAGCTGGGCGCGCAGCGCACGCCGATCCACGCGCGCCACATCGACCTGGCGCCCGCCTGGCACCTGGCGGTGGCCCGCTATGGCGAGCTGCCGCCCGTGTCGCTGCACTGGATGACGGCGCTGCCCGCACTGGGACCCTCGCCGCACGCGCCGGGCGAGGGCCATGCCTGTCCCTCCTGCAGCCCGGTGGCGGCCGCGGCGGCGGCGTGGGGGGCGACTGCGGCGGCGAAGGAGGAGGCGGAGTGCGGGTGAGCCGTGGCGCTGCCCGCCGCCGCTTCACGCCCCTTCGAGAAACGCGAGCCGCGGACCGGCCGGCACCACCCGCGTCGGGTTGATGTGGGGGTGGCTCAGGTAGTAGTGCCGCTTGATGTGGCCCATGTCCACCGTCCCGGCGATGCCGGGTGTGCGGTACAGCCTGCGCAGGTAGCGCGAGAGATTCGGGAAGTCCTCGATGCGGTTGCGGTTGCACTTGAAGTGGCCGACGTACACCGCATCGAAGCGCACCAGCGTCGTGAACAGGCGCCAGTCCGCCTCGGTCGCTTCCTGCCCCACCAGGTACGGGCGATCGGCGAGTTCCGACTCCACCCAGTCCAGGGCAGCGAACAGCCGATCGAAGGCGCGCTCGTAGGCGGCCTGCTCCGTCGCGAAGCCGCAGCGGTAGACGCCGTTGTTGATGTGGTCGTAGACGTAGGCGTTGACGCGGTCGATCTCCCCGCGCAGCGGCGCGGGGTACAGGTCCACGTCGCGCTTCGCGTGCGCGGAGAACGCGTCGTTGAACATGCGGATGATCTCGCTCGACTCGTTGCTGACGATGGTGCGCGTCTTCCTGTCCCACAGCGCCGGCACCAGCACCCGCCCCGTGTAGCCGGGATCGGCCGCCGAGTACAGCTGGTGCAGGAACGCGAAGCCGTGCAGGTGGTCGGGCAGGTCGTCGCTGAAGGCCCAGCCCTGCGTCATCACCGGTTCCACCACCGAGACGGAGATCGCCTCCTCCAGGCCCTTGAGCGCCCGCGCGACGAGGGTGCGGTGCGCCCAGGGACAGGCCAGCGACACGTAGAGGTGATAGCGCCCCGCTTCGGCGGGAAAGCCGGTGGAGCCGTCGGCGCTGACCCAGTTGCGGAACCGGGACGTCGTGCGCACGAACTCGCCGTGGCTGGCGCGCGTGTCGTACCAGCCGTCGTGCCACTTGCCCTTTTCGAGGAAGCCGCTCACTGCACTCTCCATGTTGCCGCTGCATTCGCGGCCTGCACGTGCGGCCCGCGCGCACCATGTGCCTGCTGGAACCGGCCGCACGCCGGGGACGCCGCGCTGGCCATCATGCTACGTCGTGCCCCTTGCGATCGGGGCCTCAGCGCCGGCTTCGATTTCGGCAGGCCCAGGCGTTCTGCCGTGCGGCCGAAGCTCCCCAGTTCCGCCACGAAGGCGAGGATCAGCAGATCGTTGGGGTCGACGGGGAGCTGTTCTTGTTCCAGCGCGCAGGGGCCCGGCACATTTGCGGGGCTCGCGGCATCCAATGGCCAGGAACGCATTCGCGGGTCCACCACGCATGCCGCGCGCACCGAGCGGCCCTGGAGCAGCCCCATGAGCACCTCGACAGTCCACCTGCAGCGCCGCGAGGAAATCGCCCACGGCACGGTCGCCTTCCACTTCGACCAGCCATCCGGATTCAGCTTCAGGCCGGGCCAGGCGATCGACCTGATCCTGCCGGATCCGGCCGTCACGGGGACGGAAGGCGCACGCCATGCGTTTTCCATCGTCAGCGCGCCCCACGAGGGCGAGCTGGTGGTGGCCACCCGGATGCGGGACAGCGGGTTCAAGAATGCGCTGGCGCGGCTGGCCATCGGTGGCCCTGCCGAGATCGAGGGCCCGTTCGGCTCGCTCACCCTGCACAACAAGCTGGCCCGGGCCGCCGTCTTCGTCGCCGGCGGCATCGGCATCACGCCATTCATGAGCATGCTGCGGCACGCAGCGCACACGGCCCTGCAACAGCGCCTGGTCCTGCTGTATTCCAATCGCCGGCCCGAGGACAGTGCGTTCCTCGCCGAATTGCAGCGGCTGGAAGGCGACAACCCGAACTTCCGCCTGGTGGCCACCATGACGCGGATGGCGGAGTCCCGCATGCCGTGGACCGGCGCCACCGGACAAGTCGACGCCGCCCTCGTCCGGCGCATCGCCTCGGAGCTGCCCGACCCCATCTTCTACGTGGCCGGTCCGCCGGCCATGGTCGGGGCGCTGCGGGACACACTGGAGCGCGCGGGCATCGACGGCGACGACATCCGCAGCGAGGAGTTCTACGGCTATTGAGGAGGCACCGCCATGGGCGACAGCGTCAAGGACAAGACCGCCTTCGTGCTGGCCGGAGGCGGCAGCTTCGGGGCGATCCAGGTGGGCATGCTGCGCGAGTTGGTGGCGCACGGCGTGGTGCCCGACCTGGTCGTGGGCGCCTCGGTCGGCGCCCTCAACGGCATCTACTTCTGCTCCGACCCCACGCCGGCCGGCGTGGCGCGGCTGGAGGCGGTCTGGTGCGGGCTGCGGCGCAGCGACATCTTTCCCCTGTCCGCGAGCCACCTGCTGGGGCTGTTTCGGGGAGCCGCGTCGCTCGTCGACCCCAGCGGCCTGCGCGGCCTGATCGCGCGCCACCTTTCGCATCCGCAGCTGGAAGACACCCCGATCCCGGTGCACGTCGCGGCCACCGACCTGCTCACGGGCGCTTCGGTGCTGCTCTCGTCCGGCCCCGCCGCCGACGCCATCCTGGCCAGTTGCGCCATTCCGGGCGCCTTTCCGCCAGTGCGCATCGGCGACCGCTATCTCATCGACGGCGCCGTCGCCACCAACACGCCGGTGATGGCGGCGCTGGCGCTGGGATGCACCCGCATCGTCGTCCTGCCCACCGGCTTCGCGTGCGCCCTGAGCACGGCGCCCACGGGAGCGCTCGCGAGCGCCTTCCATGCACTGAACCTGCTGGTGGCCCGCCAGCTGGTACGCGACCTGGAGCAGCTGGCCGGGCGCATCGAGGTGGCGACGGTGCCGCCGCTGTGCCCGCTCACGGTATCGGCCTACGACTTCTCCCGCGCGCACGAGCTGATCGAACGCGCCGCGCAGGGCACGCGCCGCTGGCTCCAGGGCGGGGGACTCGATCAGCAGCGCATTCCGGGCGCGCTGCGCCCGCACGTCGACGAAGCGCCGGCGGCCGGCAACTGCGACGCTGCGCCGCAGGCCGCCCTGCCGCATTCTTGAGGCCGCCGGCGCGCAGGCGGTGGGGGCGACCCTTCGAGGCGCGACGCCCCCTCGCCTAACGGGACGCTTCGCCCTGCTCCTCTCGGCCCTCGCTCGCGCGCCGGGGAACGACCAGCACGTCGCACCCCGCGTGCTCCAGCATGTGGCTGGTCGTGCTTCCGAGCAGCATGTCTTCCAGCAGCGATTCGCCCTGCTTGCCCACCGCGACCAGGTCCGGCTGCAGGCGTTCGATGGCACGCAAGGCCTCCGTGCGGATGTCACCGGGCACCACGCTCGGCTGGATGCGGTCCGGCGCAGCGGCGCCGGCCAGCGCCTGCTGCATCTGCGCGAAAACGCGGTCACGCATCTCCCGCCGATAGGCGGCGATGTCTTCGTCGCCGACGCCGGCCAGCCGCAGCTTGCCCTCGAACGGGATGTTGAACGCATGCAGCAGGTGCACCTCGCCCTCGCCCACCACGGCCAGCGCGGCGCGCATCGCGGCCCCGGCCGCGGTGGAGTAGTCGGTCAGAACGAGCGCGCGCTGGTAGGTGCGGTCAGGTGCGCGCCTGACGACGAGGACGGGGCGGTCGGCGGTTCGCACCAGGCGGTCCGCGAGGGTGCCCAGGGTGGCCTCGCGCGCGCCACGCTCGCCGCATGCGCCCAGCACCACCAGGTCCGATCCGCTGCTGGCCGCGTGGACTTCATCGAGGACCCGGCCGGCGCGGACCAGCCGCTCGATGCGCACGCCCTGGCGCTGTTCGATCTCGTCGGCCTGCGCATCGAGTTGCATCCTCGCCTGTTCCGTCACGGCGGCCCGCAGGTCGCGGCCCTTGGCGAACCAGTCGCGCAGCGTCACCACCGCGTCGGGTTCCACCACGTTCATCAGGACCAGGCCGGCACCGCTACCGGCGGCCAGCAGGGCGGCGCGCTGCGCTGCCATCGTCGCGCCGGCCGAGAAGTCGGTCACGGCGAGGATGGCGCGAATGGGATTCATGACTGGCTCTCCTGTATCGGGTGATCGATCCGGGGGAGCTTGCTGTCGACGCCCAGATTGAATGGCGCCAGATCGCGGGGCCTTGTCCGCAAGCTGCAGGCGGATCCGGAGTGACCAGATCTCCTTCGGCTTGAGCGGCGGCTTCTGGCCAAGCAAGCGACCCTTGCTCCAAGCAGTGCGTTGGTTGCGCATGGTGAGCTCCTCATGAAGAGGACTTCACGATGCTTCTCGGCAGCTCTCAACCCCGGGCGGGTGGCGCATTTCTTGATGGCCTATGTACCATCGGCCGGTGGATTTCCTTCTTCTCTTGCCCATTGCGCTGGGCGCCCTGTGGATCGCCAGAGCGAGGCAGCAGCAACGGCGCATCGCCATCTTGGCCCGCTACCTGTCCGACCACGACATCGAAAAATGCATCGAGACCCTCTCGCAGGGCTACTCGCGCGCCCTGGGCGAATCCGACCCCGCCCGAAGCGAGCAGGTCTGGGGCGTGCTGCGCGGGACCGAGGACGTCCTGTGCCGGCAGGTCCGCAAGCTCGCGGGGGACTTCGCGGGCGTCGAGCCTACGGCCACACGCGTGAGCAAGTTCCCGATCTGGCTGCCGCTCTCGCCCGCGTTCGACAGGTCCTTCGACATGCGCGAGGCGCTGCGCATGCACTCCCGCGGCATCTGCCGTGCCGTCGAGGAACAGGACGCCTCCCCGAAGGACCGCGCCTTCGCCATCCTGGCCGAGATGCTCCTGATGCAGCACACCTGCCACTGGTATTGCCGGTCCAGGTCCGTGGCATCGGCCCGTATGCTGGCCAGCCATCGCACGTCCTACGAGCAACTCGTAGGGGCTGTATTGCCGCAGACGCGACAGGAGTATCTCGGGCTGGTGGCCTGACGACGGCAGGCGGCCCCTTCGCGGAGCTGGCAAAGCGGGGGTCGCGGCTCATCATTTCGACGGTGGGCAGAACGTTGTTTGCACATGGTGAGCTCCTCATGAAGAGAACCTCACGATGCCGACGGCTGCATTCGACCGAAGCAGACATTCAGCGAGGTAGACGAGATGAACGGTGGGGAACAGACGAACCTCTCGCCTCACGGCACAATCGCCCGCCATGCACCTGAAGGTCGGCGAACTCGCGCGCTCCACCGGGCTCACGGTCCGCACGCTCCACCACTACGACGAGATCGGTCTGTTGAAGCCGTCGGGCCGGTCCGGGTCCGGCTACCGGCTGTATGACGAAGGCGACGCGGCGCGCCTGCATGCCATCCAGGCGCTGCGCCACCTCGGGCTGCCGCTGGCAGAGATTGGGCCGCTGCTCGATGGCAGCGAGGCCGCGCCGCAGCGCGTGATCGAACAGCAGATGCATGCGCTCGATCACCAGATCCGCCAGGCCACCGAGCTGCGCGAGCGGCTCGCGCTGATGCACGGCATGCTGAGCAAGGGAGACAGCCCCAGCATGGACGACTGGGTGCGCACCCTTTCGATGATGACGACCTTCGGCCGCTACTTCGACACGCGCGAACTGAAGCAGATCCTCGGTGCTTACGGCAGCGTCGAGCAGGAGTGGCTGCAACTGCAGGCGGAGGTGCGCCGCTACATGGACACGGGCGGCGGGATCGACACCCTGGAGTGCCAAGTGCTCACCCGCCGCTGGACGATGCTGATGGTGCGCTGGATGGGAGGCGACTACGCCCTGATGGACCGCTGGGGCACCATGTTCCGGCAGGAATCCGGCGTGCGCGGGCAAGGCGGTGCGCCGCCGACCGACATGATGGAATTCATGGAGTCGGCCATCCAGCTGCGCGTGCGCTGGTTCCAGGAACACTTCGGCGACGTGGATTTCCGCCTGCGCCCCACACCGGACACCGAGGCGCAGGCGATCGAGGCCGAGGGACAGGCGCTGCTGCGGGCGGGCGAACCGCGCCACGGCGCCAGGGCGCAGGCGCTGCGCGCCCGCTGGGCGGCGTTGCTGGACCAGACCTCCGGCGGCAACGCGGCGCTGCGCGCCAAGCTCGCCACCCTGCATCTCGGGCACCCCCTGTTGCTGGCCGGCCTGCCGCTCGGGCGCGAAGTGCGCGAATTCCTCTCGCCTTTGGACGAAAGTGCTTGACCCTCACGTAACGTGAGCCCGCACAGTCGGCCCTGTTCCAGAGGACCGACCATGACAACGAACACCGAGACGGCCGTCCGCGCGGCCCTTTTCCAGGACCGCAACTTCCGCTGGCTGATGGCCGGCAGCGCCATTTCCCTGCTGGGCGACCAGTTCACCCTGCTCGCCCTGCCCTGGCTGGTGCTGCGCCTGACCGGCGACACCGTGGCGCTGGGCACCGTGCTGGCGCTCGTCGGCATCCCGCGCGCCGTCTTCATCCTGGTGGGCGGCGCGGTGGTCGACCGCTTCTCGCCGCAGCGCGTGCTGATGCTCACCAAGTACGTCAACACCGTGCTGCTCGCGGTGCTGGCGCTGGGAGCGTGGCAGGCCGCCCTGACGCTGCCGGTGATCTACGCCTTGTCGCTGGCCCTGGGCGTCAGCAGCGCGTTCAGCATCCCCTCGGGCACGTCCATCCTGCCGCACGCCTTGCCGCCGGAGCAGCTTGCCGCCGCCAATGGCGTGATGATGGGGCTGCGGCAACTGAGCATGTTCCTTGGCCCCCTCGCGGCCGGCGTGCTGATCGCCCTGTTCGGCGACGGCTCGGGCGGCGTGCAGGATGCGGGCGGCGTCGCGCTGGCCTTCGGGCTCGACGCGTTCAGCTTCGCGCTCTCCGCCTGGACGCTCTCTCGCGTCGTGACGCGCCGGCTGCCGGCCAACCCGGTGCAGCATGCGCCCATCTGGGCCTCGGTGGCCAGGGGCCTGAAGCACGTGTGGGGCGACGCGCAACTGCGCACGCTCTACCTGTACTGGGGCGCCGTCGCCGTGCTGGTGCTCGGGCCCCTGCACATTGCCCTGCCGGTGCTGGCCCAGAGCACACCGGGGCTGGGCGCTTCGGCGCTCGGGTTGATGCTGGGGGCGCACGGTGCCGGCACGTTGATCGGCATGGTGGCTTCGGGCCTGCGCCCGGGCATGCGCATTGGAACACTGGGCACCAGCGTGCTGCTGGCGGACATCGCCATCGGGCTGCTGTTCGTGCCCCTGGGTGGCATCACCGCGGCGTGGCAGGGCGCCGTGCTGATGGTCCTGGTGGGCACGCTCGGCGGCTTCATGCAGGTGGCGGTGTTCACCTGGGTGCAGAAGCGCGTGCCCCCCGCGATGATCGGCCGGGCCATGAGCCTGTTCATGTTCATCTTCATGGGGCTGGTGCCGGTGGCATCGGCGGGCGCGGGGTGGTTGCTGCGGGTGGTGACGTTGCCGCAGCTGTTCGCGGGGTCGGGGTTGCTGCTGGTGGCAGCGGCGCTGCTGGCGTGGGTGGGGACGCCGATTCGGGCTGTCAACGATGCGGTGGCCAAGACGGCGTGAGGACTCCAGCGCTACGCCGAGTCCTCTTCCGGGTCCGAAGCAGACACAGCCACGCCGGGGTCGAAGACTCCTTCCCTACGCGTCGACAGCCTTGGGATCTCTCTCCCGTGCTGATGCAGGCAGTCCAAAGACCCGATCGAACGCCCACGTGAACGCGATGGCGTAGACGAAGAAGAACACGAGTAGCCCCAGATTGGCCACGAACGCTGCCATGGGGGAGATGTCCAGCCAGAGAGACATGACTGGAATGAGGATGACCGCCAGGCCTCCCTCGAACCCGGTTCCGTGTGCAAGCCGCCTGCCGAACGAGCGCCCGGGCGCGATCTGGCGCGATTCCCAGCGCTCGAAGATCCAGTTGAAGGCGTAGTTCCACGTGAGCGCAATCGTGGACAGCACGACGGCCAGCCCGAACGTGGATGTTTGCGGCTCGTCGAAGGCAACGCTCAGCGCCGGCCCCACGAAGGCGATGGCCACGAACTCGTACAGGACGGCTTGAACGACGCGGCGGGTTATGGGTGACATCGTGAGTGAAAAGCGTACGCGGGCAGGCCGCGTCGCACTGGCCAGTGGGTTCCTGCTGCGAGGAAGATTACTGGTGTCGCCCTGTGTCTGCCGGGCGAAGCGTGAGAAGCCCCAGAGCGCATGGGTGACCCCTTTGCAACCGTCCAAGTGGAGTGAGCGAATGCAGGAAGCCCCGCCATGCGGGGCTTCGCCGCATGGGGGAGCAGGAGGCAGCGGTATCAACCCAGCCGGATGCCGGGGATGATGGAAAGGTCCTCCACCTTGTCCTCGATCAGGACAGCGACGAGCGCTTTCCCCGGTCCATTCGGTACGGCCGGACATGTCTTCCACTGTGATGAATCGAATGCGGGTGCCGGCAGCTATTCGACCTTGACGCCCGTCGCGTTCGCCGGCGTGCCCGTGCGGGCGCAAGTTCTGGTCGTCGGCGCCGGCCCCGTCGGCCTGACGCTTGCCACCGGTCTCGCGCAGCGCGGCATCACCGACGCGCAGACGTTCACGTTTCACATCGGCGCGCCAGGGAGCAACAGGCACTGCGCCCGATGTGCGTGAACGCGCATTCGAGACACGAGTCGCAAGTCGGGCGCAGCCGTCCCAGCGGCCAGGGACGGCCCGTCTACATCGGCGGTGCGAACCCGTTGCGCCCGACCAGCACGCGCAAGGCCGTCGGCCTGGCGTCCTTTTCCTGGGCGGTCACCATCACGCGTGCGCCGGGCACGAGCAGCGCTTTCTCGTCTTCCTTCCCCGGCTTGAAAGTCACCACCGGAACGTTGGCGGGAACAATGACGGTCTTCTCGCCGCCCTTGTAGCGCAGCGTCAGCTTCTGTCCGCCAGGGACTGTTGCCGGGGCGGCGGCGAGGTCTGCCACCGTGGCGTTCGTCATCGTGCTTTGCGGCTGCAGATCCCACGGGTAGTGTCCCTCCCCGCTGCCGCGCGCCGACTCCGGAAACACCAACACCTCCAGCGCCAGTTGCGTGCCGTCTGGCTGCGGCATGGCGGCCGTGCCGACAAAGTTGCCCGGCTTGATGTCTGCCAGGTTGATCGGCACGACCTCGATCACGCCCATGTCCGCGGGGCGCACGAGCGTGATGACCTCGCCGCTGCGCTCCTTGACGGTCAGCGTCATGGCGTCGACCCTCTCGATCGTGCCGCGCAGGCGCACGGTCGGCGCGGCGGGCGCCGCCGTTTGCGCCAGGGCCAGGGTGGTGCAGAGGACGCCCAGGGCGATGAGGAGCGGTTTGAACATGGAAACCTCCCGTGTCGGAGGCCGAAATGTGGCCGATGCGAGAGCGCAGTGCAAGAGCCCCCACCCGGGAAATTGCACCCGGAAAGGCCGAGGGCCCCGAAGGGCCCTCGAAATTCGTTGGTGGGTGATACATGGATCGAACATGTGACCCCTGCCGTGTGAAGGCTGAAAAGGCACACTTTTGCGAACCGCCATGAACGCGTTTCCCCTCTGAAAGAGTCTCTTGCGGTTCGCCGATGTTCGCCTAAGATTTAGACACTTTTTAGACACTTTTTTTGACACCTGCCCGACCCCCATGGCAGTCAAGATCCATACCGTGAGCGCGCGCGAGGCCCTGAAGCCTCGCCACAACCCGTACTGGCATCGTGTGCGCAAGGGCGCATACATCGGATTCCGCAAGACATCAGCGGCGACTGGCGGGTCTTGGCTGGCGCGCTTTCGCGACGAAGAGACCGGAAAGCAGCAGCTTCAAAGCCTCGGCAGGTTCGACAAGCTACCGCCCTCCGACCGCTTCGACGCGGCATTGCGCGAAGCGGAGGCGTGGTTCCGACACCGAGACACCGGCGGAACGTCGGAATTGATCACCGTGGCTGGTGCCTGTCGCGAGTATGTGAAGCACCTGCAGGATCGGGGCCGTGAAGCTGCAGCGACAGACGCCGCCCGCCGGTTCAAGCGGTGGATATACGGCAACGAGAAGTTCGCGGGAACAAGGCTCTTGAAGCTCACGCCGAAGGCCGTGGCCGACTGGCGCACGGAGTTGGCGAAGACCCCCGCAATTCCGCAGGACAAATCCAAGCCCGGCACCCGATTGAGATCCGCCAGCACACTGAACCGAGACATGACGGCGCTAAGGGCGGCGCTGAATCTTGCCAGGGAAAACGGCCACGTCACCACCGACCAAGCTTGGCTGGCCAAGCTCCGCCCGGTGGAGAATGCCGACGGCCGCCGGGACGTGTACCTGGACATTGAGCAACGCCGAAAGCTGATCGACGCCGCGCGGGCCGACGTCTCCGCACTTCTACGAGCGTTGTCGATGGTTCCGCTGCGGCCGGGCGCAATGGCGGCGCTGCGTGTGGGCGACTTCGACAAGCGGCTGTCCACGATCACCATCGGAAAAGACAAGGCGGGTGCTGATCGCAAGATCACGCTGCCCAAGTCAACGGCTGCGTTTTTCGAGGCGCTTTGCAGGGACAAGCTGCCGGCGACGCCGCTGCTCACGCGGGCAGACGGCAAGGCATGGGACAAGGATGCCTGGAAGGGGCCCATCAAGGACGCGGTAAAGGCCGCCGGACTGCCACACGCCGCCACCGCATACGCGCTGCGGCATAGTGCGATTACCGACCTCATCGCTCTGCACAAGTTGGACACACTTACCGTCGCCCAGCTATCAGGCACCAGCCTGCAAATGATTGAGCGGCACTACGGTCACCTCCTGCGCGAACACGCGGCGAGCGCGCTAGCGCGGCTAGCCCTCTGAACGATCTTGCCGCGCGATCTTCAGACGCGGCGGCGCGTGGGTATTGCGGCAAGGCGGAAGCGGCCCCTTAAGGGATCGAAACGGGGTCGCTAGGGCGTTCAGATGGGTCTCTGCGCTGCCGGACTTTCGGTACCCTCGGGACGCTGGCTGCGGCTCTTGGCCGCCCGGGTCTGCTCGTAGCGCCGAATTGGAGCCCCTCGTTGACCGACAAGCAGACCCGTCGCGGCACGCACCGCCCTACCCGAAAATTCGAAGCAGCCATCGGGGGCTACACGCACAAAGACAATGCCAAGCCATTCGCGTGGACAGAGACCTTCGTTTCTTCCGCGAACTCCTGACTCAGGAGACTGGTGGCCTGCACGCGCAAGGACACTCACGATCCTGCACGCAATGGTGCAGAACCGATCCTCCGGGACATCCAAGATGGCTGCCGGAGGCCGCCTCCGAGCTCCTCCGGCGGGACTACGAACGTTTCACAAACGCGGGACGACGGAGGCAAAGCTGGAAGATCGAGGAAGCCGTTGTCAGACGTACCCCGGCCCATCGATCACCGGATGGCTCGCGATGAAGGCCTCGTCGATCTCCACCCCAAGGCCGGGGCCTTCCGGCGGCCGCACCTGGCCGTTGCGGTCCACCTCGCCCGCGCGCGTCGTGAGCTGGTCGCGAAAGAGGTTCTCGACCGACGCGTCGGCCTCGTAGTAGCCACCGTTGTCGATGCTCGCCAGGAAGTGCAGCGTGGCTGCCATGTTCAGGCCGGTGGCCGAGGTGTGCGGGTTGATGCGCAGTTTGCTGGCGGACGCCATGGCCGCGATCCTCAGGCCCTCGGTGATGCCACCCGTCTTGGACAGGTCGGGCTGCAGGATCGTGACGGCGCCGTCCTCCAGCAGGCGCTGGAACTCGAAACGCGTGTAGTGGTTCTCTCCCGCGGCCAACGGCGTGCGGCCGTAGGTGGCCGCGGTGCGGTAGCTGCGTGCGTCGTGCGGCGGAAAGGGCTCTTCGAGCCAGCCTACCCTCAGTTCGTCGTACGCGGGCATCGCGTGGCGGACATCCTCCACCGTGTAGTTTGTGTTGGCGTCGACCAGCAGTTCGACCGCGTCGCCCACGGCCTCGCGCACGGCCCGCACGCGCTCGACGTCTGCGCGCCAGCTGTCACCCACCCGCAGCTTGAGCGCGCGGTAGCCGCGCTCCACCAGGCCGAGCGCTTCGTTGGCCAGTTCGGCCGGCGGCTGGAAGCCCAGGGAGATGCCGCCGGCGTAAGCCGTGACGGCCTTGGACCGCCCTCCCAGCAGGCGGTACAGGGGCCAGCCCACGGCCTTGGCTCGCAGGTCCCACAGCGCCATGTCGATGCCGCTAAGACCGATGGCGGCCGCAGCACCCATGCCGTGGCTGGCCAGTTGCATCCGGTACACGCGGTCCCAGACGCCGACGATGTCGGTCGCGTCCATGCCGGTCACCAGGTGCGACAGGGTGGTGTTGACCAGGTTGGCCACTGCGCCCGGCGCGCGCCCGTGGTGGGCCTCGCCCCAGCCAATCAGGCCGTCGTCGCTGCGCACCTTCACCACCACGGTGTCGCGCTTGACGGTTCGGCCGATGCCCAGGCGAACCTGGCCGGCGTCGGAGACGCGAAAGGAGAGCGGATAGGCCTTGACTTCGGAGATCTTCATGTACGTCGGGGGCGGCCGGTCAGGCGCCCAAGTAGGAGGCGCGAAGCGCCGGGTCGTTGCGCAGGTCCTGCGCGGGCGCCGAGAAGGCCACCCGGCCATTCTCGAACACGTAGGCGCGGTCGGCCACGGCCAGCGCGATGTGGGCGCTCTGCTCGGACAGCAGCAGCGTCAGGCCCTGCTCGCGGATGCGCTGCAAGGTCTGGTAGATCACCTTGACCATGACTGGCGCGAGGCCCAGCGAGGGCTCGTCCAGCATCAGCACCTTGGGGCGGCGCATCATGGCTCGACCGATGGCCAGCATCTGCTGCTCGCCGCCCGACAGGGTGGCTGCCAGCTGGCGGGTGCGTTCCCGCAGGCGAGGGAACATCCCGTACACCGTCTCCACCCGGGCGCTCACCTCGTCGCGGTCGTTCACCACGTAGGCGCCCATCTGCAGGTTCTCGTGCACGGTGAGGTCGCCGAATACGCGCCGCCCCTCGGGCGAATATCCCAGCCCGCGCGCCACGCGCTGGTCGCTCCGCAGCGCATCGATGCTCGTCCCCTCGAGCAGGACACTGCCGGAGCGGACCGGCACCAGCCCCATCAAGGCCCGCATCGCCGACGACTTGCCGGCGCCGTTGGCCCCGAGGATGGCGACGACTTCGCCGGCGTGCACGTCGAGCGAGATGCCCTGGACGGCGTGCACCTTGTCGTAGTAGACGTGCAGGTCGCGCGCGGACAACACCGGCGCCCGCTTTCCCTGGTCGTCACGCATGGCTGGCCTCCTCGCTCTGGACGTCGCCGAAGTACGCTTCGAGGACCTGGGGGTTGTTGACCACTTCCTCGGATGGCCCGTCGGCGATCTTCACCCCGTGGTCCAGCGCGAGGACCCGGCGGCACAAGCCCGTCACCATGCGCACGTCGTGCTCCACCAGCACGATCGTGACCCCGTCGGAGTGGACCTTCTCGATCAAGCCGCGCAGCTCGCCGCGCTCGGCCGGGTTCAGGCCAGCGGCCGGCTCGTCGAGCAGCAGCAGCCTGGGCTCCAGCGCCAGCGCACGCGCGATCTCCAGGCGGTTCTGCGCGCCGTACGGCAGGTCGCGCGCCTGGACCGCAGCCAGGGAGGAGAGGTTCACGCGGTCCAGGCAGCGCCGTGCCAGTTCCAGCCCGCGGGACATGCCCTGCTTCGATCGGGTCAGGCCGAACACATCGCCCAGGGGCGAGCCGGCCTGGGACTTGAGCGCCGCGACGAGCACGTTCTCCAGCACACTCATGGACCCGAACAGGCGCTTGTTCTGGAAGGTGCGGACCAGGCCGCGCTGGGCGATCCGCGAGGGCGCGAGGCCGCCGATCGGCGCTCCGTCCAGGTGGATCGTTCCCGCGTCACATCGATAGATGCCGGACAGCACGTTGAACAGCGTGCTCTTGCCCGAACCGTTGGGGCCGATGATGCCGACGAGCTCCCCCTGGTCGATCGCAAGGTCGACGTTGTCGAGGGCGCGCACGCCCTTGAAGGCCAGGCTGATACCGGACGCTTGGAGCAGCTTCATGCCGTGCCCTCCGCGCCCAGAGCCACTTCCGCCGCGGGCTCGCGCCGCTTGCGCTGGAACAGGGTCAGGATGCCCTTCGGGAAGTACATCATCCCGGCCAGCAGGATCACGCCGTAGGCGATCATGCGGTACTCGCCGAAGGGGCGCAGGTATTCGGTGGCGGACTCGAGCACCGCGGTGGCCAGGATCATGCCCGCGAGGGAACGGTAGCCGCCGAACATGCTCATCACCAGGAACAGCACGGACGGCTCCAGACCGAACATGTCCGGGTGGACGTAGCGCACGTAGTGCGCGTACAGGAAACCACCGGCACCGGCCCAGGCGGCCGACAGCGCCAGCGCCGTCACCTTGGCGCGGGTCACCTTCACCGCCACGGCGTCCGCTGCCAGCGCGTCGTCGCTGAGCGCGCGCAGGTACAGACCCAGGCGGCTGGCGATGACTCTCCTGGCCAGAACGTAGGAGACCACGGCGAACAACAGCGCCAGGAAGTAGAAGCTGCGGGTGGAGTCGAGCTCCCAGGCGCCGATGGAGACCGCGGGGATGGAGCGCACGCCCTGCGGCCCGCCGGTCAGGTCGATCCAGTTCATCAGCGTGATGCTCACGATCTGCTGGATACCGATGGTGGCCATCACGAAGTACAGGCCCGCCAGCCGCACCACGGCGCCGCCGATGGCCAGGGCCAGTGCGACCGTCACGACGATGGACGGGAGCAAGGCCGCGAGCGGGCTCCAGCCCAGGCGCGTGGTCAGCAGGGCCGTGGTGTAGGCCCCGACCCCGAAGAGCGCGCCCTGCGCTAGGGAGACCCGGCCCGTGAACCCCGTGAGGAAACCCAGGCCGATCACCGGCAGCGTGTAGATCAGGATGAAGACGAGCACGTGCAGGACGTACTGCGGCAGCACCAGCGGCAACAGCAGCAGTGCCAGCAGCGCGCCCGCGCGGGCCAGCCAGGGCGTCATGGAGTGAATCTCCTTGTTCATACCTTGATGGGCGTTTCCCGCCCCAGCAGTCCGGAGGGGCGCCACACGAGCGTGACCAGCAGGATCACGAAGGCGACCAGGTCCTTGTAGGCCGAGGACACGTAGCCGCCGGCGAGGTTCTCCAGCACGCCGATCACCACGCCGCCGAGAATCGTCCCGGGGATGCTGTTGATGCCGCCGAACACCGCGGCCGAGAAGGCCTTGAGCCCCACCATGTCGCCCATGTCGAAGGAGACGAAATACAGCGGGCCGATCAGCACGCCGGCGATGGCCGCGACCGCGCAGCTCAGGCCGAAGGTCAGGCCGATCGCGCGGCTGACGTTGACGCCCACCGCACCCGCCGTTTCCGCGTCCGCCGCCACCGCGCGCAGCGCCCGGCCGGTGCGGGTGTGGGTGAACAGCACGTGCAGCAGGACCACCAGCACCACGGTACAGACCACGATCCACAGGCTGGTCTCCTGGATGCGCGCGGAGCCGATCGTGATCACCTCGGCGCCGAACACCTTGGGGAATGGGACGGGCTCGGGAAACAGGATGCGGATGCTGTTGGTCAGGATGATCCCCAGGCCGATCGACCCCACGATGAACACCTCATGGTTGTGGTAGAGGCGCCGGAAGATGAAGCGCTCGAGGACCAGCCCGAGGAGGAAGGCGGCGGCACCCACGACCAGCAGCAGCAGGGGTGTCGGCATGGGCAGTTTCTGCGCGATCGTCAGTCCGAGGAAAGTGCCGGCCATGAAGACCTGGCCCTGGGCGAAGTTGACCATCCGCAAGGTGCGGTAGACCAGCGTGAAGCCCAGTCCCACGACGGCATAGATGCAGCCGGTGGCCAGGCCACTGATGACGATCTGCGAGAACATGAAGCGCGCGCCTTACTTGCCCTTGAACGCCTGGAAGGTGCCGCGGCCGACCTCGACCAGCACCGACTGCTGCTGCATCTGGCCGGTCTTGTCGAACGAGACTTCCCCGGGAATGCCGAACATGCGGCCCTTGAAGGACCCGATGCACTGGCGCAGCTTGTCCTTGTCGGTGCCGGCGCTGGCCAGGCAGGGGGCGACGATGGTCTTGATCGCGCGGTACTCGTAGGCCGCCAGGATGGGGCGCGCAGGCTGGGCCGCACCGCTGAACTCCTTGACGAAGCGCTGCGACCAGGCCGTGGCGTCGGCGTCGACGTCCTCGTGGAACAGCGTGGTCAGGACCGTGCCTTCCGAGGCCTTGGGCGCCAGCGTCATCAGGTTCTCGTTGGCCAGGCCACCGGTGCCGATGAAGCGGGCCTTGATGCCCAGGTCGCGGGCCTGGTTCATGATGGCCGGGGCGGCGGGAATCGTGCCGAAGATGGCGACGCCGTCCGCGTTGGACGCGGCGATGCGAGACAGTTGGGCGGTGAAGTCCTTGTCGTTGCTCTGGTAGGAAACCACGGCCACCGGCTCGAGCCCGAGCTTCTTCAGACTGGCGAGGAAGACGTCGCGGTTGCCCACGCCATAGTCGTTCACGTCGTGGATCACGGCGATGCGCTTCATGCCGAGGCGCTTGACGGCCGCTTCGGCAATCTGCCCGGCCTGGTCGGAGTCCGTCGGGATGACGCGGAACGTCCACTTGTTCTTGTCGGTCGTGATCTTCGGGTTGGTGGCGCCCACGACGACGTAGGGGATGCCGGCGCGCTCGGCCACTTCCATGTTCGCCAGCACCTGGGAGCTACCCCAGCCGCCCACGATCACGTCGACCTTGTCGCTGGCCAGGCGCTGCATGGCGGTCACCGATTGCGCCGGGTTGCTGGCATCGTCGACCACCACCAGCGAAATCTTGCGGCCCTTCACGCCGCCCGCGGCATTGATCTCGTTGACGGCCATTTCGGCGCCCTGGCGGATGCCGATGCCATAGGACGTTCCGGGGCCGGACATGCCGGCGACCACGCCCAGCTTGATGTCCTGGGCGTGGGATGCCGCGGCGCCCATCAGCACCGTGGCCGCAATCGCAAAGCCAGACAGACTCAACTTCATCGCTCACTCCTCTCGTGCCGAATCGGCAATAAACCAGTCACAACGTGACACCCATCAACGGCGGACCAGGTCCCCGTACCATTCGTTCGCCCGCTCTTGCGTGACATAGCCCTCGGCCATGTCCCGCTCGACCGCCGCGCGCGTGCGCTCCCTCGGGTCGCCCGCCCCGCCGCCGCCAGGCAGCTCCAGCACGACCTGCACCGCCGGCGCCAGCGTGACGCGCCCCTTGGCAGGCAGTGCCTGGCCGTCGGCCGACATCACGCTGCCGGCGGCGCCATCGGCGCCCCCCTGCGTGCCGCGCGGCGCGAACTTGATGCGGTCGTACATCCCGGACAGGATCCAGGGGCCCTTGGAGCGCACCTCGAAGCGGATGGACTGGCCCAGGCCGCCGCGGTAGCGGCCCGCACCGCCCGAATCGGCGCGCAATTCGCGCTGGCGCATCACGATGGGCGACGAGGCCTCGATCACCTCCGTCGCGACGTTCTGGATGCCGCTCGGGAATGAGGTGGCCGCCAAGCCGTCCTTGGTCTGGCGCGCGCCCATGCCGCCGCAGGAGAAGAAGGCAAAGGAGAAAGGCTGGTCGTCCTGCCGGATGCCGGAGACCTGGGTGACCCACAGGCCGGCGGCGCTGTCCGCCGGGACCTTGGCGGGCATGGCCTGCTCCAGCGCGCCGAACACCACCGTCGGCAGGAACTGGCCGACGATGTGGCGCGCGGCGGTCGGGGACGGATGCACCGGGTTCAGCAGCGAGCCGACCGGTGCCCGCACCACGATCGGCAGGAAGCTGCCTTCGTTGTTGGGCACATCGGGGGCGACGACGCATTTCACGGCGTAGCTGGAATAGGCCGTGGTATAGGCGAGCGGCACGTTGATGCCGCGGTCCACGCTCGGGTCCGTGCCGGCGAAGTCGACCACCAGCTGCTCGCCTTCCTTGAAGATCTCGACCTGCACGTGCAATGGCTTCTCGAACCCGTCGTTCTGGGCGCTGAACACGTAGCGGTCCTCGGGGAAGGCGCGGACCGCCTCGCGCACGGCCGCATGCGAGCGGTCGACGATCTCGTCGGAGAGGTCCTCGATGTCGGCCAGCTCGAACTCCTCCAGCAGCTGGGTCAGGCGGCGCGAGCCCACCTCGCCCGCCGCGACCTGGGCGTACAGGTCGCCGATCACTTCGCGCGGGGTGCGCACGTTGGTCTCGATGAACCGGAAGACGTCGCGGTTCTTCTCGCCGCGCACGAGGAACTTGCAGAACGGCACCTGCAGGCCTTCCTCGAAGACGTTGCGCGCGTCCGCGGTCAGGCCCACGCCGCCGATGTCCACCATGTGGCAGCAGCTGGCGAAGAAACCCACCAGGCTGCCGCGGTGGAAGGCCGGCGTGACCAGGCACATGTCATTGAGCTGACCGGCGAGCTTGTAGGGGTCGTTGGACAGCAAGGCGTCGCCCGGCTCGATCGTCTCCAGCGGGAACTCCGCCAGGAAGTGGCGCATTCCGCGGGCCATGGTGTTCACGTGGCCCGGGGTGCCGGTGCGCGCCTGCGCCACCATGCGGCCGCGGCGGTCGAAGATCGCCGCCGACAGGTCGCCAGCCTCGCGCACGATGGTGGAGAAGGCGGTGCGCATCAGCACCTGGGCCTGCTCCTCGGCCAGTGCCAGCAGCCGGTTCCACAGGATCTCGAGCAGGTAGGGCGGAAAGGTGGTGCTCATCGCGTTCAATCAGTACGTCAGGGTGATCTGGATCAGGCCGTCTTCACGCATCGAGGCGCGCGCGTCGGGTCCGACGGTGATCGTGGCGTCGCCCAGCTCGATGAGCGCGGGTCCGTCGACGACCTCGCCGGCAGCTAGCGTCTCGCGCGGAATCACCTTGGTGTCGACATAGCCCTGCGCGGCGCCGAAATACACCAGGCGCTGCGAGCGCACGGCGCGCGTCCGCCCAGCGCGGTTGGCGCGCAGCGGCAGCTCGGGCACCGGCCCGCGGGCGCTGGCGCGCCAGGTGATGAGCTCCACGGATGCGTCGGGTCCCTCGACTGCGTTCAGTCGCTTGTACTCGGCGCGGAAACGCTCTTCCACGTCTTGGTTGCGGATCCCGGGCCAGCCCAGTCCTTCGAGGTTGATCTGCAGCTCGTGGCCCTGGCCGGCGAAGCGGATATCCACCGAGCGCGTGGTCGTGATGTCCTGCGGCGCGATGCCCGCGTCCATGACCCGCTGGCGGCACTCGCCCACCATCTCGTCCAGGAAGCGGGAGATCTCCTGCCAGTTCGCCTGCGCGAGCGGGACGTTCAGGCTGCGGGCCAGGTCGAACGACACCGGCGCGCACAGCATGCCGAAGGCGGAGCCGACGCCGGCCTGCCACGGAACCACCAGCTGCTTGAGCCGCAGCGCGCGGGCGACGCCGTAAGCGTGCGTGGGGCCGGCGCCGCCGAAGGCGACCATGGTGTAGTCGGTCGGCGTGCGGCCATGCTCCAGGAGGTGGACCCGGGCGGCCGACGCCATGTTCTCGTTGACCACCTGGTGCATGCCCCAGGCCGCTTCCTCGACGCTGAGGTTCAGGGGCCTCGCCAGGTGCTCCTCGATGGCCCGCACCGACGCTGCGCGGTCCAGGCGCATCTTGCCGCCCAGGAAACTCTCGGTACCGATGTAGCCCAGCACGACGTCGGCGTCGGTGACTGTGGGCAGCCTGCCGCCCAGGCCGTAGCAGGCCGGACCGGGATCGGATTCGGCGCTGTCCGGTCCGACCTTCATCAGGCCGAGGCGGTCGATGCGGGCGATGCTGCCACCGCCCGCGCCGATCTCGATCATGTCCACCGCGGGGACCTGCACCGGCATGCCGCTGCCTTGCTTGAACCGGTAGACGTGGGCGACCTCCAGCTTGCGCGCCACGATGGGTGAGCCGTCGTCGACGATGAAGGCCTTCGCCGTGGTGCCGCCCATGTCGAAGAACAGCACCTGCGGATCGCCGATGGCGCGCGCGATGTAGGCGGCGCCGATGGCGCCCGCCGCGGGGCCCGACTCGAGCAGGCGCACCGGAAACTTCGAGGCCGTCTCCGCGACGGCGGTGCCGCCGTTCGACTGCATGATCAGCAGCGAGCCGTTGACGCCCACCTTGCTCATTTCGGCGCGCAGCGCCCGCAGGTACGGTTCGACGACGGGGGTGACATAGGCGTTGATGGCCACCGTGGAGGCCCGCTCGTACTCGCGGATCTCCGGGGCGACGTCGCAGGACAGCGAGACGGGCAGGCCCGGGGCCACGCGGGCGATGATCTCACCGAGCTTGCGTTCGTTGACCGGATTGCGGTAGGAATGCAGCAGGCACACCGCGATGGCCTCGACGCCCTGTGCGAGCAGGCTCCTGATTTCGGCCTCGGCCTGCGCCTCGTCCACCGGCGCCTCGACCGAGCCGTCGGCCAGCACGCGCTCGCGGATCGGCCGGCGCAGGTGGCGGGGGACGATCGGCTGCGGCTTCTCGATATCCAGGTCGTACAGGTCGAAGCGATGTTCGGTGCCGATTTCCAGCGCGTCGCGGAAGCCTTCTGTGACCAGCAGCGCCGCCTTCGCGCCGCGGCGCGTCAGCAGGGCGTTGGTGACCAGGGTGGTGCCATGCAGCAGGCGGACCACCTGGTCTGCGCGCAGCCCGCCAGTCTCGATCATCTGCTCGATGCCGCGGGTCACGCTGGTCGTGGGATTCACGTGGTCCGTGAGGACTTTCGCCGTGATGGAGCGGCCGCTTTCCAGTTCGATGGCGAACAGATCCGTGAAGGTGCCGCCGATGTCGGTTCCTACGAGGTACATGTGTGCTCCCGGGGCCCGTCAGCTGCGCTGGCCGGCCAGGCGTTGCGGGTCCATCGCGATGACGTCCACTTCCACGTCGATGCCGCGCAGGCCGGCCTGGACCAGCGTCCTCGCCGGACGCGGCTCGGGAACCATCTGCTCGTAGACCTCGTTGAGCGCCGGCACGTTGGCCAGGTCGGTGAGGTACACGGTCATCTTGACGACGTGCTCGAGTCCCAGGTTCGCGGCGCCGAGGATCGCTTGCACGTTGGTGAGCGTCTGGCGCACCTGGGCCGCGAATTCACCGCGCTGGGGCTCGTTGGTCTCGGGCAGCAGGGGCCCCTGCCCCGACACGAACACGAACGGACCGGCCGCCAGCGCCTGCGGGAACGGACCGCGGCCCGCGGGCGCCAACGGCGTGTGAATAGGGCTCTTCATCTCAGGATGCATCGGTATTGCTGTTGGTTGTCGGGAGGAGCTCCTCGTAGGAGCCCGCGATGTTTCCGATGTGCAGCCGCATGGCCTGCGCGGCCGCCTCGCCGTCGCGGCGCTCCATGGCGCTGAGCACCCGCTCCATTTCGGCGAACGAGGCGTCCACCCGGCCCGGCTTGGCCGCGTTGAAGGCGCGGACCCAGCGGATCTGGTCGCGCAGGTTGTTCAGGATCTCGGTGATCAGCGGGTTGCCCGCCACCCGGTAGACCAGGCCGTGGAACATGTCGTCGAGGGCGAGGAACTCGTCGAAGTTGTTTTCGGCGCCCTTGCCCTTGAGCGCCTCGAAGCGGGAGCGCACCTGGGCAAGTTCATCGACGGTGACCTTCTGCGCCGCCACGCTGGCCGCGTGTCCCTCCAGCAGCAGGCGCAGCTCGCTCATCGCCGCCACATCCGCGGCCGAGAACTTGCGCACGAAAGTGCCCTGCTGGGGCAGCACGCGAACCCAGCCGTCGCGCTCCAGGCGCGCCAGCGCGCCGCGCACAGGAGACCGCCCTACCCCCAGGTCTGCGGCCAGCTTGGCTTCGGAAAGCTTTTGTCCCGGCTCGTACCGCACCTCGAGGATGCCTTCCTTGATCTTGCGATACGCATCGGTGAATCCGACTTGCGTCATATCCCTTTCCCCTTCGTCCGAATGAACTGGTTAGCTAGGCAACTAGTTAACTAGTCGGCTAGACTCTAGCTCGAACCTTTCCGGCGGTCAACGCTTTTTCCAGGAGCTGCCTCATGCGCCCAGTCGTTCTCATCACCCACGCCATCCACAAGGCCGCCATGGCACGCCTGCAGGAAGAGGCGGACGCCCGGGTCCTGGCGGACCCGTCGGCTGCAGGCCTGCTGCGGGAGATCGGGAGTGCGGATGCCTTGCTGGTGCGCATGCCCATCCCGGCCGAGGCCATCCGGGCCGGGCGGCGCTTGCGCGTGGTCGCCAGGCACGGCGTGGGCCTGGACTACATTCCGGTCGACGTCTGCACAGAACTGGGGATCCCGGTCGTGTTCACGCCGGACGCCAACACGGAGTCCGTGGCGGAGCACGTGGTGGGCACCATGATCGCGCTGGCCCACCAGGTGGCGCGGGCGGACCGCATGGTGCGAGCGGGCCGCTGGGGGGAGCGCGACGCCATCATGGGCATCGACCTGCGCGGGCGCACGATCGGGATCGTGGGCGTCGGACGCATCGGGGCGCGCGTGGCGCAGATCTGCCGCGAGGGATTCGGCATGCAGGTGCTGGGGTACGACCCCCACCTGGATGGCGCAGCCATCGAGGCGCGGGGCGCGCAGCCGCGGACGCTGCAGGCCCTGCTCGCCGAAGCGGATTTCGTGACGTTGCACACGCCGTCGACGCCGCAGACCCGCCACCTGATCGATGCCAAGGCGATCGCCGGCATGAAGCGGGGCGCCTGGCTGGTCAACCACGCGCGCGGCGCACTGGTGGACACCGAAGCCCTGACCGCTGCCCTCAGGTCGGGTCATCTCAGTGGAGCCGCGGTGGACGTCCTCGAAGTTGAACCGCCGCCGGCGACGCTGGAGCTGCTGCAACTGGACAACGTGATCGTCACGCCCCACAGCGCCGCCCTGACCGACGAAGCCATGCGCCGCATGGGCTGCGACGCGGCAGAAGACGTCCTGCGCGTGCTGCGCAACGAGACCCCCGCGGCCTGCGCGAATCGGCAGGTGCTCAAGGGATCGCGGTAGTCACGCCGACGTTGCCGTGTGCATTCCCGATCTGCTCTCCACCTGGGCTGCGCTGGACCCTGTTGAAGGTCCGAGCAAGCCGTAAGCCCGAAGCGCCGGCCGATCTGGAGACCCTGGCGGACAAGATCAACCGCGTGCGCACCGCGCCCGTAGGTTCAAGTCAAACCGCCACCCCCGGCGTGGACCGCATCTCACGGCAAGGGAGGCTGCGTGGTTGCCAGGTCGAACTGCAGCCCGCTCGATCCTTCACCGCGGCCCACGGCGCGTTCCACACGTCTCCAGTTCAAACTGGTGCCACCGAACCAGCGGGCAAGAACCTCGGCCTCACGCAGGCGTACGCCGGCACGCGAGACCTCTTCATCGTGCACGCCCGTGCGTTGCACGCCGCGCAGCAGGCCGCCGGCGGGCTGTTCCGACGACGGAGCGACCATCGCGAGCCGAAGGATGCGCGGCAGGCCGGCCGCCAGTTCCAGCGCGAACCAGTTGGAAGGCACGCGCGTCTGCAGCACGTAACGCAGATCGCCCACGACAGGGGGCGTGAAGGATTGCGGAACCTGCCGGTCCAGTGCCTGGGCGCGGTCCAGGGGCGCTCCGGTCTCGCCCTCGACCGCATGTTCGATGGCCCACACAAGGTTGGCCATCTCGTCACGCATCAGCCGCACGTCCTGCAGGTCGGGCCCCCGCAGCACATGCGCGGCCACCGGTGGCACGAACAGCAGGTCGCTCGGCCGGCCATCCGCGGCGAGCGGAGCCAGGAACGACCAGCCCTGGCGCGGCGCCGCGCCGGCCGGACTCGGCGCCCGCACGGCCCCCGGCAGCAGGGTCGGAGCGAGGCCGAAGGTGTCGCTCACCATCACGCGCTCCACCCGATGGACCGCCCCCACCGCGAGCCGCAGCGGTACCAGGAATGCATCGTTGCCGTAGTCGAAGGCGAACTGCAGCACGGCCATGCGCGCCAAATCGGTGGCCGACGCCTCCACCGCGCCGAGGTCCACTTGCGCTTGCTCGAAGGTCCAGTAACGCGGCTCCGGCATGCCGGCGAAACGGATCGGCGTCGGCACCGCAGCATGCTGCGTGGTCCTGCCCCCGGTCAGGCCGCCGGCGCCCGAGGGATTGCCGAGGTCGAAGCCGTGCCAGTCGAGGTCAGTACCGTGATGTTCGACCGCTTGCAGTGGCTCGGGCAGCCCGGCGGCCCCCACCGCGAAGCGGTACTCCAGCCGCTGCGGCTGCCACGCCGATGGAGCGCTCGCCGCCGCGGGTGCATGACGGCGATCCACTTCGTCCGCCCAGGCCCTCAAGGCGGCGCCCGCCGCGGACGCCCAGCGCGCGCCGTAGCCGCGTTCGCGCACCGCGCGGTAAACCTTCTCGCCATCGGGCACCCGGTGGAGCGCCAGGGCGTGCAGCGCTGCCGCCGTCGGCTCGCCAGGCGCCGCGGCTCCATCGAGGTGGTGGGCGCGCAGCACCCCAGACAGTTGGCTCGAGTGGCCGGCGGCGCGCAGCCGCTGCGCCAGCAGCAGCCCGGTATCGAGCTTGCGCCGCAGCGTCCAGCCCCCCGGACGCGATGGCGCGGCCTCGATGACGGCCTGCAAGGGCATGGCCTGTGGATCGTAGCGCTGCACCGCACCGCCGCGCTCGACGGTCTCGAGCGCATGGCTCGTCACCTGCACGTCGGCGTGTACGGGCGTGCCGCCGTCCTCCCCGTCGAGTTCGCCGAGCACCCATTGCCGGCCAAGCAGCCACGCCGCGTCCCACACGCGCGCCGCCAGCCCGGGCTCGATGTCGGCGGATCGGGTGCGGGGCTCGAGGCGAACGAACACATCACGCATGGGCATCGCTCCTTGGTCGGTCCCGCGTCAGGGCGTGCCCGTGGCCAGGCGCCCGAGCAGGCTGCCCGGAAGCAGGCGGTCGCGCAGCACCAGCGCGGGCAGCAGCTGGCCGGCGGCACCGAGCAGGTCGGGATCGATCACGCGCATCTGCGCCAGGTGAAGCGCTTCCTGCACCGCCAGCAGCAGATCCTCCAGCCGCCACTCTTCACGCGGCGGCGGGTTGCACAGCAGGATCACGTTCGGCGCGGCGCTCGACGGCGCATCGGTGCGGAACGCCAGCGCTGCGTCGATGTCGGGCGCCGGTACGAACTCGGTCCAGTCGTCGATGAAGAGCCCGCTCACCGCATTGCCATCGCGCACGAGGGTGCCGGAACCGCACGCTGCCACATGACCCGTGCGGCCTGGCAACACGCGTCCGGGCAGGCCAACCCAGGATTCACCCGCGGCGACGGGCGTCTGTGCGACCTTCATCCGGTACGGCGACGCGACGGTGCGGGTGACGAGGTCCCGCGCCTGTAGCGCGTCGTCGAACAGCATCATCTTCGACCGCACCGCGGCCGCGCGCTGCACGAACGCACGCAGGTCGTCACCGCTGGTGCCCAGCGGTGCGGCCCAGACCGCCGCGAGTGCAGCGGCATCCACGCGCAGCAGCGGCAGCGCCGGCTGCGTCACGCCGAGCAAGGCCTTCATGCGCTCGGGCCATCCCGTCGCGGACGATGATGCGGCCAGGCGCTCCTCCAGCTGCGATTTCAGTCGACGCGCCTGCTCCTGCCTGGACGCCGGGGTATCGGGCGTGTCCGGCGCGGCCGATGCGTCGGTCCAGTGGCGCGCGCGATCGATGACGCTTTGCTCCGGCGGGTCATGGGCGAGCGCGGCAACCAGCGATCGCGCAGCCTGGCGCGCGAGGTCCAGGCGCGCCTCACCGTCCTGCAAGTCCAGCACTGCGTCCACTGGCAAGTCGGCCGGCGTCAGCGCACGCGCTCCGAGCAGCACAGCGCGCAGGCGCGAGGCCAGCGCGCGCAGTTCAGCCACGCCGATGCGAACGGAGGTCCAGCCGGCGGGACGCTGCAGGCTCAGTCGAAGTGCATTCGACGGCGTGGACAAGCTGATCGTCCCCTTGTCACGGTGGTGGAACTCGCCCAGCGCGAACAGACGCTGTTCGAGCAGCGCCGACGCCGTGGCCTGCATGGTGTCGGCCAGCAGCAGCACGTCGATGGCGGCCAGCGCCAGGTCGGCCCGCCGGCGCCGCTTGGCCGTCTTCAGCAATTCGGCCAGGGACGCGGTCCACGAGGTGGTCGCGTCGGTCACCACCACCCACACGCTGCGCGGAGACGGCAGCAGCGACGAAGCCCACGCATCGGCCGCGGCATCGGCCAGCGCACGTGGCGTTGCGTACCAGGCCGCGTCTGCCGCGGCGGTGTCGAACATCCAGCTCACGCGGTGTCCAACCGCATCGCCGCGCAACTGCGTGCGCAGAACCTCGAGGTCGTCGGGCAATACCGGCTGCCCGCTCATGCTGTTGGCGGCAGCGGCCGAGCGAGCGCTTTGACCGCGCACGAGCTGGTGGACCGATTCGGCCAGCAGGACGTCCGACAGGGCGTCGACCGCGTCGGCCGCCTCGCCCAGTGCCGCCTGGAGCACTTGTGCATCAGTGACTTGCACAGACGACGGCAGCAGGCCGATGTCGGGCACGGCCGAGTCAGGGGCCGTCGCCAGCCGCAGCAGCGCCAGGCCGTCGACCACCGCGTTGGCCGAGACCGCCTCCGCGGCCCCGCTGCCGGGGGTCAGCCGGTTGGCCTCGATGGGCGCCAGGCTGCGCAGCGGCGCGATCATTTGGGGTGCGGCACCGCCACGTTCGACCAGGGCGCGCTCGATCGCATAACCGAGCAAAGCGCCCAGCGGCTGGCCTTCGGCCACGCCCTGCAACAGCTGGCGTGCCTGGCGCACACGGCGCGAGGACAGGTCCACCGCGAAACTCGATCCGCGGCGCGCCGCCCAGTCGGCGAAATCAGCCGACATCAGCACGCCCGCGGTGGCGGCCTGCGCCAGGCTGGGCGCCAACGCATGGCTGCCAGATGCATTGCCGCTGCGCCGGTCGATCCGCTCGACCAGTCCCCAGGCTCCCAGGGAAAGCCCGGCAGCAGCCTGCAAGCCCGGCATCCAGGTCCCGGCGGCCGGGTCGCCACGCACCTCGGCCAGGCGCTGGGCGGCACGGCGCGCAAACCACCCGTCGAGGCGGTGGCCAAGCAGGCCGAGCCCTGCGCCCAGCGCCTGTTCCAGTTCGCTCGGCGAAGTGTCGCGCAGGCGTGCGAGCACGACCTGGACCTCGAAAGAACGCGGCGCCAGGGCGGGGTCGACGACGTAGGCCACGCGCCCTTGCGCGTCCACCACGCCTTGGCGCGTGGCGATCATGTAGCCGCGCGCCAGATCCCACCACGTATCGTTGGTGTAGCCGCCGGGCTCGAAGTACTCTGGGTGGTTGATCGCCGTCTGCCGCGCGGTGGCCATCGCCGCGTCGCTCTCGCCCGCGATCAGCGCCATCGCGTCGGCATGCGCGGCCGAGAGCACCGCTTGACGCGCCAGCTGAAACAGCAGGGTGCGGGGCAGCGGCAGTGCGCCACCGCCGGCCATGTCGCGGTAGCGGTCCTGCAGGATGTCGTCGATGCCCATCTCGCGTTCCAGCCATGCAAGGGTGGTGGCCGGCGTGGGCGCGCCCGGAGCATCGTCGAGGACCGGCGCCAGCGTGGCCAGCGCGGCCGGCTGCAGGTGCAGCCGGTCCAGCAGCGGAGCCTGCCCCGCCGCGCCGTGGCCCATGGCGGCGAGCAGCGCCGCCGCCGCGTCGCGCCGCGCGATCGAGTCGGGATCGATGGTCAGCTGCGGGTTTGCCGCCAGCGCCAGCGCCAGCCCGACCGACAGGCGTAGCCCGATCTGGCGCGGCCGCGCATCGCTGCGCAGGATGTCCAGCAACACCTGCAATCCGTTGCCGGCCTGCGCGCTGCCGACGCGCGGCACCTGCCCAAGGGCCGGCGCGTACACCTGGTCGCGCAGCACGTCCAGTGCGACGGCGAACCCCGCAGACGCGCCGGTGCCGGCCTGACCCACGGGCAGCAGGCCATAGGGCTGGTCGCCGACCCTGAGCGCCGGCAGGTCCTCGGCGCGCACGTCGTCGGCGAATTCGTCGAGCACGGCGCGCAGTTCCTGCGCGGGCACCGCGCCGCCGAGCGCTTCCGTCAGCCCTGGCTCGATCAGCATCACCAGCAGCCGACGCAGCGCCGCCACGCCCATGGCGTCGCGCTGTACCGCACCGCTGGGCGTGTAGCCAAGCACTTCGGCCGGCAGGCCCAACGCCGCGCAGAGCCGGAAGCTGGCGCAGTCCTCGGGCTGACCGGCGCGGATGCGCTCGAAGTTGGGCGTCGCCCTCTGGCCAGTGCGGGCCCCGGCGTAGATCGCCTCGTGCAGAAGCTCGGCGGGCGGCTCGGCCTGGTAAGGGGTGCGCTCACCCGGCAGCGCGTTGGTCGGCACGCCAGGCGCGCAGACGTCGAGGCCGTCGCTGCACTCGTGTGCGCGCAGCAGCGCCGCGAACGCGGCCGCACCGGCCGCCGCGTCGCGTCCGGCATCGACGCCGACCACCACCAGCCGATGCACCACCGCGTCCGGCGCACCGAGCGGCACCTCGATCCCCATGCCGGCCTCCCGCGCGGCGGCGAAGTCGGTCAGCCATGCCGCCTGCGCGCCGAGCGGGCCGGCGGCGGCATCGGTGTCGAACGGATCCGGCGTCACCAGCAGCGGATCGCGCACCAGTCGGTCTGCGGGCCGCACCACGTCGGGCGGCGACGGCCGCAGCGGCGGCGGCTGGTGCAGCCAGGCGCAGGCGATGAAGCGGTCCGGCAGCGCGCGCGCCCGCCCGGGCGAGGACCATCCGCCGGCGCGCGGGCCGAGCGCGTTGCCGTCGGCGACTTCCGCGACGTGTATCGCGCGCCGTGCGCCGACAGCGGCCACCAGTTCGGCCCACGCCGCGCGCGCATCGGGCTCCACGCGGGCCAGCGCTTTGCGGTATCGCGCCCGGGCCGCAAGCTCGGCCGAGGTGAGGGCCGGCTCGTGTCCGTCCAGGTGGATCGTGTCCGGGTAGATGCGCACCAGCAAGGTGTCACCGCGGTAGCGCGTCTCCAGCCGCACCGGCAGCAGCGCCAGCGGCAGCCGGCGGTCGACCACATCGACCCCGTCGCCGCGATCGAGCACCACCGTGCGCGCCTTGTCGCACTGGTCGAGCAGCTGCTGGCGTTTCTGCTGCCAGGCCTGCAGGTCGCTCAGCAGGCCGGCATCGCCCGGGCGCTGCATCGCCTCGCCGCGCAAGACCTGCAGCCTGGCGTCGGCGTCACGCAGACCGGAACGGAACTTAGCGAGCGCGTCGCGGGCACGTTGGCGTTCGGGGGTCAGCATCGTGTCGCGCGTTTCACAGCAGCGTGGAAGCCGCGACGTAGAGCCGTTGCGGCGGCAGCACGCAGGCGGCGGCGAATTGGGCGGCATCGGCGCCCGCGGCGGGCACCGCCCAGGCATTGTCGGACAGTCCCGGGCGACCGAAGCGCAGGGTCTGCGGCTCTTCCTGGAAGGTCAGGAAGCGGTCCCTCACGCTGGTGATCGGCGTGGCGAATCCGATCAGCCGCGTGTCGGGTTCGAGCAGCGTGTCGAAGGCGGGAAGCGCCCGGTCCGCGGCGCTCAGGGCGCCGACCTTGGGCGCGCCGGTCGCAGCGTCGCGGGCGTGCAGGTAGACGGTCGCCCGGGGGAAGCGCCGCACCAGCTCGCCGCGCATCACCAGCACCGTCAATGCCGCCTGGCCCGGCACCATGTGCGAGCCCAGGGTACCGAGCCAGGTGTGGACGCGGGGCACCACGCGGTCGTCTTCGCGCCAGAAGCTGTCGAACACGGTGCCTCGCTGGTCGGTCGGAAAGCCGCGCCAGAGCAGTTCGCGCGCCATCTCGTGATTGAGGCCGACCAGATACGACTCGATGAATTCGGCGTTCGGCTGCAGCAACGCGAGTGATTCGGACGGCATGCCGCCGAGTCCGGGCACCAGCCACTCGCGCGACAGCTCGAGCAGATAGCCGGCCATCGCCGCGGGCAGGCGGGGCGCCACCAGGATCGGCCGCAGCCCGTCGAAGCAAGCGGCCGGTGCGGCCGGGACGGCGAGGCGCGCACGCACCCGCCGCGGTACCGTCTGCGCGGGATCAAGTGCCGCCCACAGGTCCTGCGCGAAAGTGCCGGTGCGGCCGCTCGGCAACGGGGTGCACGCCGCGGGCTGCGTCCGGGTCGCCAGAGCGGCGTATTCGCGCACGATGGCGTGCAGCGGATGCGGCGTTCGCGTCGGCAGGCCACCAATCGGGCCGGTGATCGGGCCGGTGATCGGGCCGATGACCGGGCCGATGACCGGGCCGATGACTGGCGGCGGATTCACTTCGAACGGCAGCCGGCCCTGGCCTGCCAGGAGGCGCACCGGCACCAGCCGCGCCCCCGCCGGCGCCGGTGCGGTGTCAGGCAGCAAGTTGTTGGCAAGGGCCTCGAGCATGGACTCCGGTGCGACCGGTACACGGGCGTCGGGGTCGATGCGGCGCGCCAGGCGGCGCTGCAGCGGTCCACCCGGGCGCAGCAGCTTGCGCGCCGAGCCCGACACCGCCAGCGGCGGCAGGCAGCTTTGCTGCATCGCGCCCTGGAAGCTCAGCGCCGGGCCGAAACGCATGCGCGCGAGCGCCGGGGCCGCATACGCGACCAGCGCCCAGCTCCCCGCGGACCCGGCGAGCAGTGGCCACAGGCGGCGCGTGCGCAGGCTGGACGCTGCGGCCTGCGCCATCTCGCCCAGACGCAGTTGCCGGTTGGCCTGAACCACCTCGCCTGCCTGCTCCCAGCAGGCGGCCATGAACTCTTCCTGGTGCCGCTGCACGACCTGGGTACCGAGCGCAGCGGCGACACGGCGGACGGGGTCGCGATTCAGGGCGCCAAGCCAGGCCGGCGCCAATGGCGCGGTGGTCGTGGCCGCGGCATGCCAGGTGCCGTACGTTGGAGGACCGAGCCGGCCCGGCAGGTCCAAACGGGCGGCGATCGCCGCCGATAGCAGGGGCGCGGTCACCAGGGGGATCGGATTGGCGGGCCGCAATGCGCCGTCCTGCGCCAGCGTCAGGGGTGCAGGCGATGCAGCCAGTCCGCCGCCCGGACGGCTGGCATCGAGATCGCGTCGGCCCACGGCGAGCGCGCCGGCCGGCCGCTTGAACCCGCGCACCAGGTCTTCGAAGCTTCCCCCCGGACCGGTCTCGAACGTCCACTGCGCATAGACGGGCAGCTCGATGGGCGTCGACACTGTGCCGCCCGCTGCCGGCCATGCCGGGCCGAGCTCGACCCCGGCGTTGCCAGGCGTCGTGCCGAAAGCTGCCGTGACCGACGCGCGAAACGATGGCACCAGGCAGGCAAGGTAGCGTTGCGCGGGGCCGAGCCGGCGGGGGCACAGGATGCGGGACCATGCCTGCGCCGCGGCGCCGAAGGACTCGGCGCGCGAGGGCGCCGCGGTGTCGGCTGCGGCCCGGGCGAACTGCGCGTGCGCCCAGGCAAACGCCTGCGCCAGATCGGGCAAGGCCGCCGGATCCTGCACCAGCACCCGCCAGGCGGCATCGACCCGCCGCAGCACCGCTTCGTCCTCGCGCAGCACCAGCAGCACCAGCCAGGGCTGAAGGCGGTTGCCTGCGGGTGCGAACGGCGTGAACAGCCACGGCAGGTCGGCGCGTTCGAACTCGACCCAGGCAAAGCTCTCCGGAGCGACACCGCTCGCGCCCGGCGCCGGGAAACGCCCCCGGATCTGCGCTTCGTGCAGTGCCGTCACGTCGCCGGGACCGGCCAGCACCAGCCCGGGGGCGTCGGCCACGATCGGCGCGCCCACGCCTTCGACGCGAGCCCGGGCGGCGACCGGCGCACGCAGCAGCGCCCCCGCCCCGGGAGTCTGGCTCACCGAAGCGGCGAGCCCCTCGCGCACGTAGGCCACCAGATGGGGCGTCGTCATGCCGCCGTCTCGCAGTCAAGGGTGACGACGCTACCGGTGCGGCCGGTGGCGTCCAGGCGCCGCCGCTCGTCGTGCGCCTGTGCCGCGCTGGTGCCACGGCCTGCGCCGACGAGGCCGAGCGTGTCCCCGTCCGCCACCACGAAGCGCTCGGCGCTGATGCGCACGCCCGCGCCAGCCTGGAGTCCGCTGTTCGGCCGTGCAAGCGGCGGCATGGCGGGCACGAAGGCGGGATCCACTTGCAGCGCGCCAAGGTCGATGACGGTCTCGGCGTAGTTCATGAAGATGGACAGCGCGCGGTCGGCACAGCAATACCCCGGCAGCGCCGCGCGGCCGCCCGCCGGCATCGCTTCGAACGCGGGACGCGAGAGCTTCTCGTCCTCGGTCAGGTCCTCGAACTGACCGGGCGCAAAGTCGGCCAGCACCGGCTCGGGCGTCGCGCTGGTGCCGACCCCCGTGTCCAGAGCTGCCAGCCGAAGCGACACCGGCCCGCCGGCAGGACGCGCGCCGCCGTAGCGCAGGATCGTCTTGTCGAATGGCAGCAGGCGTTGAACCAGGGCGACGCTGCCCAAAGGATGCAGCACCAGGCCGTCGCCCGGCGCAGCGTCCTTCAGCACCGCGATCGAACCCGTGCCGGCCGCGGGCACCCCGGCCCACGACTCCCGGCGCGCGAGTTCGCGCACCATCAGCTCGCGCAGATCGACCTCCTCGATGGCGGGCGGCTCGGCGGTGCCTACGGTGACGTCGAACGGCACGCGCACCTTGACCACCAGCTCGAATTCGGCGGCTCCGACGACGTTCCAGGGCCGCGGTCCCGAAAGCCGTGCCTGCAGCCGCGCCATCAGGAGCGGCACGCCGTTGCGCGACACGATCAATTCGGCCAGCAACTGGCACAGCAGGCGAAACGGCTCGAACTCGATCAAGGCGTCGAACGCCGCGCGGCCCTGGACCGCGAACGTGCCGAGGGCCGTCTCGGTACCGGCGTAAAGCTCCACGCCAGCGCCGAACTGCACCGAGTTCGAGGTGACCGCGAAGTAGGTCTCGAAGCGCAGCCGGGGGTTGTCGCCCGAACTGAGCGCGAGCGCCAGCCGCCTCATGTTCGCGGGCATGCGTTCGGGCGCCGGGTAGCCGGGGAAGAACCCGCCCATCGACAGACTGAAGGCCTTCGTCGCGCCCCAGCCGAGCACCATCGCCATGTCGCCCGTGAGGGTGAAGCCGGCCAGCCGCGAATCGACCAGCGCCGCGGTGATGGTCGCCTCCTGGCGGTCGAAGTCGAGCACGCCCACCACTTCCAGGCGGATGTCGGCGACGGCCTCCTTCTCGGTGGGCAGCACGAGTCGCATGCGCCCGAGGATCGCCAGTCGCAGCGGCGAGGGAATGTCCAGCACCACCGCCAGTTCCAGGCGCAGCAGTGCACTTGGGCCCCAGCTCAGTTTCACCATCGGCCCGAACACGAAGCGGCCTTCCTGGATCGGGAAGATCGACTGCAGGTCGGCCAGCACGGTGTCGATGCGGCCGATCGGATCGCGCGGGAACAGGATGGATCCCAGCACCCCTTCCGACACGCGCCGCTTGAGCGCCTCGGTGTCCATGCGCCGGTGAATACCGACGATGCCGCCGACTCCCTGCAGCGCGAACCCGAAGCCGAGCGGGATCGACGGGAACTGCGCCGCCAGGATCACGAGGAAGCTGTAGCCGCCCGGGTTGTCGGGCAGGCGGGTGTTGACCAGCGCGATGGCTGCGATATCGATCGCCTTGACCGAAAGCTGCAGCGCACCCGAGTACCGGCCGATGTCGGGCTCGAAGGCGATGAAGCCGCCCCCCTTCACGGGACCGGAGTCGACCTTGATGGCAACTCCGGACGGCGGCTTGACCCCGGCGCGCAGGCTGGCGAAGCCGGCCGCCCCCGGTGTGCCGTCCAGCCCCAGGCGCAGCCCCAGTCCGGTGACGGTGCAGACGAGCGGGCCGAGCGTGAGCCGCAGGATGCTGTCCAGCGTGAGCAGCAGGCCAGCGGGGCCGGCATCGCCGGTCAGCGCGAGCTCGCGAACGTCCAGCGGCCCGAGCGACAGGCCTTTGACCAGCACGACCCGCGAGGCCCGCGCACCGACGCTCAGGCGCAGCCCGTCCGCGGGACCCCACCGGACCCCGAGGTCGAAGGGCGGCACGGAGAGGCTCGCGAGCACCTTGGCGAGGAAACCGTCGGATCCGCCGGCGCCCACCTGCACCGCGATGCCGGTGACGTCGAGCGACAATTCAAGCGTCCACCCCTGCGCATCCTGCATGGTGCTCGCGACGCCGAGCGCGATGCCGCCGATCGCCAGGCCCGGCCCTTCGGCCGGCCCGAGGCGCAGTGCCGGCGTGCTGCGGGTGGCCAGGGTGGCGGAGGCCGACGCCGTACCACTGGTGCGCACGCCCGCACCGGCAAAAGTGATGGCCGCGGTCGCCGACGCCTGCAGTCCGGCGCGCCAGCGCTCGCCCTGCCGATCCAGGTACCAGCGCCCACCCGGTATCACGTGCACTTCCACCCCGGGGCCCACAGCCTCCAACGCGAGCACGCCCCAGGCGTTCAGGCTGCCGGCCTCGTCCGATGGCGCCGGGGCGGCGGCAGTAGCACCGATGTCACCGAGCTGCGCGGGTGCGGTGAAGATCCACAGGCTCCCGGGAACGCCGCGCACCGCGTCGGCGGGCAACCAGATCGACGCCAGTCCTGCCACTTGCAGCGCCTCGGGCAGCATCGGCCCGAACCCGTTCCAGGCCTCCTCGGCCATCCGCGCCCCTGCCCCGCCGGTGCTGTAGCGCTCGCCGAGCGCACGCAGGGCCGCCGCCGGATCGGTGACCCAGCGGCCGAGCTGCTCGAAGTCCAGCTGTTCACGCACCCGCGGCGCGCGCAGCTGCGTGCTGGCGAGCGTCAGTGCTGGCAGGGTGCGTCGTTCGAGCACCCCGAGCGCGAGCAGCAGCAGCCGCGGCACCGGCCAGTGCCGACGCAGCCATGTCGATGCGAGCGAGGCCATCACGTCCTGTGCCAGTTCACCAGCCAGAGCAGCCGCTTCGGCTGGCGCCGATGCCGGAAAACGCACCTGGGCCAGCGCCGTGGCCGCCTGGGCGATCTCGATGCCCAACTTGGCGAGGTCGGCCAATGTCCCGAGGACATCGACCGGTTGCTGCTGCGAGCGCGCCGACAGCGCCTGGACTGCCGCGACGGTGCGTGCCAGCGGCGGCAAGGCGTCGACCAAGCCATCGATCGCCGCGACCTGCCAGCCGAGCGACTGCGTGTAAGCCAGCAAGGCCTCGGCGGACTCGGAGGCCGCACGCAGCGGCGCTATCAGTTCGATGGCGGCGACCGCAAGCTTCTGTTCGAACGGGGTGGGGTCGCTCATCGCAGGGCGGTCGAAGCCGTCAAGCCCAGGGGGCGCGTGCGACTGCGGTGTAGGAACCAGGCTGGCCGCTGAACGGGGGCTCGCCGGGGGGAGCGTGGCCGACGGCAGACAGCGCCGCCACCGTCTCCCGGGCCTCACCTGGGCCGGTATCGGCCAGCAGCCCATCGATCGCGGCCCCCTGGAAGGCGATGGCCGCGCCCAAGGCGGGGTCCGCGAGCGATGCCAGGGGGATCGGCGCCCCGGCGGCCAATCCGGCCGCGGCGCGGTAGGCGGCGCAGGCCGATGCCACCGCGGCGTTGAGCCGGCCCCCCGGGCCGCCGTCCGCGTGGACGACGTCGTTGGGACGGTTGATGTGCCACCGCATCAGGGCGACCGCGGCGCGTTCGCTGCAAACGAGGTGGCCAATGGTTGCAGGGGCGTCGAAGCCACCGCCACCGCCCCAGGGCGAACCCATCAGTTCGCCCAGGCGCCTGAGGGAAAACTCGCGGTTGGCCCGGCGCATGCCAGGCGAAAGCCGAAGCGCCTGGTGAAAGCGGTAGAACATGCGCCACGATCGCATCCAGGTGTGTTCCAGATGGCGCTGCGCCGCATCGGGCACCTGCGGCTGAACCCTCGCGAGCCTCTGCGCCGGATCGCCCGCGCCCCACATCGGAATTCGGGCCACGTACTTCCCTGCGCCGACGCGCAGCACCGGGCCTGCCTGACCCCAGGGTGGCGCATGCAGGCCGAAACGACCCAGGTCGCGGTGGAAGCCCGCCGGGTCGCGATGGCGGTACCAGGAAAGCATGGCCCCCATCTCGCCGGCGCCGCCGGCGAGCGCCAGCGTCCAGTGGCACCAGCCGATCGACAGCAGCGCCTGGTCCCAGCCGTTGAGGACATCTTCGTGGCCGAAGGTCTCGGGATAGGTCATGCCGTACAGCACCCGCCAGTCCGTCTGGCGCGCCGGCATGTCCGCAGAGGGAGGGTCCTGGAAGCGGGCCCAGGTCAGCCGGGTGGATTGCCAGTGATCGCTGTCGCGCATCGACGGGCCGCCGATGTCGAAGTCTTCAGCCCCCTTCTGGTGAAAGCGGCCGAGCGGGGTGGCATCGATCCCCGCAGGTGGGACCGGCTCGCCAAAATCGGCCAGTGTCGGCGCATCCGCGGCCACCGCATCGCCCCACCGCATCAGCCGGTCGATGGCCCAGTGCCGGCGGCCCTGGGTCATGTAATCGAAGTCGTCGACGCCAGCCACCGGGTTGCCCATCGCACCCCAGATGTCGGCGGACACCACTGCGGCAGCCACGGGCACGTTGGGCTGGGTCACCGCGCAGGCGACCACCTGCAGGCCGTTGCGGGCCTGGGTACCGAGCGGCCCGAGGGGCGGCGCGCCCTGCTCGAGGGCCGGCAAATTGAGCCACAGCTGCAGCATGCGGCGGGTTTCGCCATCGACGATGCCGTGCACACGGCCGAAATAGCGCCGCGGCGCAAGCTGCTGCTGCGCATGCAGCACGCCGCCGCTATCGAGGGACCAGCGCGCCTGCGCGCTTTCGACCTGGAACTCGCGCACGGCCATCGCCACGCGGGCGTCGAATTGGGTGGTGCCCGCTGCAGGCGCGGTGAAGCCCAGGGAGCGCAGGTCGCCCACCAGGGCGGCGACATGGCCGCCGACGTCGCCAGGCCGCGCTTTTCCGGCGAACCGTGGGCCGGCATCGTCGTCGCCGAATTGGAGGTCCCAGTTGCCGTACAGCGGCTGCGCCCGGTGTGCGGCGTCGAATCCGCGCACGCCGAACCCGGCGCCGGGCCACTCGCCGAAGATGGCGCTCGATTGCCCGGCAAGCACCGCTGTCAGCTCGTCGGTCAACAGCTCGAGCGCCGCCAGGCCCCAGGGTGTGTTGATCTCGCGTTCGTTCCACCACGACTCGAACTGCCCGCACAGCCGCACCATCCAGCGCAGCAAGGGACCCAGGCGTCGTTTCAGCTCCTGAGGCAGCGTGGCGGAGGACAGCGACAGGCCGTGGAAGGCAGTTGCGGGCGGTGCAGTTTCGAAGAACGCGCTGATCCGGTTACGGTCGTTCCAGCGACCGTCGAGGCCGACCGGTCCGTAGTAGGCCTGCAGCAGCGCGCTCGCGGGCTCGCCGCGCTCGCTGCGGGCGATCACCAAGGCGTCGATGCAGCCGTCCAGATCCTCGCGCGGCGCGGCGCTCGCCACCGCTTTGCGCAGGGGCAAGGGGTCGAAGGCAGCGGTTTCCTGCGCCGCCCACTCGGCCACCGGCCGGCCTCCGCGCGCGACCCGGCGAACCCGGTTCCACGCGATCCAGGCGCGTGCCACCAATCCCAAGACGGTGACCTGCTCGATCTCCTTGGGCCACACCGCCGGCTGGTCGACGCCCGGCTCGAGCAGCGGATTGGGCGGGACGATTTGCGGGCCGCCAAGGACCAGCCACAGCGGCCACACCGAGACGCGCACCGCAGGGCCGGCGTCGCGGGGCAGGTCGATATGCCCGGTCGTTGCGGCCGTTTCCCAGCACACGCTCGGCTCCACCGAATTCGCATCGGCCTCGTCCCAGTACCACCTGGGCGCGACCGCCCACTCGGCCGCGACGTCGATGAACATGAAATCCCACTGGAAGGGACGCGAGACGATACGCAGCCGGTGCGCCAGTTCCTTGCGCCCGGCGATGCGCCCTTCCACCTTGCGCAAGGCATCGAGGTAGTCGTCGAAGTCGCGAATGCCGCGCCCTCGCCCCGGCCAGGCCTGCGGGCCGAGAGCGCGCACGGGCCTAGCGAGGACCGCGGCAGGTACCTGGCCTCGGACCAATGCATCTACTTCGCTGAGCAGCCCGGAGAGTCCCATGCCTCCCGCCCGTCATAGGTTCGAGTCGGTCGACCCCCTGGAATGGAGCGAGGCGCCCGAGCCGGCAACTGAACGGCCGCTGGGGCCGGCGAAACTGTGGTGGGCTCTTTTCCTGGTGAGGGTGCCCGGAACTCGCTCATTCGAATCAGGCCCTCATCCCACCGGCGCAAGCCGAGGCGAGCGACCGCGCACCATGCCAGGAGGCCGCCGTGACGAACCAACCGGCGTCACCCGTGGCGCACGCTGCGCACTGAGAACGGTCGCATTCTGGGAGCACTCGCCAGGTTTGGCAATGACGTTCATCCGCATGAGGGAGCAGGGGCGGTCCTGCCGTAAACGACCTCGCGCAGGCTCAACGCGGGAACAGACCGCCAGGGGTGGGCAGGGGCGAGGTGCCCGGGGCTTCGCGGGCCCCCAGGTGCTCAGCGACGATGCGTAGACGCCCTCGCCGGGCCTGGTGCACAAATCGGCGCCCTGCAGGATGAGGCGCTTGTTGGTGTTGGTGAAGGACGCGCCGCCGGGCAGGCGGCACGAGCTCCGAGCAGGCGGCGTGGACGGCAGCGCGGATCCGGGCGCATCTTCAGTCGCCCAATGGGCTCCTTGCGGCGCGCCCGGATCGGGAACACTCTTCGCTGCAGGCGGCGGGACCTGGGGCTGAGGGGGCATACCACCTCATTGCTCGCTGATCTCTCGTGGCAGGTGTCGCAGCTCATATCGGCACAGCGGGGACACCGCACCAGAGGTGCGGTACACGGCCGACCTCCCTGGCCCGGAGGCCGGCGCGAAATCAAGTCGCTCAGCGCGATCGTGATCTACACCAATCCCTCTTCCGCCATCGACAACGCCGCGCCGGGGGCGACGATGATGTGATCGAGGACTCGAACGTCCACCATCGCGAGAGCAGACTTGAGCGTCTGGGTCAGCGCCTCGTCCGCCCTGGAGGGATTCACGGTCCCACTCGGGTGGTTGTGGGCGAGGACGACCGCGGCTGCTCCCAGCCTGAGTGCTTCTGCCACGATCTCCCGTGGGTACACGGACGTTTGCGTCAGCGTTCCCCGAAACATCACGTCGAACGCGATCAGGCGGTTCTGGGCATCCAGGAACAGTACAGCGAACTCCTCGCGGGGTTTGCGAGCCAGGTGCAGCTGAAGGTAGTTCTTGACGGCGTCGGGTGATCCGAAGACCTCACGCTCGCGCAGCTGCTGTTCGATCGCTCTTCGCGAAAGTTCGAGGATGGCAGCCAGCGCTACCCGCCTCGAACTTCCCAAGCACGCAGGCAAGGCGTCAGGCGCCGCAGCGAGCACTCCGGCCAGCCCTCCATGCTGTTCCAGCAGCTGTCGCGCCAAGGCGCAGGCCGGCGTTCCGGGAGCACCGGAGCGTAGCGAAACCGCGAGCAGTTGCGCATCCGTCCATGCGGTGCAGTCCGCGATCGGCCTCCCGCACCCGGCCGGCAGGTACGTGCTGGCGACTTCATGCACCCGGGTCATGGGCAACCATTCCCTGCCTGGCATGGTGCGAGGCCCTGCAGTCGCCGGCGATGCGGGTGCATTCCGCGGCAAGGTCACCGAGCTCGGCCATCAGGAAGCCGAGGTTCTCGATGCAATCGGGCGCAACGGACCCGTCCTGCAGGTCCATGGCGCAGCGCGCCATGAGGTGGCCCAGTGCGCCGACGCCGAGGTGGATGGTGCGGGCAGTCGCTTCTGCGCTGGCGGCCAGCGCAGCGAGGTCGCCAGCGTCTTCCGCGACAGCCGACGTCACCTTGTCGGCCCGTGTCAACAAGGGCAGCCGCCGCAGCAGCTCCCGCATCGGGCGCGCAGCGCTCGCCTCGGCTCTCGGTCCGTGCTGGCTCAGGTGTCCCGAGGCGGACTTGGATTTCAGTGTTTGCAATGTCATCTCCGAAAGGAGGAAGAGCACACCGGGGGGTGTGCCCTTCAGGTTGAATGAGCCCGGGCAGTCACTTCGCGTTCCAGGGAAGCGCGCTGCTTGTTGACGTTCTGGCACGAGGCAATCCACCGGGGCCGGTGATCAGGTGGCGCCCGGGGCGTGGGCAAAGGCGGCGCGAAGCACCTCGTCGATGCCCGTGGTGGGGTGCCCGGCGGCAGCCCGGTTCAAGGCCTCGACAGCATCGGCCTCGTCGCCTGCTGCAGCGATGGGCGTCGCTGCCGCCGGATCCGGTACACGCGCTTGCTGACTGCGCTCAGCTTCGCTGCGGGCTTTCCGGCGCCGGCTGCGCTGCTGCCGTTTGCGCTGCTGCGCCTGGATTTGCGCCACCGGGCTGTATCCGTCGATCGCGATGCAGATCTTGCGGGGTCGCTCCAGGGCGAATGGATTGATTGCCATGGCTATTTCGCCTGTTGCTGGGGTGATCGATGCGAATGCACGCGCCTGGGCGCGCGCAACGTACGTCGCGCCACGCACCAAGGTGCGGTACGCACCTGCGGGCGAGCGCCGCACAGGTCGGTTGTTGGCTGGCGCCAGGGCCAGCTGCAGGTCGGATGACCCGGCTGGGGGCAGATTCTCCGCAGGCCGTGAGCACGCGGTCAAAGGGTCAGGGTCTGCTTCGTTCGCATCGGCGCTTGGGCGCTGTCCCCTGCGCGCGGCCGCCCAGTCCTGCAGTCTGCACGCCAGCGTGCGGTCGGACGCGTGTTGCGCCGCTGCCGGTGGCAGCAATCGCACCTAAAGTCGCTGGGTGGCCCGGCCTCCTGAACTTCTGACAACCGCCATCCTCGGGCCATGGCTTGTCACGGCGGACGCGGCGGACGCGGCGGGCCGACTGCAGAAGGTGTATCCGTCCCTCGTGCACTGGTACGAGGCTGCCAAGTTCGTGCCCCACCAGCCGCAGCTGCGCGATGCACTTCTGTTCAGCCCCACGTTGAAGGAAGCCAGGAATTTCGCCCGCGGCCGGCAGGACGCATGGCGCGCCGACTGGCTGTGCACTCGCCACTCGGTACTGGTCGCCGGTCTCGGCATGCTTGCCTTGCAGCGGCCCGAGATGGACCTGCGGCGCTGCCCGCTGGCGCATGTGAAGACCGGACTCGCAGGCATGCAGCTTCCCCCCGGGGTCCTCGACCGCTGCGCCGAACGCTTCGAGCTGTGGCGGCGGGCTCCCCGGGTCAGTGTCTTCGGTGCTGGCCAGGCCCCCTGCCCCGTCGTCGGTGCACGCCTGGCGAAGCTGGTAGCGCCCTTGCCGGCCTGGACCCTGGTGACGACCTGCAATGGGCGCGCGCCGTGGCGGGTCCACGACTGGGCGCGTGCGCGGTACATCCCGGTGCAATACCTGGGGACTTGCCTGCAACGCACCGGCCGCAAGCTCGTGACTGCAGTGATCGCAGCGAGCGACCACGTGGTGGTCTTCGAGCAGCGCAAGCACAGGCACCTGGACTTCGTGCTGCACACGGCCAAGTCGCTGAAACGGAAGATCTCGCTGGAGCTCTATGAACCGGACGCCTTAGCGGGCGCGCAGCTCAGCATCGCATGAGGCGCGCGCAGCCGTTCCAGGCGGCGGGCGCCTGGTGGCGCGATGGTCTGGCCACAGCGCGTCATTCGGATCCCTCGCGTGCGCTCGCCAACACGGGACCTGATTCAGACATGAACCTCGGGAGAGATTGGCAGGGTGCCCGAGGCTGCGCCCTGCCCGTGCGCACGTTCGGGGCATCCCACCGTTGCAGGAGCTCGCGTTGCACGGCAGCTCCAATGACAACGCTGGTGCCCCTAGCCTTCACGCTTCCTCGGGTTCTTCAACGCTCGCTCAGCGCGGGAGACGACACATGAAAAGCATGCATGGCCTGGCCTGCTGGGTCGCCGCAGTCTTCCTCGGCGGATGCGGCGGCGGTGGCGGCGCCAGCGACACTGTCGCCACGATCGGGCCCGGATCCGGTCACCGACATCGGCCGGCCGTCCACTGCCTCGCCGTCGACGGACGCGGGCAGCGCCTCTGGCCCTGCGGTTTCCGCCCCGATCACCGTCTCGGCGGTGGTTGCGCCCAGCGTGACCACCGCGGACTGCGCGCGCCTGACCAGCGAAGCTGATTCCATTGCCGCCCTGGACCTCGCGAATCCAAATATCCGGGCTGTCAACGATTTCGTGCTCGCAGTCGATCCGGAGCGCGCCAACAAGGTGTTCGTTCGGCGTCCTTACGACTTCGTCAACTGGGTCGCCAGCAATGGGGGCATCCTCAACTTACTGACGCTTCGAGTGGCAACGCACGAGACGCTGCACATGACGGACGCTGTGCTGCGTGCCTGCGCCCCGACCGGATACAAGGCGTTGTTCTTCGGAAGAATCCTCGACACAGGCCTGCTGGCGAACGAGACCGCCTCCATCAAGATCGTCGAGGGCGAGATCGAGCCGGCCCGAGCCGCGGTTCACGACCTACATCACCAGCGCCGCCGCGGGCAACGATTTCACCGTGCTGCTGGACGAATTCGCCGCCCTACGCGGGCGCGGCGCACACCGCCTTCGAGGCACAAGCGCTGGGCAGGCCCGGCGCAGCGACGGGCACCCTCGACGCTGACCTGGGCGGCAGCGTGGCTTTCATGGTGTTCCTGGAGCCATCCTGAAGGCAGCCCGCCTGCACGCCACCGACACTTCCCCTTTCGAGCGCGTTGATGAGACTTCGACAATCCCATCGTGGCTTTGTCGCCGGTGACCGCAAATGCGCGGTCAGCTCGGGACGGATAGTCCCTTTCATTCGTTAGGCCGCACGAAGCACCTGCTGCCGTGGCTACACTTCATATCTGCAATACGCTTCACTGAGGTATCGGACTGGCTGGCTCCGACCCGACTGGCCGCCATTTTTGGAGGGCAACCGTGCATTCAACTTTGCGTCGAGTTTTAGCCGTCGTGCTGGCCTTTCTTGCTACCGCACCTGCAGTCGCTGACGATCAGTCGACGAAATCTGAGAGCTTCACGCCTTACGAACTTGTCGGGGACTGGCAGTTCATCAACACCAACTCGGGAACGAAGTTCGGCGGTGATATCAAGATCAAGGTCGATCGCATTGACAACTCTGGCGCAATGCGTGGCCTAATCTCCTACGATGGCAGACAAATGAATGACGTCTGTGGAACCCGCGGCGTCTTTAGTGACGAGCCAGTGGAGGCCGAAATCATCAAGTCAAAGGACGAGTACCGCATCTCGTTTATGACCAAATGCGTGCGAGGGCAGAATCCCAGACTATTTAGCTGGACGCTGGTTTGCTCTGGTGCAGTCTGCTCTCAGCCCACGGTACTACCCCACGGCAAGGGTGTTCTTACCCTGACAGAGAAGCGCTGAACAAAGGGAGGAGAACGTGCGGCCTAACAGGTCTACAAGGACTTCCCGGTAGTCCAAGCCTTTCTTGCTGATCTCATTCCGAGCAGTTTGCCCGTAGCCGGCATCGACACAGAGACAGACTGCACATCCACAAACGGCCTTGTTGCACGCGTGGTGCGGGCCCGGATACGAACCGCTCAGCACGGCTCCATTCGTGCGGAGCGGGCACCAGCAAGGGGCCGCTGCCTGTTGGAGGACCGGCATCCCGCGGCCAGCGGCGCCGACCGGGCTCGAGAGGATCTGCCTACGCAATTTGCGAGCGTGGGATCCCAGCGCCACGACGGGCCAGCGCCCGCAGGACAAGGCGCTGCCACGCGCCTGCGTGGCGCAAAACGCTAAGGGTGGAACGCTGCGCCAGCACCAATTGCGTCGGAGCTTCGCTCTCGGCGGCGGCACTGGAGGCCGGCGTGACCATCGCGACCTTTGTCAAGCTGCAGAGGGCGATGTGGAGCGCGCGTCGAGTCCAGTCGGCGATATCCGCGCAAGGCGGTGCGGGCGCGCGCCAGACGCCACTTGGCCCAGGTACGGTCAAGCGCGCAGTCGCGCCGGATTGGCTGCAGTAGGAAATGGCGGCCGCTCATGCCCAACGGGGCCGCAGCCGCTGCCGAGAGCTTAGTCCTTCAAGCGGACAGTCCTCCCCGGCAGTTGGCTGAACTTGCCGTCGGCCAGAACTTCCAGCATGCCTTCCTCGGTGGCCAGATCGAAGGTAAGTTTAGTGACACCACAATGAGGCCTAGTGCGCGTGATAAGGATTACGAACTTTCCGCCTTCCGTACTGAACTTTGCGTCCGCGGGAACGGCTTCGCAGTAGTCCCTGCTGTTGAAGTGAAATTTACCTTCCTTGGGGAATGCAGTCCAGGACTGGTCGCGGCTGCCCTGGAGGCTCCACAGAACCGTAAACTTCTGACGCTCAATCCACTTGTTGCCCGCCGAGTCCGCTGCAACCGCGGCCATGGAGTCGGAAGCGGTCGAGGGCGTTTGTGCGAACGCCATGGCGGTGAGTAGCGTCAGGGCGGCGATTGGAATGCTCTGCAAAATCGATTGCATAGTATTTTCTGCGAAGAACTCAGTCCCTTAAACGGACGACTCTGCCAGGCAGCTGGCTGAACCTACCGTCGCCCAGAACTTCAAGGACCCCTTCATTCGTTGTCAGGTCGAATTTGAGCTTGATTACGCTGCAGCTCGGCCTGGGCTGCGTGACGATGATCACGAACTTGCCTTCTTCCGCGCCGAACTTCGCAGCCGCAGGAACTGCTTCGCAGTAGTCCGTGCTGTTGAAGCGGAACTTGCCTTCCTTTGGGAACGCCGTCCAAGACTGGTCGCGGCTGCCGGACAGGCTCCACATGACGGTGAACTTCTCACGATCGGTCCACTTCTTGGTCGCCGAGTCTGCCGCAGCAGCGGCCATCGGTTCGGAATTGGCCGACTGCGTCTGCCCATACGATCCGATACTGGCGAACCACGCCAGAATCACGATGGGAACAATCTGGAGAGGAGATTTCATAGTACCCCTTGGGTAGTTAGGAAGTTGATCACCTTAAAGGTCAAGAACGGTGCATCGTCGCTGGTAATGTGGTGTGGCGATGTGGAAGCTCGAGGCGCTACCCGTCAGTCACGAGGCGTCAGGACTCGATTCAATTGATCCCACCGCCACACTCCGCCAGTAAGCCGCTGCCGTTGACCACCAGAACCGTCCGCGCGGATCGCAAACCTCACAGGAGGGCAGCCAGCCATGCGGGGCAGCGTTGTGATCAGAAGTTCGGACTCTGTCTGCTCCACTGTGGCTTTCAAGGGGGCCGCATAGCAGATGCCCAAGCCCGGTGCCACCATCATGAGTCGGTAGTCTCCATCGCTGCCCGTCAAGGTGATGTGGCTTATCCCGGGAGCTCCGTAGCCTGCGGCGTTGGGTGCGTTGGCGTCAAAGGTCTGGTAGTTCCAGGAGCGCGGCAGCTTCAGGCCAGGTGGCGACGCGGTCGGATGATCTGCCGCATGCATGGAAGCGATTGTCCCGACGCCAAAGATCAAGGCGAACCATCGCGGCATCTCATCTCCCCGTTTCCCGAGAACTCGCGTCCTAGTCAGCCAATTTGAATTCGATGAGTTCCTCGTCGACGTCCAGGTCGCGAAAGTTGTCGCGCCATTCGTATCGGACCAGGGCCTTCACGGCGGGCGCGTACCAGTACGTGAGCGTCACGCTCCAGATCTTTCCTGGAAATCGTTGCGACGTCATGCTGCCGACGGCACGCAGCTTGACGGTATCGAAGGCACCAGCAGGCGTCGTCTTCTTTTCCTCGCCGAGCACCTTCACTTTGAACGAGCTTAATCCTGCGTTGCCGGAGCTTCTGTTCTGCCAGTTCGTCTTGAACTCCCAACTCGCTTCAGCTTCCAGCGGAAACCGCAGCAGCTGATATCCCACGTCATTCACGACGTTTCCGCTGTCAAGGATGGTGAGATCGGGGGTGATCACCCCATCCCTGGCGCCGAATGACATTGCGATCTTCGAGGACTCCACGAGCTTCACCGCTCGAGTGGATTTGCTCAGGGTCGCTTTGGTCAACGCGTCCTGCCGCGCCACCGTCCATTGGTCACCCTCTTTCAAAACCGGACGCTGGACCGGCAGCACGTCGCCGAGCGCCGCGGTAGCTGCCGAAATGGCGACTGCGCCGGTGAGGATTGCACGTGCAAACATGAATCGGGCCCCTCTCTGGTGAAGGTCGGATGTGACCACCGGATTCGCGATTGGCATTTGACACGCAACAAGAATCGCGCGCGTCCCGAGTCACAGCTCGGGTCTACCCTAGGAAAGGCTCTGGCCGAAACGAGGGTGCGGGCCCACGCCTGACCGCGGCCGTGTCCGCTCAACGCATGCGGCGACCTCAGTCAAGATGGGGCGTCCAGCCGCTTACGGTGGAACGATCAACCAGCGCGGGCCCGGCGCTGCCCGACGCGAAGGTCGCGGAGGCATTCGCTGGCGCCTGGGCGACGCGCGCGAACTCAGGGCGCTGCGAAGCTGTTCACGCTGTTGAACTGCACCAACCAGTTGGTGGCGCGGCCGCTGACGTCGAAGCCCGAAGGACACACTGCGACACTGAAATCGGTGGAATTGGTGAATCCGCTGCTGAAACCCACGCAAGTGGAATTGCTCGGGTAGCCCAGGGGCGCCCACGTGTTGGAGTTGGTCATGCGCCACGACACGAATCCATTGGCATCGATCGTCGCGGCGGCACAGCCCAGGACGCCTCCGCAGCCCTGCCGGGTCTGTCCCGCGAAGGCCCGCGACCACGGCGCCACGGCACTGGAAGCGGTCAGCGACAGGCTGTAGGCAAGGTTGGCGGTGTTGGCGACGTTGGTCACGTCCGAGCGGGTCGCAAAGCTGGAGGTGTCGACGGGCGCGATGCCGACGGTGGCGCGCGAGCCGGTATCGGTGGAGCCCGCCGGCGCAGGAATGGACTGCGCCGAAACGCCGGTGGCCGCGAGTGCCAGGCCGGCCAGTGCAACGCGAAGGGTGGTCATGGGTGTCTCTCCTTGCGACAAAGATCGGCCCCGCGCCGCAGCGCGGGGTTAGGCGTAGAAACAGAACACGTTGGCGAGCGAGCGGGCGTTCGGATTTCCGGTCAGGAGTCCACCGCTGCCGTTCCTCAGGAAGATCTGCCACACGACGCCGGTGTCCACCGCATAGGCCGCGATGCCGCCATCCGCCGAGGCGTAGGTCTTGGGCACCAGCTGGATCAAGGGCGTGGCGGCCATGCCCGCGGCCGGCGAACAGACCGGCTTCGTGACCTGGCCGCCGGGCCCGATTGCGACGTCGGTCACCTCGTAGGACTGGACGAACTGCAGATTCGACGTGAGGTCGCGCAGGCGCATCCAGCGTGGCACGCCGCCGGCGGGATTCAGCCGGCACACCAGCATTTCGTTGCTGCTCGCCGGGTCGTAGGCCGCCGTACCGGCCGCGCCGCAGGCAGCGCCCGCGGTGGCCAGCGGTCGCAGCGAGGCCATGCTCACGTAGATGCCGTTGATGCACAGAAGCTTTGCCCCGGTGCCGTCGTCGGCGATCGAGCCGTTGGGGAGGTTGCAGGAAGCGCCCGCCCCCGAGTAGTTCGCCAGCGACCGCCACAGCGAGCCCCTGCAGGTGAGCAGTCCGCTGCCGGCGCTGTCGCGCGCGATCGCTCCTTCGTCGCCCGCGGCGCAGGCGCCGTTGAGCGCATACAGGCCGGAGGGCACCAGCCGGTCAGCCTGCGCCCTGCCGGAGGTGCGCACCTCGGCCACGCCGCCGCCGACGCCCACGTACGCGTAGATACCGTTAGCGCCGGTGAACCCGGCCGGGTCCGTGGAAGCCAGGATGTTGCCGCCCACCACCACGTCCGGCGCGCTTACGCCGCCGGCGTATCCCGCCGGCAATTCGTCGGGATTGGCGCAGCCGAAGGCGGCACGCCCCGTGGCAGCGCGGATCTGGGCGCAGCCACCAACGCTGGTGTTGCCATTGACCGCCGCCGCCCCGCTCACCGCCAGGGTGCCCTTGAGCGTGGTGGCGCCCGCAATCGTCACCGGCCCCTGGAAGTTGGGATCGCGCGTCTCGTTCAGGACCAGGAAGCGCTCGAACAGCGCGGTGTCGACCGACCCCGAGCCGCAGACGATGCCTTCCACGTTTCCGACCGGGTTCGGCACGCTGAGGGCCGGCCCGCGGATCGTGCTGCCGAAGTTCTGCAGGGATTGGCCGCCCGAGCCACCCTGCCTGGACGTCATGAGCGAGGCCAGATCGAAACGCGTGTCGGGGCTGCCCAGCGTCACCGGCGTGGTGGTGCAGGCGAGTACCTGCACCTGGCAGGTCGGCCCCGGGCAGCTGTTGCGCGTGATGCTGACCTGCAGCGATTGCCGCGTCGGCAGCGCGCCGGAGCCAGAGGGGAAGCCGGGATTCAGACGGCCCAAGGAGACCAGTTCGGCCACCGTGGGCTGCAGCAGGACGGCGATCCCCGGAACCGCCGTGCCGTTGGCGTAGCTGGCCCAGTTCAGGAGGACGTGTTGCTGCGCCGCCGAGGCCACGGCGCCGATGTAGGTCGCGGCCCCTTCGGCCAGGCTGTCCTCCGACTGCTGGCGCAGCTGCGCAGACAGGTACATCGCCAGCAGCGCAGAGAGGGAGATGCCGACGATCAGTTCGACCAGCATGAAGCCGCGAGCGTGCGATTCCCGGGATCTGGCCATCGTGTGTCCTGTGCGAGGGAAGGCGCCCCGAAGCTCGCTGAACTCCGGAGCCCTGCTGAATCAGCGGAAGGTGAACACGAAGCTGTTCGTGTCGCCGGCGGTGCAGGCGTTCTGGGCGGTGCCGCCGTTGTAGCTCGCCCCCACGGCCTTTGCGTTGACGCCGTTGACGGTGATCACTTCGGCAGTCCTGGACAGCTGCGCGGCCAGCCCCGGGCACGCCGCCTCGTTCACCGTGGGCACCGTCACGGTGAAGGAGTCACCCGCCACGCTGATCGTGCCGACCGCGACGCCGACTTGCGAGTTGGTGGCGCCGATGTCGTGCTGCACCGTGGCGGTGCCGCCGGCGCCGGTGATCGTCAGCGCCGAGGCCAGGCCGCGGGCGGTGTTGGCGAAGTTCGCCGTCGCCGCCGCCGGCGCCCCGAGATTGTTGTAGGGCGTGGTGCCCTGGCCGGCGAAGTTGGAGCGCATGCGGGTGACCACCTTGGAGATGTCGCTGGCCGTAGGCTCCGTCTTGCCGCCGATGATGACGCCGCGCGCGACGGGCACGGCAAACACGGAAATCACCGCGATGATGGCCAGCACGATGAGCAATTCGACCAGGGTGAAGCCGCGCTGGCAGCCGGTGGTCGGGAGCTTGGGTGCGATCTTGGTCATGGAAGCCTTTCGAAGGTAGTCCTCAAGGGTGTGACAGGGGAAACGCGGGGAATCGAAGACGGCCAGGTCACCTGGAGCTGAAGTAGGTCTGCATGACGGACCTCATCTCGTAGATCACGCTGAACTGCCAGCCGAAGACGAACAGCACGGTGGCCACTCCGGTCAGGAGCAGTACCCAGCGGTAGACGGTCAGGCGGAACAACACGTCCTGGATGACCGTGCCCTCCACGTACCTGCCGGTCTCCTCGAAGCCTTCGGCAAAGCCGTTCGCCTCCTGCGTGTCGCGCAGGAAATAGAACATCTCCCGGGACAGCAGATTGGTGTCGAAGGCGTCCGATCCGACCCCGCCGGTGGCATCGATGGCATCGATCACCTGCTGCACCCGCCAGCGCAGCCAGTTGGAGCGAACGCTGGCGGCGAAGGTTTCCAGCGACTGGCGCAGCGTGAACATCACGTTGCCGCGCCTGCGGGTGAGCGTGGCCATCGTGGACAGGAACAGCGCGCCCTTCAGGTCGCGCACCACCCGGTACAGGATGACCTTGCGGTCGAGCCAGTCCCGGCACGGTCCGATCAGGTTGCCCATCGTCCAATGCACGTAGACCACCACCATCGTGGCCGCAGCCATGGCGTACACGCCGTAGCTCCTGACGCGCTCGGCGTGCCCGACGAATGCCTTGGCCTTGGGGCCCCACTGGTCCAGGGGAATGAACCCGTAGATCTCGCGCAACTTGGCGGCCGCAACCAGCGGGAACGCGGTTGCCATGAGCAAGGCCACCACGACGCCGACGATCGCGGCGGCCAGGGTGCCGATGACGGCAGCCTTGACCCGGTCGCCCAGCCGCGCCGCGCGTGCAACGTCCTGCAGCGCGGTGAGCAAGGCGCCATCGCCGCCCGCATCGGCGGCGATGCGGATGATCGAAACCTCGTCGTCGGGCAGAGTCCCCTGCCAAGCCCCGGCCAGGCTGGCTCCATTGCCGGCATACACCTCGGCCCAGTACGCCGACAGGACGCCCAGCGGCTGGCCCGGATAGCGCTGGGCATCGCGCTCGAAGATCTCCAGCAGCTTGACGTTGCCCCGGCCGGCTGTCAGCTTGCCGGCGAGGATCTCGTAGTGGCGCGCGCGCTGCCCGCGAAAGCGCACCGCGGCCCGCCGCACGCGCGCCGGGAGCGCCGCTGGCGCGCGCAAGGCCCTGTGGTTCGCGCCCTGGCTCATGGTGCGGCCTCCGCCCGCCTGCCACAGCGCTTTTGCTCCACGGTTTCGAAGGACATGAAGCGCGGCTCGATCTCGCGCGGATCGATGATGCCCTGGCCGGCCTTGAACACCGCGCATTCCATCGCCGTCTTGCCGGTGAGGTCGTCGTCGTCGTAGCGCGCGTTGGCCAGCGAGCGCCAATACCGGGTGAGCTCCACGTTGTTGCCCGCCATGATGAACCTGAGCATCTCGTCATCGGGCTCGATCATTTCGCTCACCACCGTGCGGCCCGAATATCCGTTGAGTTCCGGCAGCTCGGACTTGCTGCATTGCGCGCAGCCGCGTGGGTTGCGCAGCCTGAAGCGTTCGGCGGCAAGGCCGTACAGCCGCTCGATGCGCTCGAAGTAGGCCATGTGGGCCGCCAGCCGCGCGCCACCCAGCTGGTGTTCAGCCGCAAAGTCGGCCGGGCTCAGGCCGCAATGCGGGCAGGTGGTGGGCAGCAGGGCCTGGTAGACCAGGACCTTCAGGATGTCGGGCGTGGCGAGCACCTCGCGTGGCATGCCGATCGCCGGTGAGGCGAAGCGGTCGATGATCCCGAGGGCTCCCTTGGCGTGCGTGGTGGTGTAGACGCTGTGGCCGGACTCGGCAACCTGGCGCGCGATCATGCCGGTGGTGACGTCGCGGACCTCGCCCAGCAGCAGCACGTCCAGCGCGGAGCGGTAGATGGCGGCCACCGCGGACCTGAATGCGCTGTCCTCGCCGCTGGCGCTGAGGTCCCGCGTCACGGTCTTCTGGTACATCCAGGGGATCTCCAGCTCCACCGGATCCTCGATGGAAATCATCTTGATGTCCCTCGGCAGCTCGCGCAGCAGTTGCGCCAGCGAGGTCGACTTGCCCGAGCCGACCACGCCGGAAAATACCGTCATGCCGCCTTCGGAGTGGATCACCCGGCGCAGGATTTCCATCTGCGAGCGCGGGTAGCCCGCGCTTTCCAGCGAGCGGATGCGGGCCGACTCGCCCAGCCGTTGCAGACGCAGCGTGACCACCGTGCCCCGGTCGTTGGCCATGCCGCTCCAGCGCAGCCGAACGCGGGCGCCATGCGGAAGCCTGCTGCTTCGCTGCAGTTCGAGCTCCACCTTCGCCTGTTGCTCGGTGCGCGCCTGGAACGCAGCATCCGCCCCGCCGCTGCTCTTTTGCCATGCGATCCCCAGCATCTGCACCAGCGTGTCGGTGGCCAGCGACCACATGGGGGGTCGCACGTAGCGCCCGCCGATCTTGAAGCAGACCTGGCTTTTCGGCGCGCCGAGGTCGATGGCGAAGTCGATGTCGTCGGCGTTGTGGGCATAGCCCCAGGACACGATGTCCTTGAAGCTGGTGAACAGGGCATTCTTGTTCGGGTCGCGCGCGATCTCCGTTTCCACCGCGAGCCCGTGCGCGTCGATGTGGCCCTGCGACAGCGACATGACCAGCGCGCAGTGCATCCAGTAGCCTTGCGGACCCTGCGTGACGAGCGCCCAACCGAGCTTGCGCAGCTGCTCCACCACGGCCGCGACCTCGTCCACCGTGACGGCGCCGCGGTCCGCGAACAACAGACACTCTCTGGCCGATGGACTCAGCTGCGCCACCGCGATGCGGCTGAACAGGTGCTGGCCGAGCTTCACGTCTTCGTTGACGACGCGATGGAAGCTGACGCGCGCCAGCTCCGAGGTCTGCGCAATCAGGGTCTCGGCAAAGCGCACGCCGGCGAACACCGCTGGCGGGGGCTCGCGGTCAGCACAGCACTGGCTGGCGGGCCGGTCCGCACCGGCGGCCGACGCCGCGCGTCCCCGGGCCGGCGAGCACACCCGGCGCGCCGTCCGGGACGGCCCCTGCGGCGCCAGCAGCGCCGGGCGCCAGCTTTCTCCGTTCATCCAGGCACGCAGCACGGACAACATGCGGTCCTCCTTCAGCGCATGCCGGTCGCCAGGGGGAGCGGCGCTGCAGGGCGCGAGGAGCGCGCGGCGTGCGCGCTCGTGGCTGCCGGCAGCGGTCCCTGCAGCGCGCCCGCCGGCAGACCGGCCGGAATGCCCGCCAGCGTGGCTGCGGACGGCTCCGTGCGGGTGCCGGTCCAGCACGCAGTGGGGCACTGCTGCGGCTGCACCCCGCGCGCGGCGGGCTTGAAGACGACGCAGCGCTGTTCGATGGCTTCGATGCGGCAGCCATGCACCCTGGCGCCGACGCTCACGCCCTCGAACGGCTGCCCGTCGGCGTACAGGCTGGCGCGCAGTTGCGCCTGCGCTCCGGCGATCGATTCGACCTGCACCGACATCGGCGCCGGCCCCTTGCGCCTCGCGCCCGGCACGGCCAGCTCCAGGTCCAGTCCGGCCGCCACGTGCTCCCTCCTGGCCTTGGCGATGGCCAGTTCGTTCTCGGCCTTGATGAGCGCTTGCACCGTGAGCACATTGGGCTGCAGCGCCGCGATGCCCGCAGCCGGGGAGCTGCCGGCCGCTGCCGGCCCGCTCGCCGGCGCCGCGGCCGCTGCGGGCTGGGCGACACCCGGGCCCGCAGGCGCCATGGCGATCAGCAGCGACGCCGCCACCCAATTAATGCCTCGCATACATCTCTCCTTTCGCCTCGGCCATCACGCTGGAAGCCCGCAGCTCACCCTTGGGGTCGTGGTCGTCGAAGCTGAGCCTGATCTCGGTCCAGTCGGCGCTGACGTCCGCCTGGATCAGCGCGTCGATGTTTCGCATCGGCGCCTTGACCGTCAGCGTCGCGGCCTCGATGCCCTGGGCCTGCGGCGGCACCGGCATGGCCGTTCCGTCCTTGCGCCTGGGTGCGCTGATCTCCACCGGCATGAAGCGGTAGCTCACGTCGGCGGCCAGCGCCGGCAGCAAGGGCTGCAGCCGGCTGGCCACCTCGACCCGGAAGAATTCCGCTGGCGGCAGCTGCTGCAGATCGAGCGGCTGCACCGGCTGCATGAAATGCCAGCTCACGTCCATGCCATGGAGCGGCGTGAAGCTCGCGGTCCAGCCGGCCGGCAGCATGGCCGCCACGTTCCGGTTCACCACGGCGCCGTGACCGCGCCCGTACTGCGCCAGGCAGGACCAGCTGCGCTGGGCGGCGTCCTTCGGCAGGGCAGCCGGCGAGGCGCGGCACACGGCCGCCGTGAGGATCCAGCCTTGCCAGCGCAAGGGCAGCGCGTTGAGCTGATCGCGCGCCTGCAGCAGCAAGCGACCATCCGCCGCTGCCTTGCCGGCCCGCCACCTGGCGATCGCTTCCGACCAGGCCTGGGCAGGGTCGGGTTCGTCGCTGGCGGCCGACAGCGCCGAGGCGCGCGCCGTGCGCCTGGCCCAGCCCTGGTAGGCCTGCTGCGCCGCGAGCAGCATGGCGATGAGCACACCGGTCGCAAGGACCGGCCGGGGCAGGCTCATGCCCGCGGCCGGCAGCGGCTGCAGCAGGTCCGAGCCGCTCGCCAGTGCCTGGAACAGGTCTTCGTCGCTGCAGGACCTGGCGCCCTCGATCGCACCGCCCTCGATGTTGGTGTAGAGCGTCGGCGCCTCCTGTGCGCCGGCATGGACCTCGCGGGCGATCTCGTGCACCCGCTGCAGCGCCTGGCCGTCGTCGATGCCCTGCAGGAACAGATCGGTCGATGTCGGCGCGCCGTTGGCGAGCGCTGCGATCCAGTATTCGCGCTCCTGGATGCGCAGCGCGCAGATCGCGTTGCCCACCATGTGGCGAGCCGCCACGCAGGCGGCCGGATACACCCGCAGGGCGGCCGGCGTGTCCCTGGGTAGCACGCCCAGCCCGAGTTGCTGGCCGCGGTAGAGGTAATGCGATGCGCCCGCCTGGCGCGCCAGCTTCAGCGCCTCGTCGCGCCCCCCCGTGGTGGCAATGGAGCGCCACTGCACGCCGAAGGCCAGGGCCCGGGTGCCGCTGGCGTCTTCCAGCAATTCCAGCCGGGGCGCGGCCTTCCTTGCGGCCGCAGCCGCGCCTCGGCGCAACAAGGTGAGCCAGGCCATGGCTAGACCCCCTCCTCCACCACCGCCGTCACCAGCAGCAACATGCGCGAGCGGCTCACCCTGGCGGCACTGGAGCCGCCGAACAGGATCGGCGCATCGGAGCCGATGCGCCGCGTGTTGTCCTGCGCCGTGAGGGACTCCAGGCCGCCGACCAGCACCGTCTGCCCGGAGCGCACCGGCAGCTCCTGGATGAAGCCGGTGCCGTCGATGGTCTTTTGCTGCACCGTCACGGAAGCGCCCGCCGCTCCGACCGTGAAGGGCACCAGCGGCTGCGCGCTGGTGAGGTCGAAGGAGATCGACAGGAAGATGGAGTCGTCGCCCTTGGCGGTCGGAATCACCGTCACGAAGGTGCCCACGGTCTCTTCCTTCTGCGTGACCGTGGGCGCCTGCTGCGCGGTCAGCACCGAGGAGCCCGCCGGCGCCGCAGTCGCCTGCACCTGGTCGACATAGTTGAAGGTGGTGCGGATCGCCTGCGTCACCGGACGGCCCGATGTGGTCAGGAAAGGGAAGAAGCGGCGGTTCACGACCACCCCCAGCTCGTTGAGCGCGCGGATCACCAGGCTCGATCCGGCCAACGGACCGGTGGTGGGCCCCAGCGACAGGCTGCCGACCTGCGGCGACGTGAGCGACGCGGGGCTGAGGTTCGACAAGGCCCGGTTGGTGGTTCCGTAGAGCAGATTCCAGTCCACGCCCAGCTCGCTGGAATCCTTGTCGACCACCTCCAGCACCTCGAGCACCACACGCACCCGCCGCGACATGATCCGGTTCTGCTCGGCCACGAAGTGCGCGATGCGCTGCAGGTTCGCGGGGGTGTCGGTGGCCACGAGCGTCTGGCTCTCGTTGGCCAGCGAGGCCTTGCCACCCGTGGACAGCATGGCGTCGACGGCGGCCATGAAGCCCTTGAACTGGTTCTGCTCCTTGGTCTCGAAGCCGGTCTTGGACGTGCTCTCGAAGATCGCATTGCTGCCGGCGTTGCGTCCGAGGCTCGCCACCGTGCTGGCCACCTGGGGGGTGCCCGCAAGCTGGAACACGCGGGTCTCGACGCGGAAGAACTCCGCGCCGCTTGGCACCGGCCGCCACGAGAGCTGCACCTGGCGCGCCACATCATCCAGCAGCCGCCACAACGGCGTGGCTTCGCCCGGCAGCACCACGCGCAGCGGTGGCTGCACCGGCGAGTTCTGCACCGCCGTGCGGGGACCGAAGGCTGCGGCCGGCAACAGGGCGTCCGGCGTGGCGGTGACCAGGATGCCGGAGGCCTCGGAGATCTGGCGCAAGGCGAGTTCGAGATCCACCGCGGACTTCTGGTACAGGGCCAGGACCGGCACCGAGCGGCGCAGCACCTCCGGCATCGCGATCTCCCGCGCCAGCGGCGTGCTGTTGCCCGCGATGTAGGGCCGATGCACGTCCTGGGCAGCGAGACGCTTGTTCTCGCTGTCGATCGCCGAGGACCGGAAGGCCTGCTGCGCAGCGGCGATCTGCTGCGAGGCGGCCGCCGCATCGCGCTGGGAGGCGCGAGGCGCATTGGCACAGCCGGCGAGCACCAGGGATGCAGCAAGCCAGTAGCGTGCGATTCCTTTCATTGCTGGCTCTTTCACTGGACAGTCTTGTCGCAAAGTTCGGCCTTGGGAATCACGCGCAGCACGTGGTTGGCGTAGAAGCAAGGCTGCACCGGCCGATCCGTCAGCTCGGTGGAAGACAGCAGGATCCGAACGGCAGCCTTGAACTCGGGGCCGAAGGTCTCCGGGCCGGCCGGGGCCGCGACCGGGAAATCCTTGTCCAGGGCCCAGTGGATCGGCTCGTGCACCCAGCCCGTCTCCCTGGCCCACCGCGCCAGCGCCTGCCGCACGGTCCGGTCAGCGACGCTCACCTCGTAGCGCACGCTGGACGCCAGGGGCGGCGCAGGCACGGGCGCCCCGGCCGTGGGCAGCGCGGGCGCGGCGATCGGGAGGGCCGACTCGTAAGGTCTGGGCGAAATGGAGATGCCCTGTTGCCCCAGGGCAAGGCCGCTGGCCAGGAGACCGGCGCCGAGGACGCCGGGCCGCACGCAGTGCTGGTTCGGTTTCATCACTCACTCACGATCTGAAGCACCTGGTCGCGGTAGGCGGTCGCAGCAATGCGGTAGCCGGCGGCCTTCGCGTGCTTCACGACCAGGTCAGCCGCCTGGAGGAAGTCAGGTCGGTCGATTTCGGCGTCGCCGGTGATCGCGATGGCAGGCGCGCCTTGCCAGATCACGCGCCAGCCGCACTCCCTGGCCCAGCGCGTCAACATGCGGTCGACGAATTCGTCGGTCTTGCGCATCGCGAACTTCTGCGCGCCGGCGGCTGCCACGGCTGCTCCCGGGCTGGGCGACTCCTGGCCTTGCCGGGATCCGGCCAGCACCGCCCGGGCTTGCGCTGGATCGAGCACCCCGGCTCGCACCAGCGCCTCGAGATGGGCGGCCAGGGCCGGATTGGCAGCAGCGGTGCCGAGCTTGGCTGGCGCGCCTGCCTGGCTCATCGCCGGCGCCGCCTGCTCCACCTCGACGACGACCGTCGAGTCCCAGAGCTTCGCGCGCGCGGGGGGCTTCATCACGCCGGTGCGCAACGTGATGCGGTCGCTCGCGATTCCTGCCTTCATCAGCGCGCTGCGGATGGCTTGCGCGCGTGCCCGGTCCAGCCCTTCCTTGTAGCTGTCGTCGTCGCGGCCGATCACGGTGAACCTGGCCACGCCAGGAGCCGCCTGCGCGAGCCGCTGAAGCGATCGCAGCGCGTCGCGCGACAAGCCATAGGCTGCGCGCGCAAAACCGACGGAATGCTCGGTGGTGGCCGGCCGCTCAGGCCAGAACACCCGGTCCCCCTTCACGGGCGTCGCGTAGCTGTTTCGATCCAGGGCCTGGGGTGCATCGAGCTCCATGGCCACCGGTGCCAGCGAGGCCACCAGCCGCCCGCGCGCAGGCAGCGGGGTGGCCCCATAGGGCTGCCGGAGCCCGGACTCGGCGACGGTCATCACCTGCGGAGCGTCCGGGCGCTGCGCTCCAGCGTGGATCACGTCGGCCTGTGCCCTGCCCACCTGCAGCAGGAAGCGGCCGTGCACCTGTGCGATGCGGACGTAGGGACCTTCCTGGACGGGAATCAGCAGATGCGGAACTCCGCCGGCGGCCGCGAAGATCGCGGGCACGGCCTCGCCGGCGCGGAACTGGAAGTAGGTGCTGCTGCCGTCGTCGAACACCTGGACCGGCCTGACGCGCACATCGCCACTGAGCAGGTAGCCAAAGTCGTAGGCGCCCACCCGTGCCGGATCGGCCCCTCGTGCGGGCGCCAGGGGGCTGGTGAGCAGCGCAAGCGCGAGCGAGGAGATCGCGAGCCTGGACTTCATCGGGCTTGCTCCAGGGGGTAGTGCTGCGGGAACACCATGTCGGACACGACCTCGACGTTGATGCGCGTCCCCTGGTCCACGGTGAGGGTGGGCGCGATCACCCGGTTGCGATCGAGTGCCGTCTTGCTGACGTCGGCGAGGACCTGGCCGGCCGCGGTGACCGGACCCGAGCTGCCCAGCTGCGTCACGCTGGCGGGCTGCTTGCCCCGATCGGCGAGAACGGCGATCAGCAGGCTGGTTCCGAACATCTTGAGGAAGTGGTTGTCGACCGCGCCCGCCATGCCCGCAGCGCCCGCGAGGTCGGCCCCGGCGGCGGCCGGGAGGTCGAACGAGTAGCCGTTCGGAAGCACCAGCCGCTCGAACGCGAACATCAGCCTGCTCTGGCCGACCAGCACGCCGGAGTCGTACTTGCCGATCAGGGCCGCTCCCATCGGAATCAGCAGGCGGCCATCGCTGTCATAGACGTTGCTGCTCACGTAGGCGGTGATGCGTCCGGGCAGGTCGGAGTTGATTTGCCGACCCAGCACCGCGGGGATCACCTTGCCCTGGCGCAGCACCAGCCGCGTGGCCGCCTGGTAGCCGGCGAGCACGCGTGACCGCGCCGCGCCGTCGCGCGCGTATTCGCGCACCCAGTCGTCCCTCGACCGCAGGGACACGCCGGGGGCCGCCTGGGCCAGCCGCAACTGCTGCGCGAAGGCCTCGATCTGCCCTGCGATGGCGGCGCTCGGCGCGGGGGTCGCCGACGCAGCTGCCGGCAGGGCGGGCGCCTCGATCCAACCGGGTCCGGCGCGGCCCGCCCCGGTTGCGCGTGGGTCCTCGTGGGGCGCCTCCAGATCGGCGACGAGCGCCTTCGCCATCCGGGTCTGCGCCTCGAATTCCAGGTCCTTTTCGCCGCTGCGCAGCGGCGCCGCTGGTGCGGCCGCCGGCGCCGCGCCCATCCTCAGCGGCGTCTTGCGGTCGAAGAACGCGCTGCTGTCGTCCATCCTGCGCACGCCGGCCGGAATGGCAGGCATGGCAAGCGGCAAGGGCGCGGTCGCGCCGGAAGCGCGCGCAGCCGCTGCGCCCGCGACCCTGGCCGTGCGCGCGGCCTGGGCTTCCTCGTCCTTGAGCATCTGGTCGGTGCCCGTCTTCTTCCACTCGCGCAGGTCCCGGGCCGCCGACGGCGCCTGCGGGGCGGGTGCCGTGTGGGACAGCACGAGCGAGCACACGAACGCGAGCGCCAGCACGAGCGCGGCGAGCACCGCCAGGGTGGACTTGCGCAGCGGCACCCCCGGCTGCGACGGCTCGGGGTCCAGGATGGTCTTGTCGGAGATCGCCATGTCAGGGGGCCTCTCCCGCAGGGCTGAAGAAGCTGCGCCTGGGAACCGCCCTGGTGACCCGCACCTCTTCGCGCCCGAGCTTGAGGACGGCCGCGGGCAGCAGGCGCTGCGCCACCAGGTAGTCTCCCTTGACCTCGAAGTTCACCAGGCTGTAGTCCTTGTCGGCCATCACGGCGAACAGCGCCGGCAGCTCCTGCAGGTTGCCGGGCATCTTGAAATAGGTGAATCGCCCGTCGTCGAACACCACCCGCGGCCGGAACGCGGCATCGCCGCTGATCTCGTAGCCAAAGCGCAGCTGGTCCGGCGCGATGCCGGCCGCCAGCGCGCTGGCCGCCTTCCGGGGCGCCGGCGCTTCGGCTTGGGGCGCAGCAGCGGCAGCCGTGTCCTGCGCCTCGGGCATGCCTTCCATGGTCAGCACCAGCTCGCGGCTGTAGGCCCAGCTCACGCGCTGGTACCACTTCCTGCCGTCGCCGGTGGAGCGCAGCACGAACTGGTAGCTGCGCTTGTCGGTGATCACGGTGAGCGAACTCTCCTGGCCTTCGTAGCGGGGCTTGACGAACAGGTTCTTGCGGTTGCGCGTCGGTGTGAATTCCCAGTTGGCGGTGTCGCCGGCGGCGACCGACTGGATCGCCTCGTCGCCGGCGAACTGGATGTGCGTCACCGCCTTGGGCTTGGCCAGCACCAGGTAGGTGTTGTCCGGGTCGTAGGCGAACTCCACCAGGCGCGAGTCGCCGCGCAGCGGCGTGGCGAGCATTTCGGCCGCCGCGGGCGCCAGCGCAGCGCTGCTTGCCGCGCCAAGCAGCGCCAGCCCGCACAGGCGCGCCAGCGAGGGGCGGCTGCGCCCAGTCACTGCGCGCGCTCCTCGGTGTCGGAAAAGAAGGTGACGTACAGGCCCAGCGGGTTCGCCAGCAGCTCGGCTTCCTGCGTGGGCGGCAGCAGGCGGTAGTTCAGCGTCACCCGCATGCGCCTGGACCGCGCGGGTTCCGGGCCGCCGGCGCCCACGCGTTCGCTGGTGATGACGTAGATGAAGGCCGTGCCCTTGCGCGAGACATCCACCGCCGCGACCTTGGCCTCGCGCACCATGTCCGGTTCGCTGCGCATGCGCTCGTAGATCCGTTCGCGGGCGCGGAACTCCGCGAATTGCGCCACGGCCTTGTCGGCGCTGCGCGCGTTGGCCCAGCGCAGCGCCTCGCCGGAACGAAGCGGGTCGATCGCATAGACCGCCTCGGCCCAGCGCGCGAGCTCCGACTTCACCACCGCCGTACTGGGATCGATGCGGTCGATCTGCACCGGCTTGTTGACCACCCCGCTGGCCGGGTTCACCTCCACCACCCACGGCCGCACTTCCTTGAGCGGCAAGATCGTCGCCACCGAGGCGATGCTGGCGAGGGCGACGATGATGCAGCCGCAGGCCACCAGGAAGGATCGGTTGGCGCTCACCAGTGCGGATCCGTAGATCTCCGCGAACTTGCCTTCGGCCTGCTGGTACAGGGATGCCGGCGTGTTGGGTGCCGACTGCAGACAGGCCGCTGCCGCCTTGGGGCTGTCCGGCCTTGAACGTTTGCGCAGTGGATTCCACAGTCCCATGTCGATGCCTCTGGTGTTCATGCTAGGAGCGACTGGAGGTTTCACCGGCGGGGCAACGAGTGGCTTTGCTGCGGTTGGAGCGATTTCGCGCCGCCAGAGGCGGCCACCGGGGCACCGGGGCGCCGCGCGGACTCAGAAGACCAGGCGCAGCAGGACGCGTGCCAGGCCGGACACGGCGACCGCCAGGCCGACCACGCCGACGCAGACGGCGATCGGATGCTGGCTTGCGAGTGCGACGACCGCGTGGCGCACGGCAGTCGCCGGGTTCGCCTGCAGCAGTGCGCTGCGCGCTGCCTGCAGCACCGACGCTTCGCCCGCGCAGCCGATGTTCTCCAGGGCGTCCTCGAGCAGCAGCAGCCGGGTCCAGGCCGGTTCGCGCGCGATCTGCGCGAGCCAGTCTTGCACCGCCTCCTGGCCGGGCGAACCGGGGACAGCGCTGGGCCCATCGGCAGAGGACCGGGCCGATGCTGCGCAAGACGAGTCCGCGGTGAGCCGCTGCAGCAGCGAGCAAAGGCGCGCCTGGTCTTCGGCGGGCAGCGCCATCGCGCCGGCGAGGACTTCGGCCAAGCGTGATGCCGGGGGCGCCTGCATCACGGTCCTTCGTCAAAGGCGAGTGCCGGCGCTGCCCTTGCGTCTGGTGCTGGCCTGCCGCGTTGCAGGCCGGGCTCCCTGTAGATGCAGGCCTTCAGGGGCACGACGTTCATGCGCGCCCCGCTCACCACGCCCCAGGACCACAGGGCGTTCCAGAGCAGCGCCGCATAGCGTGCGTTCTGGCACGGGGACGCACTGTGGTAGCTGGCCACGCCGAACCAGGAATTTCCGTGCTTGCGCAGTTGCCGCGCGAGGTGCCAGGCGGCCACGTAGGTGGAGACGCAGCCGTCCATGAGGTTGGCCGGTGCGATGCCCCAGGCGGCAAGCTCGGAAAAGTGGATCGAGTTGATCTGCGCCATGCCGAGGTCGAGGGAGCCGTTGGCGTTGCGGTGGACGGCGCCTGGCTGGAAATCGCTTTCGACCTTGAGGATCGCGCGCAGCACCCACGGGTTCACGCCGTGGTAGTGCGCGGCGGGCGCCACGCACGGCGCAGGTTCGCTGAAATTCAGGGGGAGCCGCCCCGGCGCAAGCGCCTGCGCGGCGACCATTGCGCCAGGGGCGAGCCATGCAGTGATGGCGCAGGCCACGCGGAATTCGGTGAGCATGGGAGCAGGCAATCCTAGGCCGGGCTCTGCGCTGCGCGCGCCGTCCCAACGCGCCCCTGGACCCACGTTGACGCGCGCCGCGCCTGCAATGCGACCGGGGCGGGGAGCGGATCAGGAATCAGCGCGCCAAGTTGTGACGGACCTGCTGCCGCATGCGGCGCACCCCTGAACGCAGGCGCAGCCGCCGCCGCACCGGGCCTTCGCGCTCTCCACAGCGCAGGCCAGGAAGTTCAAGCCGCAGCAGCCGCACCACCCTTGGGCAGGAGGAGATCACCTCAGCCGCGCGGCCCTTGGCCCAACGCTGCCAGCGGCGCCTGTTCCTGGATGGTGTCGACCATCTGTCCGGCCACGGTTCGAAGCTTGCGGCTGACAGCCGGCAGGGCCGCGAGGGCTTGCCAGAACTCCCGTGCCATCGGCGCTGCTGGCGAGGCGAGCGCACCGCCGTCCGGGGCGAAGCGCGTGTACTCGGCGACGCCGCCCGACCTCGCATCGGGCCTCCAGCGCATCGGCAGCATGTCGTAAACCGGCGCCAGCCTGAAGCGGCCCTTGCGGACGTCCTGCAACTGCACGAAAAGCGCCAGGTTTCCGCTGTGCATGTCCGTATTGCCGATCAGCCGCCCAAAGTCCAGAAGCGTGCGCGCACGGTCCGCATCCTCCCGGGCGAGGCTGCCGCGGCTGGCGAGCGCTTCACAGCTTTCTGCCCAGTTGCGGTACACGCCATGCACGAAGGCGCGGTGCGCGTTGCCGATCGATACGACGTGCCGCCTGCCGGTGGCAGCGATGCGGTCGAAGCGCTCGGAGATCAGGTACGCACGCTGGGCCGTCTGGCGCATCTGCGCGCCCGCCGCGGCCAGGCCGTGCCTGGCCAAGGTCGATGATGCAAGTTGCTCCGCGTACAGGAGGTCGGACCAGCGACGGCCGCCGGGCGTGTCCAGGGGTGGCGAGAACTTCACGATCACCGGCCCACGGTCCTCGAGCTGCGCGAGGAATTTCGGCTGTTCGCCTCCTGCCGACGATCCCGCGGGCAGTGTGGTGGCCACCGTTTCCGCGGCGGCGTCCAGCTGCTCGTCGATGCGATCGGCGGCGAGCCTCAGACGCTGGCCGCCATCATCCTGGAAGCCCAGAGTGATGGCCCCGGGCGCGTCGTGCACCTGCAGTGCGGCGTAGAGGATGGTCTCCAGCGACCACCGCTCCGGCTCGCTCTCGACGCCCAGCGTCGCCAGGGCTCGCGCCGCGATGCGCCCCAGGAAACCCTCGGCCCGCAAGGTCGTGAGGTACCACGGCAACAACTCGCCGGCGTAGTCCCCCAGCTGGCGGGACTCCACGTAGACGGTCTCGTTGGCCAGGTAGGTCAGCGTGCCCACATTAGTTCGGCCCCCCTGCTCATCCGTCCACCACACGGTATGCTGTGCCGGCCTTCCGTGAATAGATTTTGGCGCACCATAACGGGTGGCCCTGGCCTTTCCGAGCTTGACGATCTGCGGCCCCATGTGGGCCAGCAGCCTGGACACGGTGGGCTGGCTTTTCCCAGTGGCAGCGCCGAGCTCAGCCGCGGTGGCGGTGCCGCGGTCCGAGAGTAAGCCCAGGATCAGGTGGTGGTCAGAAGAGAGGGCCACCAATGAATAATAAATGAATAGATATTAAGGTCAATGGCTGCGTCGGGGCAAAGCAGCTTCAGATTTTCAGAGCCTGTTCAGGTGCGCAAAGATCAGGGCTACTCGCAAACCGGGCGCGCGAAGTGGCTCTCTTGGCAGTCCTAGGACATTTCGCCGCACGCGAGCTTCTCGAATGGCGTCCGATATGGGACGAATGTCAGCTTCACAGTACTCATCGGGCCGCTTCGGTGCCTTCGACGCGCGACTCTGCGGCAACGGGACGCCTGGAATTGTTCTTGTGATGCTCGTCCCTCACCGCGAATCTCTTGCATCGCGCAGCGCGCGCTATCGGCATTGTTGGAGCTGCCGGTTGCAGCTGGGTCCGGAGCGTGCGGCCCAGAGCTTCGCGATGCTTTTCAACCTCGCTAATTGAATCCATTCACCAGGCTGGAAGCACGCTCGAAGTCTTCCAGACGCACCATGACGGGCGATTGCCGCCGCGCAATCGCACGATTCACGGCCGACTGCAGAATGGCTTCTGCGTTCGCGATGCTGGAGTGCCCGACGACCTCGGCGATGCGGTCCAGGCCAATGCCAGCGTCAAGGGCGATCTTCTTGCGCTCAAGCCATTGCTCCACGTAGCGGGAAAGGTCATGCGCCGAGGGCAACTCGAACACCACCTTCTCGGTGAACCTTCCGCCGCGCAAGAGAGCAGGATCGATCTGGTCCGGGTTGTTCGTCGCCGCGATCCAGACCACGTCGCGGACGCGATCGCCGACTCCGTCCATCAGCGTCAGCAGCTTGTTGGTAGCTTCCGTGGACCCGGAAAACTGCCGGTCGCGCAGCAGTTCGTCGGGCTCATCGATGAAGATGATGGTCGGACGCAGGTCCTGCGCTTTGGCATACAGCGCCTCCAGGCGTTTCGGATCGCGCGCCAGATCGGCGCCGGTGGACGGGAGATACGCCCAGCCAACCTCCTTCGCCAATGCTTTGCACGCAGCCGTCTTTCCCGTGCCGGGCGGGCCATAGAACAGCACGCCGGTTGGAAGGGTGCCCCCATGCCGTTCCGTGTGTTCGGGATCAAGCATGCGTGCGGCGATGAGATCCAGCATTTCCCGTGTGCTCTCGCTGAAAATCAACTCGTCCAGCCGCTTCACATTCTCGGGGACGTGACCGCGCTGGCCCTGCAGCTGGCGCAACGCACCCATGAAGTCCTCGAATGCAACGCCCTTGAGCCCCTTCGCCTTGACATAAGACGGGAGCTCCTCGGTGACCGCGAGGATGCGCTTCACGGAGAAACCATTCCAGCGCTCTGCGACCGACTGGACGACCCGGTCCTCGACCTGCACGTCGGGCAGGTTTTCGCGCAGCCCCCTCTTCAGCAGGCCAATGCGGGCGGGCAGGTCCGGGGGGGTGATTTCGACTTTGAAATCGAACCGCCCCTCCCGAACGCCGGCGCTATCCAGCGTGTTCATGTGATTCGTCGCCGCCACCAGGATGACGCGGGACTGGCGTATGTCCACCATGAGCGTCAACATGGCGTTCACCAGATCGCGGTCTTCCTTCACGCCGTCGGCGCGGCCATCGCGCGACTCCAGGAAGCTGTTCACTTCGTCGATGAACAGTACACAGGGCTGCAGGCGCCGCGCCTGCTCAAAGGCAGTGCGGACGCGTGCGCTCTTCTCGCCGACCCACTGGCTCGCAATGTCTGCATAGGTAAGTGTCACGAGCGGGAGGCCAAGTTCGCCCGCGAGAGCCTCTGCGAAGGCGGTCTTGCCGTTCCCGGGCAGGCCGTGCAACAGAATGCCGTTGCGCGGTCGGCTGTGCTCCTTTCTGGGAGCAGTGATCGCCTGCGCGGCTTCCTTCAGGCGAGTCTTTACAGCCTCGTTGCCATAGATGCTTGCAAACGTGGACCTCGGGCGCGAAGTTCGAGCGACGTCTGCGGCCTCAACGTTCTCCATTTCGCGCCCAATCCGAACTCGTTCCCGATCCCTCAATGCCCCCCATCTGGCGGTGTACGCGATCAATCCGCTCAGAATGATCATCAGAGCAAGCGGCAGGTAGCTTGCGCCCCTGACTGGACCGACAAAAACCCAACCAGCAAGCACGAGGGATGCTAAAGCGCACACCCATGGTGCGATCAGGGCAGAAGGCCTGAATCGCACCCTGTCGCGAGAAAGCACAAATCCAATAGCACCGTATAGGAATAGGAGCAGCAGCGAAAGCGCCAAGCACCCCAACGCAATCGTCTCGCCTGAAAGCGGATAACGATAAGCGTAGACCACCGGTTCGCCGCTAGCGCCCTTGTAGGCGAGTGTCAGGACCCATCCCGCTCCACTGAAGAGCACCAGCCACACCATCGATTCGATCAGCTTAGTTTCAAGCCACAGCATCCGGGCCCTCTTCACGCTTGCTGCCTCAAAGATACGCGATTTCGTGGCCGTCTCAAGTGCCTGGTCTCCGTAGAGCCGTCACACAGACGTCGTTAGGGAATTCTTGATCCTATGCGCACCCTCGGGAGTCGCGGCCGGCCCTTCAATGCCTTGGAAAGATCATCTCTCACGTTGCCTACTAGGGTTCCGCCACCCCTCAGCGTGCCTGTCGCAAATCCGCTGGCGAAGTCTGTTCCGGCCTGCATCCCCACTCTATTAGCCAACCCCCCCGAGATTCCGCGAAGGCCACCAAATCCCACACTCCCAGCATTCCCCGAAAGCAGCCCCGCCGCAATGGAAGGTGCCTGACTCAGAAGCAGGGTCGCAAGTAGTGCAAACACCAGCATCAAGCCCAGGAGAAGAACGTCCGTCGAGAAGGTTTCACTCGCCGTCGCATTCCTGGCCTCATTGGCGTACCGGCTCGCGAGTTCGTTCATCACGGTAAGCAGGCCCGCCACCACGTTCAACAGGAAGGCGATCACGATCTTTAGCATGCAGGCGCCCAAGAGGAACTTCAGCCAACCGTCAAAGAGCCACGCCAGCGGCCGGAACATGAGGAACGGGACCATCACCGGGGCCAGGGCGAGCACCAGTTCCACCGAGACGAAGCCCATGATGATGTGCGCCGCCATCACCACCCCGGCCAGCACCAGAAGGAACGCCGTCACGATCTTGGCTGCGACGGACATCACAAGAGCCCCCAGGGACGCCCCCAGGAAGCTCAGAACCCCCAGAACACTCGAGCCGGTATCGGCCGCACTGGTCACCCGCGGCTGGTCGACGACCGCAGAGATCGCACGGAAGATCGGGTCGGCTCCTGCCTGCAGGGCTGCATTGAGCGTCGCCATGTTGGCCCCTCCGATGGCGGCTCCGATCGTGTCCATCGTGCCCACGATCAGTTCGGCGGCCCCCCGATCCAGAAACAGGGTCACGATCCCGAATGCCACGAAGATGGGCACCCACTCGCCGATCAGTTCGCCGAAGCCCCGGCCTGTGGCCATCGTCTTGACGCTGCTCCACACGAGCAGGGCGACCAGGAAGAAGGCGGTGAGGAGCGTTCCGAAGCCGCGCAGCTTGGCATTGTTCTTCAGCTCGTCCAGCTTTGTCGAAACTGCCGCGGAGATGTCGCTCAGGATCTGCTCCCGCTGGAACGAGTACGTGCTGCGGGTGCTCGTGGTCGCCAGCGGCGTCGGCGGCTGCCCCGCCCCCTGCCCCACTGCAACCGTGCATGCTGCGGCAAACACAACGAGGACCGCGCGGGCGATGTTGCGGCGCGTCCGCATGCGCTCGCGCAGGTGCAAGGCCAGGACGGTGGCTCTTTCCGCCAGCAGCCCGAGCAGCTGCGCGAAGACTTGCGTCGCGCCGGAGCTCCCGGGAGAAATCACTGGAAGCCCCCGAAGCTGCGCTGGCGGCGTTCGATGGCTTCCTGGCGTTGCCGCAGAAGGTCCTGCTGCGTGAGGGACCTGGTCATCGACTCGGCCTCGCCTGCGTCGGCCTCGCTTCGCTGCGCCAGGGTGGCGCTCAGCACCTCCAGCAGCTTCGCGTTCTGCGTGATCAGCCGGTTCATCTGCGCATTCATGAGCTGAAGCGCCTGGTGTTGTCCGACCGTTGCAGGGATCTGGCCTTGCAGGTCCCGTGCGAAGCTGTAATCCGACTGCACCTGCTGCAGGACCGACTCTTCGTACCGGAGGCGCTCGACGGCGCGCTGATTCTTGTTGGCTGCGTCCGCTGCCACAGAGGCGACATAGCTGCCCCAGCCCTTGCCGCTCAGGCGGGCCTCCGCGATGCGATGGTCCATGATCGACTGCTGCTGTCCGAGGCTGCCTGTGAGCTGCTGCAGTGCTCCCCTGTAGCGCATCAAGTCATTCAGGGCCCGCAGGGAGTCGGTTCCCATGCCTTCCGGAAGCTGGGGAAGCCGCTGCAGGTTGGCAAGCTGGGTCTGGAACTGCTGGATCTGGGTCGTGTACTGGTTCACGGCCGTGCTGGCCGTCGTCGCGCCGTCCAGCGCCACCTTGACCAGTTGCAGGTTGTTCATGATCTGGGTGGGCTCGGTGGCCCCCACGATGGCGCCGCCGGCGCGGGCAGCTGTCGCTGCGGCCAGGCAGAGGCCGGCCAGGCCCAGCGCGGCCAGGTCATGTCTTGACATCGAGCACCTCCCGCAGGAAACGCAGTTCCCAGTCCGGCCCGCCCGCTGCTTCGTACTCGCGCAGCCGGGCGCGTTTTCCCTCCTGGACGGTTGCCTCATTGATGGCGACCAGCGCGGGCGGCATCCTGGTGTTCACGAGGCGCGTGAGCGTCGGACGCACCAGCAGGTAGTCGCGCTTGGGGATGGCCTGGGCAAGCAGCGCGATCTGGGCATCCGTGGTGCCGAACACCTGCCTGTACAAGTCGGCCTGGCCGTGCACACTGGACTTCACCGAAGGCAGGAAGATCTGGGTCGGGATGTTGGCCACGAAACTGCCGATGTTCGGCAGGCGCGCAATTTCGTCCAGGGCCTGCGTGGCGAACACCACGAACGCCCTCTTCTTGCGCAGCGTACGCAGCCAATCCTGCATCTTCTCGGCGAACGCCGCGTTCGAAAGCATGTACCAGGCCTCCTCCAGGTAGATGAGGGTCGGGGAGGAGCCGTCGAGGCTGCGTTCGATGCAGTAGAAGGCGTAGTCCATGAAGGGGCTCGCCACCTTGCGGTCGTCCAGGAGCCCGCCGCACTCCATCGCGACGAGGGTGCTCAGGTCGAAATCGTCCTCGTGGTGGTCGAAGTAGCTCGCGTGGGATCCCACCGTTCCGTAGCCGCCCTCCCCTTCGCTTTGGTCCACATACGGTGTGAGCTTGTTCGCCAGGTGCTGGTCCTGGCCGGCGATCAGGGCGTAGAGCGCCGACAACTTCCAGTTCGCCTCGTGGCTGCGCCGCAGCTGCTGGATGGCGGTATTCAGCGCGGTGCTCTCCGAACCGGACACCTGGTGGCCGTCCGCCCCGATCAGGACCTCCAGCCACTGCCGCAAGCGCCCCTCGTCCCCGTTCCTGAGCATGACGCGCACGGGATTGAGCCGCGGCCGCGCAAGGCCCCTTCTGCTCATGTCGATGTGCCTGCCGCCAAGCAGCACGGTGGCCATCATCAGCGAGTAGTCCTTGTCGAACACGTAGGCCCGCGACGGGTTGTACTTTCGGAACTGGGCGATCAGCAGCGTCATCAGCGAGGTCTTGCCCGAGCCCGAGCCGCCGATGATCGCGGTGTGTCCCAGGTCGTCCTCGTGGGGGTTGAAATCGAAGGCCACGCCGTAGGGGGTGAGGAAGCGGCACAGGGGAGGAACCTCATATCCCAGCACGCGCGAGAACAGCGGATGGGTCGGCTCGCCGCGCGAGATGGTGCGGATCGGTGCCAGGTCGGCCAGATTCGCCGTCGACGCCAGCCGCCAGCGCAGGGTGGCGTGTGCATTGCCGGGAAACGTGCCCAGCAGCGCGGACATCAGTCCGTGGCGCTCGCGCACGATCGTGAATCCGTTGGCCCTGAGCGAACTCCCGAGCAGGTCCACGGCGGCTTGCGCCTGCCGCGGCGAGTCACCCAGCGCCAGCAGTGTCATGTTGTAGTAGCCGTACGCGACGTCCCCTGCGGTGAGCTCCACCAGCGCGTCCTGCGCGTCCTGGGCCAGGTGCAGGTTGCCGGTGTTCACCTTGTCGCTCTGCACGTCGAAGAGGCGCTCGGCCACCCGCGTGGTGACCGATTTCACCTCCGCGCGGTAGAACATTTCGGCGTCCTGGATCGCCTTCTCCGCCGGCAGCCGGTCCAGGAAGCGAAAGGCCTGCACCAGCACGTACTCGCAGTCGAGGCCCATGAGCTGGTCCACGTACTGCGCGTGCGCCTCCGACGGCGTGCCGGTGGTCGACAGCGCCGCCGCGTACAGCGTCTTGGCCGGTCCCTTGAAGCGCAGGAGATCGTGCTGCCGCTCCAGCGTGTCAGAGGCCAGCGTCGTGTTCAGGTAGGCCAGGTGCGCCGGGGGACTCACCGGTCCGGCAGGAGATGCCAGGTTCGCCCGCGCATACAGCTCGCCGAGGAACTCGCCGTCCAGGAGGCGCCGAAAACCGAGGCTGCGCTCGACGATCCCGCTGAAGGCGCCGATCACCTTCTCGAACTCGTGGGCCATCTGCGCGAGCTGTCCGCGCACGCGGGCGATAGCGCCTTTCTCCGACAGCCGGCGCTTCATCAGGCCACTGAGTGACTTCTGCACCCGCCCGTCGTTCTCGGCGAGCTCGGCGCGCACCGCTTCGAAGAAAGCCTCGGACCTGTTCGGGAAGTTGTAGGCGATGAACAGGCGCTGCGTGAGTCGCGCGTTCCTGCGCTCGCTGCAGGCCCGCTCCCACTGCGCATCGATGAGGCGGGCGACCGGATTGCTGAACTCGTTCTTCAGGTAACCCGCCGTGAAGCGCCGCTCCTGCACCGTCCAGAGCGTGCAGCGGTCGTTCAGCGTACGAAAGGCCATCTGCAGCAGGTCGATGCCCTGGTCGGCGGCGAAATCCTCCTTGCCCTCGACATCTTCACCCTCGTAGGCGAAGCCTGCCAGCAAGGAGCCGTCCTGGCACAGGACCAGGCCGGGGGCGGTCACGCCGAACCAGGGAAGCAGTTCGGCGTAGCTCCTGGCGGCCCGGCGCGGCTTGGTGAACAGGTCCTGGAAGGAGAGCATCGGAACGGGCTCACCGTGGAAGTCCGCGGCCCCAGCCCTTGGGACGGTTCTGGAAATCCGTCGGGCGTGGGGTCGCGTCGTACACGTGGTCCTCGTTGAGGTAGCGCAGCAGGATGGCAACGTACTGGTCGTCCACTTTGGAAAGCCAGCGGCCCATCAGGACGCCGAGGACGGCCAGTGGCGCCAGCCAGTAGGCCCGCGCCACCAGCGCGAAGACGGACAGGAACACCAGTCCGCCGAACATCCCCTGCTCCACTCCCAGGATCAACTTCGGCCGGTGCAGCGAGGCATGGAAAGGGCTGCTGCGCGAAGCCACGGCGGTCTACTGCAGGCAGGCACTGAAGCCGGGGACGTTCTGGACGAAGCTGGAACTTGCAAGGACGGCGCCGCTGCTGACCACCAGGCCGAACAGGACGCAGACGGTGATGATCCGCGCCCAGTCCATCTTGGTGATCATGCCGATGACCAGGGTCGCCACGCAGACCAGGATGAAGATCAGGATGGCCAGCGGCCCTTTCAGCCACTGGACCACCGAGCAGCCGAACTCCTGCACGAAGGGGACCTGGATCTGCTGCGCGTAGGCCGGGCCGGGCATCAGCGCGAAGGCCGTGACGAGTGCGAAGACGGCGAGCAGCGCGGCAGCCGCCGGTGTGCGCAGCGGGCCTGTGGCGGTGCTGCGAAAGGAAGGACGGGAGCTGCGCATGGGAACTCTCCTCTCGGAAACCGGGTTAGAAGCTCTCGATCTCGTATGCGCCCTTGGCACGATCGTATGAATGAACGCGTCCGACTTGAGAGACGCGACGCTTGGCTCCGTCACGCTGGATATAGAACATCCAGCGCACGGTTTCGGCGATGCGCATGCGCAGCGGCTCGAAGGGCACGCCCATGTCGGCCATCAGAAGCAGGTTCTCCAGTCGTCCCAGGGCAGCGTTCGCGCTGTTCGCATGGAGGGTGGCCGCCGATCCCGGATGGCCGGTATTGGCAGCATCGAGCCAGTCGTAGGCCTCGGCGCCGCGGAGCTCACCGACGATGATCCGCTTGGGTGCGTAGCGCATCGCGCTGCGCACGGCCCGGCGCGCGTTGATGCCTTGTTCCTCGTCGCACTCCAGCAGCACGTGGTTGTCGGCCTGCACCTGCAGCTCGTGGACGCTCTCGATGATGAACAGGCGCTCGCGCGGGTCCATGCGAGCCAGCGCGGTGTTCATCAGCGTGGTCTTGCCCGACCCCGTCCCCCCCACGATCAGGAAGCTCTCGTGGGCCGTGATGGCGCTGTCAAGCAGCTGGGCGTGCTCTTGCGACATCACGCCCTCGGCAACGTATTGCTCCAGGCTCTGGAGCCGGGAGCAGTGCCGGCGGATGCACATCGACGGTCCGTTCACGGCGACCGGCGGCAGGATCGCCTCGACCCGGAAACCCGGCAGGCGGCCGGACAGGATCAGGTGCCCGGACTTGTCGCCCACTTCCTTGGACACCATGGTTGCAACGAGCGTGATCGCCGCAGAAATCTCGCCGGCCCCCAGCCTCACAGGCGCGCGGAAGTCCTTGCCCGCACGTGAGATGAATACCTCGTTCGGGGCGTTGACCATGATCTCGTTGACCTGCTCGTCTTCCAGGAAGGGTCGCAGGACATGCAGCGTGTCCTTGATCTGACCGAGGATCTGCTGCCTGAATCCGATTCGCTGGGGCGGTGCGCCGCAAGGCGCCACAACTGCTTGCATGCAGTCGATTCTGGAGTGGCAGTTGCGCAGGCCGTGCGGGCCCTTCGATGGCCAGATCCCCCGTTGTCGCGTCAAGCGGCTTCAGCGCCCGACTCGAGGCGCCCGATGGGAGCCTGGCACCGACAGGGGGAGCGCCACCACCCCTGCCCTGACCGGCGCGGGCAGCCGCATGGGAACCGCTCGATCATTTCAGCTGTCGCCCAAACGCACGGCACTCAGGTCGTAGCCACAAGTGCGAAGCGCAGGACGCCCAAGGCTCAACAGCCGATCCAGGTCGCGCTCGGCGCGCTCGGCCGCCTTTCGCTCGATCAGGCTCCAGGCCCTGTCCTGCATGTACAGCCTGGCCTCGCTGCGCTGATCGTCCTCGCTGGCGTCGGGGTGCGCCAGGCGCACCAGCGCGAGCACCTTGCTTTGCATCTCGTCCAAGTCCATGCGCTTGAGGATGGCGAGGTTCTTCTCATGGAGATAGGTACGCAGCTCTTCGCGCGACCGTCTCAGGTGCCCCTCGGCGACCAGCCACACAGCCTGTTGCCGGTCCACCCCCGGCAGACCCTTTTCGGCGAGGCAGCTTGCCAGGCGGCCCAGCTCGGAAGGCACGTTGCGCGAGTCGTCGAGGTTCTTGTGCTCCAGCGAGATGCCGGTATTCAGGGTGGGCGCCGGCCGGTGCTGGTCCAGGCAATACACGGGCACCCACGCAGTCTCGGCCTCGTCCGCTTTGCGCAGTTGCACGGTGACCGCATAAGCGGTGGCCAGACGCTGGTATCCGTCGTACCCGCTGGTCAGAGTGGTTCCGGCCGGAATCGTGAGCGTGAGCTCGCCGCGGCGCCAGCCGCCGGTGCGCCGGACATCGATCAGGACCAGCGCCTGTCCGGGGTCGATCTGTCGTTCGCTGGTGGAGGCACCCGAACGGACCTGGACCGCGCTGTAGTGACGACGCTCGCCGGCTTTGCTTTCGGTGGCGTTCTGCTGCAGCGTCACCTTGACCTGGACGCGGCCCGCCGCGAGCGCGTCGGGAAGTGTTTCGTCGAAGCCGCCAAAAACGGTGTGGCCGGTCCATAAGGAAATCACGATGACGAGCAAGGTCACGACTGTGGAACCGATGCTCTTGGGCATCATGACGACCGAACACGCAATACGTATGCCATGCCGCGTGGCTGGTCAAGGACGTAGAGCGACCCATCCCTGGTGCGCAGCATGCCCCCGCTGCCATTGACCAGGCTACGCATCGCGCCGCCGCGCCATACGAGCACGCTATTGCGTGTCGCGACGAACGCCATCGCATCGTCCGCCAGCACCGCGATCGACAGCACCGGCGATTCGTCGAGGGTCAAGGCTGATGGCGCTTCGTTCCCGTCCATGCGCAGCAGCGCCACGCTCGTGGCGACATAGACCGCAGCGCGACTCTCCGCAACGGCGACGATGGGCTTGGCCGTCTCGAGGAGCACCTCGAACCGGCCGTCGGAGTGCACGCGGTACAGCCGGCTCGACTCGGTGTCGCGGCCGTACAGCAGCGCGGTCCCGGGCGTCACGCCCGGGGCGAGCCGTGCCTCGGCGAAAGGCATGGGAATCGCCTGGACGGGGCGATGCTCCGCATCGAGCCGGCCAAGGAAGCCGCCGGCGATCGTGAGGACCGTGCCGTCGGCGTCGACCGTGAAGCTGCTCAGGGACGGACCTTCAACGCGATGCTCCTCGGCGCCGTTCGTGCCGAACTCATAGATGGCCGCTCCGGTGGACAGTACGAACGCGCCGTTATCCGTCACGGCGAAATCGGGCAGCGTGAGACCCAGCGCGGCGAACTCGTGCGCCTCCAGGCGGCGATCCACCTGTATGCCTTCCCGCACCGAAAATGCGGTGGATGCCCGCAGCTCCTGCGCGAGCCAGGCGGTCTTGCCAAGCCCGTAGACGGCAACGATCGCCAGCGCGAGCAGCGCCAGGCGGACGGCGCGCTTCATGCGGCCTAGTTGCATAGATTCTTTCCGCGCTGACCATCCCACGTGGCGCCGGAGCAGTTCGAAAACGTCTTGCCGTCGCCGATGGTCCTGAGTTGCTCTCGCATGCGCGCCCGCCATGCCGCGTCGTTCGCGGCAGTTTTCGCGTCCTCGACGGCTTTGCGGGACTCCTGCGCGGCTTGCGCGCGGTCGGCGTCGCCGGAGTCGGATCGGCTGCCGGCGCTCAAGTGGACGATGAAGTCGTCCGTGGCGACCGCCTGCACCAGCGGGTCGACCGTGCGCACCGGCGTGGCGATCGCGCGTGCGGCAACCGCCACGGGAACAGGCGCGACGGGAACAGCGGCTACCGGGACCGGCACGGCGGCGCGCGCGGCGAACACGCGCAGGCTCGGCGGATTCCTCAGCAGGATCTGCTGCTCCTCGCCCTGCCAGCCGCGATCCAGAAAGTCGTCGAGCAACGCCGACAGCACGCGCTTGGGCATCTCGCCCAGCGCGCCTTCGGAAACCTTGTTCGCATACTCCCGCGCCCAGTTGGCGCGCATGTCGAAGCGATTCCAGCCAGCCGGCTTGAGCAGGGATTTGAGCGGCCCCTTGTTGCGCAGCAGCCGATGCAGCGCGTCGCCCGGCTCGCTCGCCAGTTCTTCCAGACCCGCCCGTTGCAGCGCCTTTCCCAGCGCCCAGGAACCTGCCGTATTGATCGCCATCTTGGTCAGCACGAACTTGCCATGATTGGCGACGGCGCCCCACAACGCCTCGGTGCCATCCAGGCTGCGGGCTTCGAGCTGGCGCTGACGTCCCAACGCGCGATGATGGATGGCGAGCGCCTCGGGATCCGTCCTCAGGTCGACGCCCTGCGCGCGCAGCCCGCGAAGACGCCCGGCGTCGGCCCCGGCCAGAAGCAATTGCTCGGTGAAGAACGCGTCCTCCCGCGGAACGGCAATCTCACCAGCCTCGATGGCCTTCTCCGTCACGAAGATCAGCGTTCCGGCGACCACGCCGAACCCCCGCGTGCCCTTGACGATCCGGCTGATGCCTCGGCCTTCGAGGTTCTTCAGCGCGCCCGTGCCCAGCTCCCAGACCGCGTGCTCGGTCAGGACGTAGCGGGGACCGGCGAGATACGCGGGACTGGCGAAGCCCGGCAAGTCGGTGGCTTGCGGCACCGGAGGCGGCTCGCCGGGATCGTTCGCGGCGCCGTAGGGCTGCGACCAGGGAGAGTGCGGCGCAAGGACTTCATTGCGCGGGTCGGCGGCGAATGTGACGCTCGAAGGGACGCCGGCCAACAGCAGCAGGGCCAGCCCAGACAGCATCGCGACCCAACGCGCCTGCGCCATTCCAGATCCTAGGGCTGCTTGAGCAGCACGGGGTGGCGATCCATCCACCGCAACAGGTTCCGGTCCAGCCACGCCGCGTCGTTTCGCAGCCAGCGCTCGGGGAGCGTGGGCTCCCGGGTCGTTTCGGAAGGGCCTCCGGTGATAGTGATCGACGGCGCGCGCGCGATGCCGGCGAGCCCCCCAACCAAATTCGGCCCGCTCGAGGACGATGGGCCACTGCCTGGATCCGTGTGGACCGTGATGGGCTTCTCAACGCGTCCTGTTTCGACTTGCGCGGAACGACCGGTCACCTGGGCATGCGCGGTCGCAACGAGGAGCAGAGCGGCGAAGCCGCTCACCAGACCATGCGCAGTGCCTGCGTTGCGGCTCATGTTTTGCAGTATAGGAGGGGATCCGACAAATGCACGCCCTATCGGGATCGATTGAACCTGCTCTGGTCTCGCCTGCGCCTGCAGCCCTTGTGACCGCTTCGCGGCCAGTGTGGTATCCGTCGTCCAGGAACGCCCCCGGGCGTGCAGCGCGCCGTTCAGCGGGCTGAGGATCTGCCGCTTTCATCCGATTCGCTGCAAGGTTGCGCCGCAGGGCGCTGCCACTGCCTGCATTCAGTTGACTCTGAAGGCGCACTGGCGCGCTTGCAAGTCCGTCCGGCTGCTTTGGAAAGCAAACCCCTCGTCATCGCGTCGCGCCGGCTTCAGCGCCCGAACAGCGGCTGGCTGTTGGAGACCAGGATGGACAGGGGAAGCGCCACCACCGCCGCCCACACTGGCGCAAGCAGCGGCGACAGGCTGAACGGCAGCGTGAGGTAGAGCACCGGCGAGGCCAGAATCGGGATCACCAGCATGCCGGCCAGGGTGAAGGTCGCCGGCCGGATGGCGCCGAATTCCGCCTGCTTGATGCTTCGTTGCATCAGGCCATCGAACACGGTGGCCGCGAACAAGGGCGCCAGCGCCGCCAGCCAGAACAGCACGATGGCCAGCCGCATGGCGGCGACGTAGGCCTGCATGATCAGGCCCTGCAGGTAGGAGTTGTACATCCTCGAGAGAATCTCCCCGCCCGGCCCCGCCGCCCGGGCGCTCAGGCGCCGCTCCTGCTCGGAATGCTGCGCCCGCGCCAGATTCGTGGTGAGCGCGGCGACCGGCGTCTGCGTGAACAGGCCGTCCGCGAACGACAGCACCGCGGCCCCCACCGTCTCACCCATCACCCCCCGGGTTTCGCGGATCTCCGTGGCCAGGTAACCTTCCATGCTCGATCCGCTTCGCAGCAAGGGCCCGGCGAAGAAGCCCAGGCTGGCCAGCAGCAGCCAGAATCCCAGATGCTGCGAATTCTTCATGCGGCGCTGCCTCAGCCCTGCCCGGCGTGCTTGGCCAGATACCCGGCGTCCACCGGGTCAGTGAGGCAGGCGGTCATGTGCGTGCGCAGGCCGGTCAGCACCACTTCCGAGGGCGGGGTCTCCGCCCGTTGCACCAGCACGCGCTCGATCCCGTGCTGGCGCGCCCAGTACAGCAAGGGCTGCGAGAAGTACTCCCAGCGGCGGAGCTGTCCGTCGCGGTCCTCACCGCGCAAGACCACCTGCGCGATCTCGCTGACCACGGCCAGCAGGCCATAGAGGTACACGCCGACCAGACGTCCTTCGAAGGCCTGGCCCTGCTCGATCGCCTGCTGCGCGCGCGTGACGGCGCGTTCCACCGCGACCTGCAGCAGCGGTGCTCCGCTGGCCGCCGGCCATTTGGGGGTGATGAAGCTCGCCAGCTTTTCGGTCGATTGGCGCAGGTTGGGCTGGTTGCGCCAGAGGGACATGGCCATGCTCTCGTGGGGCGTTCCCAGGATGACCTGGTCCAGCCATTCGCCGCATTGGCGCTCGTCGGGCAGTTCGGCCACCAGCCACACGGCGCAGCCGGCTTCGAGGGGTCGTTGCGGCGGTGCCTGGACGGCGCGTCTGGACGGGAAGGACAGGACGGTGTTGCGGGTCATGCTGGTGGTCTGCTGTCGGTGACGAGGACCGGTATCCGCCCTTTGACCAGCTCGCCCCGATTGAAGAAGCCGATGTAGTGCAGATCGGGCAGGCTGGGAAGCAGCGAGCGGGGGAAGATCTCCTTGTCCCTCTCGGAAACCGATGTACTGGAGTTTGCCGAGAATTCCAGGCCCATGTCTTCGGTCTTCGAGCCGATACCCGTCGATTGGCCCCTCACGGTGACGGTGGTTTCGCCCAGCTTGTCGACCACCAGGGCCATGGTGTCGGGGTCCTGCGTGGCACCGACGATCAGGTTGTTCATGTTGCCGATGAAGCGCTTGGCCCGCGCCGTGTTGCCGCCGAACTTGTCCACCAGGTCGCTGAAGGTCTGGCCGAATGCCCAGATGAAGAAGCCGGCGCCGCGGCCCTTGTTCGCTTGCTGGATCACCGGATCGCAGACGGCATCGCCCCACTCGTCGATGACCACGTGAACGCGCCTGGGCTCCTGGCCCTGGTCCGAGGCGCCGCCATGGTTGTAGACCTCCGCCGCCACCGCGGAGGCGTCGGCCAGCGCCATGGTGGAAATCGCGCGGCCCACGGACTGGTCGGCGAGCGTGTCGGTGCCGATGTACAGGATGTGGTTGCCCTCGACGATGCGCTTCATGTCCATGATCGGACGGGGGTCGTCGATGTCTTCGTAGTCCGGCGACAGCAGCCCGCGCAGATCGTCGGTGGTGAGCTTGGTGAGCATCGGCGTGATCGACACGATCATCTTGCCGAACCACTCGCGGTTGGCCTCCAGGATGGCGATCAGGCCGCGCAGTTCTTCCGGCTTGACCGGAAGGCTCCGGCGCCGCGCCTGCTCCTCGTGTTCGGGAACAGCCTCCTGGAACACCTTGATCATGGCCGTGAGCTCCACCGAACTGGTCTCGATGGCGCCTTTCTGCGGCCGGTTGACGGTGGCGGCGAGCGCGTTGACTTGGCGCTCCAGCGTCTCGGCCAATTGCGGGCACTCGCGGGTGAAGAACTGCTGCAGCGCCTGCGCGGTCAGGTGCTCCACCGTCATGCGCGACTCCATGGCGGTCTTGAGGGTGTGGATGGAGACGCGCTGGCCGATGTACTTCATGGCGTTCGTGATCCGGTGAACGGCCATCCAGCAGAACTCCTTGAAGTTGTCGCTCTCCTGGCTGTCCAGCACCATCGTGATGCGGGAGGCCACCTGCGACACCCGGTCCCAGTTCTTGATCAGGTCCAGCCGGACCGAGGCCGACGCGAAGGCCGGGTGCAGCATCTGGAAGCGCCCCGGCTGCCCGGACAGCACCGCCGCCTGGCGGCAGGTCTCGCGCAGGTCCTTGTCGCCCTTGGGATCGATGACGATCACGCAGTCGCCGCGCAAGGCCAGCTGGAAGATGATCAGCGCCGCCAGCCGGGTCTTGATCGCGCCGGTGGTGGCGATGATGGCGCAGTGGCCCTTGAGGGAATCGAAGGGCAGCGTGACGTCCTTCTCGCCCATGTCCAGGCCGTGGATCCAGGGCAGCCCCTTGGCCTGGCGCGGGTCGGCCTGCACCCCGGCCCACGTCAACCACCAGCGCGGCGGATAGACCTCGTCCAGGTCGCGCTTCATGATTTCGTAGGCCCGCTGGGTGTGACGCGGCTCCCACCGGTAGCCCCAGCCGAGCCAGAGGTTCGGGCCCATCTTGGCCATCGCGGCGTGCATGCGCGCGGCAGGCATGAGCACCGATGGCTTGCCGGTGAGCGACATCTTGTAGCGCAGCAGCTTGGTGGCGTTGAGGGCGCGCCACAGCGCCATCGCGCCGGCCAGCAGCGCACAGGACAACAGCGCCGGCTTGTCGGCCTGGAACACCACGCTGACGGCCAGCATCCAGCAGCAGGCCCCGGCCCAGGCGAGCCCCGCGCGGGCTTCGTACGCCGGCCGCAGCAGCTGCTCGAAGCGTCTTCTCTCTGGCATCAGAGTCCCAGCCTCCTGCAGGCCAGGTTCGAGAGGACCACCGCCTGCACGGGTGGCCGGCCCTCGGGAATGGACACCTTCTGGATCCGCAGGCCCGGGGTGTTCGGCGGCGCGTACACGAGGCCTGCCCGCGCCATGCAATCGACCCAGGTCGGCACGTTCAGGACCTGCGTGGTCAGGAAGCCGAAGTCGATCGCCGCGCCGGTGTCGATGCGGCGCATCACCGTGCTGTGCTCGCCGCGCTCGCGCCAGGTCTTGACGATCTTGCCGAGCAGCTCGGCCTGCAGGGCGGACCCGAGCTGCTTGCGGATGTCCTCCGGCACCAGGTCCGAGTAACGCACTTCGGGCGCTTCCCGCAAGCTGCCGACTGGTGAGCGGGGCCCCTCCAGCGCAGCGCCGGCGCCTGTCGCATCCCTCCTTGCCCCCGGCCCGGCGGGCGCCGGGTGCTCCATCCGCGCGCTGTCTCTCTCAGTTCCTGCCGCCGCGGCCTGGCCCGGTTCGTGCGCCTCGCTACCCCGCCCGCCCCGGTGCCCAGCGGCCCCTCCTGAAGCTGCCCCATGGCTTTCGCGCTCCGTTTGGGCAGGCGCGGGAGCCGGGCTGGCGCTGGCCGCTGGCTGTTTCGCGGCGGCCGCCTGGGCCGCAGCTGCTTCCGCCTTCGAGAGCGGGTCGCGCGCGATCACCCCTGCCAGCGTCCTGGGCGCGTGCCCCGCGAAAGCCTCGGGAACGAAATCCTCCAGGACAGCCAGTGGATTGGCGATCTTCAGCGCGTGGCGGATCTCTCCTTCGTCGCTCACGATCTGCAGCAGCCCCAGCTCGCCGCCGCCGTCCTCCACCAGATCGGCGTCCCGCAACAGTGCTGCCAGCGTAGGCGCATCGTGCGGCCAGCCGGCGTAGCCCCTGGATTGGCCGAACGCGATCAGATCGCCTGCGGCATGCGGCCACTCCAGGTACAGGCCGTCACGATCGGCCTTCAAGGCGGACGCATTGAGCTGCCAGACCCCGGTGTCCACCAGGGCACGCAGCGCGCCGGCCAGGTAAGGGCCCTGATGGGTGCCGCTGGTGAGCCGCCCGAAGGCCTGCGGCCGGCGGGCGGCTTCCCTTCGGGCGATTCGCTCCCAGCAGGAGCTCACCACCTGGTAGGCGATGCGGGAGGACCCCGCCTCTCCCGTCACCAGCTGGTAGAGCGCCGCCACCAGCTGCGCGGCTCCATCGTCCAGCATCTGCAGGTTGTCGGAGCCGACCACGGCCGGCACGATGACCAGGGCCGCGTTGGAAGGACCGATGCAACCCTGAGCGTCGGCCGCTCCCCAGGAGACGAACAGGCGCTCGACGCCCTGCTCCTGCGCCCAGGGCGTGACACCGCTGAAGTGGCGCTTCCACACCTGCCCGCGCGGGCCGGCGACCGCGATGCGTTCCAGGGTCCTGCCCAGGGGATGGAACATCGCGGCAAGGAAGCACAGATAGCGCCAGCGACTCTCAAGGGCGATGCGCCGCTCCACCGTCTCGGCGCCGGTGAAGATCCGGCCATCCGAGGCCTGGAAGGCGAAGAAGGCAGCCTCGAGACAGGCACGGAAAAGCCCCATCTCGCCCGAGAACAGGCTGTTCGCCGAGGCTGGCAGCACGTTGATCTGCTCGGCCAGCCGCAGCAAGGGATCGAGAAAGCGGGCCTGGAAGTGGCCGGGTTGCATGGCGGCATGCAGCCGCAGGCGCTCGATCAGGTCGGCGTTGGCCTGCAGGATGTCTTGCGGAGTGCGGACCGCAAGGCCGGTGTCGGAGGGCGGGTAGCGCAGCGTATCGGCGCTGACCGAAGCGGGCCTGGCGGCACGCCGCCCCGCGCCTGTCACCGCAGCTTGGCGCGGGTCGAGGCCGCTTGCGCAGTCGGAAACCATGCTCGGATTCTCACTGCGGACTGACCGCGCACCTGCGGGCCTAACATGCGTTCAAGCCCTTGTTGGCTCGCCGGGCTCAGGCGCAGTGGCGCGCCGCCAGATGCTGGTGTCGGCAGCTGCGGTGCTGTTGCAGCCGGCGCTCCACCTCCGAGCGCGCCATCCCCATGTCCAGTTTCATGCGGTTGCAGAACGGGCAGGAGGGCGTGACGGTCTGCAAGGTGGAGTACGGCTGGCAGCCCTTGCAGTCGCGGCAGACGTGCAGGGCGATCACCTTGGCCTTGATGCCCTGGATCAGCACGACGTAGTCCTCGAATCCAAGCCGCGGAGCCCGGTGGTGCTGATCCTTGAGCGGGTAAAGGTCCGAGCAGTAGCGGCCATAGACCTCCAGGCGCTTGTCCAGGGCCTGTCCGAGGTCCGCCTCCACCTCGCTGAACTCGCCCGGCCCCCTGGGGCCGAAATGCAGCGCCACCAGGTAGGCCGCATCGAGCCGGTCGTCGTCGGGCTTGAGGAACGCCTTGCTCTCATAGCTCGGGGGGTTGCCCCGGGGCAGGTTCGGGGCGATGCCGCAGGCCTGCAGCCGTTGACGGGTGTACGACTTGATCCGCGCCGGCGTCGCGTCGGTTCCGGTCAGGTCGATGATCAGGCTGGTGCGCTGCGTCAGCTTGACCAGCTTCTCCAGCCGGTCGTCCCAGCTCGAATCCTCGAAACACGCGGTGCGCGCCCGATTCAATGCGAGCGCCCGTCCGATCTGCAAATTTCCGCCCTGCATTGCTTTGTCTCCTTACATCGCTGCCGCGAAGACCGGCGTCCTTCTGGAAACCGCGCTGAACAGCGTCCTTTGTTCGCGACTGAGGCTGCGCGTGACGCAGGCAACGAAATAGTCCCAGTGCACGACCTGTGCGAGCACCATCGAGGGGTCGCGTGCCAGTGCATACAGCTCGTGGGGGCAGTACCGCGACAGCCAGAGCGCCTCCGCCTTGGTGAGGCTGTAGACGATCCGCGCCTGTTCGAGATCGGTGCGCACGGCATCGAGCCGGGCCGAGAGCGCAACGAAGGACTCCTCGAACGATTCCACCTCGATGGCATCGACCTGCTGCGCGTTCGGGCCTGTCAGCTTGAACTCCGTGCAACGCAGCCTCAGCCCGAACAGCGGCGTGGCGCACTCCGCCATCTGCGTCACTTCATCCACGCTGCACACCGCCAGCAGGTCCAGCACATCGCGCTGGCCGGGGAAGAGGCGCTCGGTCAGGCGCATGTTGTCCAGCGCGCCGGAGTGCGCCAGCCGCCAGCGGCGCATGAGCGCGTTCAGGTTCTCCAGTCGCACCGAGCGGTTCCACACCTGCAGGTGGCGCAGTGCATCAGCGGGTAGGTTCACTAGTTCCATGCACATCCCCCTGGCTGAAGTCGTGATAACAGTCTCCGGAGACCTCTTCATTCTCTAACCCGCGGTCGCAGCGGCACAACGGACAACGGGGCTCTCACCCAGTGAAAGAACCGTCTAGCGGTCTGCTGCGATACAAGTGATCGCTTCAGGCTCTGGGACAGGCCAATCAGCTCGGCCCGGAGGCGTTCGCGCGGCTCGAACGCCAACGACGTGTCCAAGCCAAGACGAGCGACGTTTCTGGAATTGATCTGCGGTATGGGGTCCTTGCAGCACCGCCCACCGATTGGGCGTCGAAGCACAGGAAGACCTAGCAACCGCCAACGGCGAGAGTGGCGGGACTGACCGCAGAAGCGACGCGGCGCGACAGCGGCCGTAGCTGTCCTGAGTACGGCGAGACGCTTGGCACGCCGGTCTCTGGGGTTTAGAGTCTCTAGATCAGGCACGCTGCCTCCACGGGAAGAGATGGCGATTTGTATGACATGTTCCGAAGTACTCGACGCCGCCTGAGTCCACTTTAGAAAACAGATGCGGATGTTTCGGTGATGGAAAGCGACGAAATTTCATCGATCCGTCATCGGGTGGCGGAGGCCGCAGTGCCGCTCGTGCACCCCGGTCAGATAGGTGTGCAGGATTTCGACTCGTACGCGCTCATCATTGATGCCCGCTCGCCGCACGAGTACGCCGAAGACCACATACCCGGTGCTGTCAACCTACCCGTCGTCGATGATGGGGAATACGCCGAAGTCGGGACCAGGCACAAGACCGATAAGCACGCCGCGTACCTGATTGGCGTCGAGTACTCCCTGAGGAACATCGCGGACCAGATCAAGCCGCTGATCTCGCGCTACGGGCCCAAAGACCGTTTCCTTGTCTACTGCTTCCGCGGTGGCAAACGCAGCCGGCTGTGGGGAGACAACCTGCGCATCATTGGCTTTGAGGTCGACGTATTGGCGGGAGGCTGGAAGCGATACCGCGAATGGGTTCGAACGGCGCTGTCCGAATTGTCGAAAACCTTCGAGTACCGGGTACTCTGCGGCCCGACCGGATGCGGAAAGACTCGTATGCTGCACGAGCTACGGCGGCAAGGGCACCAGGTCTTGGATCTGGAAGAACTTGCCCGTCATCGTGGGTCGCTGCTAGGGCAGATTCCAGGGCAGTCACAGCCCACGCAGAAGTTCTTCGATACTCTGCTGCTCGACACCTTGCGCCGGTTCGACACGGCAAGGCCGGTTTGGCTGGAAGCCGAGAGCAAGAAGGTCGGCGAAGTCCACCTGCCCGAAGCATTGTATGAGGCAATGCACCGATCACCGGTGATCAACCTGGCTGCACCCATGTCCGCGCGCGTCAAGCTGTGGCGGGAGGACTATCCTCACTTCGCTGTGGACCCGGTGGCGATGGTGCAGAAGCTCGAGCCCCTGAAGCCCCTGGTGGGCAAGGAAACCCTGGCCCAGTGGATGGAGCTTGCGAGGACGCGGAAGGTGGATGACCTCTTTGAGAGTGTGATGCGCCTCCATTACGACCCTTGCTACGCACGGTCCACGCGCCGTAACTACGGCGTGGCGGTCGACGGACTCACCATCGAGCTCGCATCGCTGGACCAACCCGCCCTTGCTGGGGCGGTTGGTCAAATCGTCTCCGAATTCAACCAGTAGCGCCGGGCGCTGGACGGTCGGCATACAGGCTGAAGCAAGACAGGGCCCGCCCAGGGGAGCGCGGATCGTTCGGATTGCGCTGCCAGTGCTCAAGCGCCGGGAGCATCAGCTTCCGCCACTGGGCAGGGAAAAGACACAAGACCATCAGCACCACATATCCCGCCGGAAGGCGCGGTGAATCCGGCGTCAGCGCCACGCGGTAATACGGCAGGTGGCCAGACTGGTGATGGGCATGATGGAGACTGATTCCCAGCGTCATCCAGGACTGCAGCCGGCAGTCATCTTCCCAGCCGTAGTCCCGCGCTGCGATTTCCCCCAGCCTATCGTCGCCCAGACCCCAGTGCTGGATATACGTGAAAAGCTGCATGCCGAACGTGACGGCCACGAGCACTCCGACGTAGATTGCCATCCCACTCCAGCCTCCCGCGTAGGCAAACAGGGCGCAGGTGATCAGCGAAACGGCTGTGGCGAGACGTAGGCCGATCACGTGACGGCCGGGTGCCGGATCACTCCAGAATGCCGAGCCGGGCGAATACGCGCTTCGCAAGATGGCAACGGCGCGGCGCGCAGCAAAGTGCCATACCGATTCGCCGACGCGAGGCCACTCGGCGCTGACCGTATCACCGGGGCGTGCATGGTGCCGCAAGTGCTCGTGCCCAAGCACCGGGTATCCCGCGACTCCCGCAATGTAGTGGCCCACCATCGTCTGCCCGGTGGCCTTACGGTGGATCAGCGCGTGCGCGACACAGGTCGCGAAGAGCATCGTCACCCAAAGACTCAAACCGAGCCCGAGTGAATGCGCCAAATCAAGCGCCTCGGACGAGGCCACATATCGGAGGACTACGCAGACCGCGGCGGAAAGAACGCCGGCGTACACCAGAGGCAATGCCTCCAGTACTGTTGCGATCCGTTCGCTCCAGAGCGGAGTGCTCCCCGGATCCAGCTTGCCAAAGAGTGGCCTCGCCAGAGGAAGAACAAACATGACCATTCCGAACGCAAGGCTTGGCGCGTCGAACAGGATGCCAAGCAGGAGCAGGCCGGGAACGAGGAACATCGTCGCAAACCCCGATGCGAATGACAGTTGGTTCAGCATCTCACCCTCCTTGCAGTCGATCAGATCAACCCATATTCCGCCGCCAGGCTTGCGGCCGCCTTCCGGTTCGCGACACCGAGCTTCGCGTTGATGCGCTGAAACCGCGAATCGACAGAGCCAGGCGACGTACCCAGTTCAGCGGCAATTCGCTTGGTCCCGTGTCCCAGACGTTCGTGGCGCAGCAAAGCGAGGTCCTCTGAGGTGATGCGGGCCGACTCGCGAAGCTCTCGCTTGATTCGATCTATCCACCACTCGTTCAGCTCCATGGCCAGGCTGCGCGCGGCAATCTTCAGCGCGACAAACCCGTCGCCTTCGAAGAAGCCGTCCTGCGCCGAGCCCAAGCACAACACGCCAATCCGCGTGACGCTGCCGCTGGCCGGCGCCGGGACAATGACAGCCGACTTCACGCCGAATTCTTCCGCCAGCTCGACGATCTCCTTCTCCTCGAGCGTCGTCACCGGGATCTCACTGGCCCGCACGGGCTGCGAGTGCAGCAAGGCGTAATTGAGCCAGGGATCGTGCGCATACCAGGCTCGACGCCCGTACTCCAGGCACCACACCGGATCGCAGGCGAGCAGGAACCGGTAGGACTCATGCGAGGGATCGTCGCGGATGAAGCTCCCGAAGGCGGCGGAATCCGCTCCCATGCAATGAGCAGCGTTCTTTAACAGCGCCAATGCCTCGGCCTCGTCTACGGCGCCCGCCAGGCGCTGCACGACCGCGCTGACCCGTCCGAAGTAGTCAGGACGAGATGTCAGATGCGCGAGCGAACGGAGTTCACTCGCGTCGGAGCAGGTTGTTGCCATGGCGCTTCAGATTGATGTGCACCAAGGGGTAGTCGAACCGTACCGAATCCGCGTCGCACCAGCGCTCGAAGCTGGTGTCATCCGTGAAGATGGCCGCATGCGTGACACGGCCTCTGCCTTGGCGAAATTGCACGCGCTCAACGAAGATGCCCATAGGAGCACGCGAGAGCGTGAACGCAACCGCGCCGTCCTCGCTGCGGACGAACCGGCGCGCCGCGCTATGCGAAGGAGAGGGTGCCGGCCGCTTCATCGGCATGGTGCCGCTCGCATGCAGCGCAAACGAAGCTGCGGAGTTCTTCCGAAGCTTCAGGACTGGCCAGCAAGAAGAGCGTCTCGGCGCTGCAGCGTGGACACTCGATGACCGCAAAGTGGGTCACAGTGCCGCAACCTGTACACCGCATCGATTGGATACTGTTTTCCTCGACGCTCTCGTAATCGTCGGACTCGGCAAGGCCGCACGACCGACACTGAATCGACAGAGGCGAGGAATCCAGCAGCAGGCCGGAACTGTCCATGACGCATCCCCTGATCTTCCGCAAGCCCTGAAGGCCCCGCTACGTTGAGCAAGAGCCCGTCGCGACTACTCGCGCTATGCGCGCACCTGTCCGCACTCCGACGGCGAAGTGGAATGCATCGCGCGCGCCGTGTCCAGCAATCTGATTGTTTCCCTTGGTAAACGATGAGCCATTCTTTTACGCGGGGGCATATGACTGTTGCGAGAGCATTGCCCTCCTTACATAAATCTCCGTAAGTCACACCGCCAAGCGCAGCGAAGCGATCGAGACAGGTGCGCAGGATGGCGGTATGCGCTGCGCTCGCCGCACAGACCACGCGGACTTGGTGCGATGCACCTGCCGGACTACAGCGAGCTTTTGGCCTTGTGCGTCGTTCTTCGACGGCAGCCCGGCTAAGGCCGGCATGGACCTGCGCTACTGGCGAACGACCGTTCCCATGGGTTTCGGCTTCTGCGCCGGCGAGTACCTGATCGCGTTGGGCGACCGCAAGCCAACCGCAGCCGAGCCGTGGACGCTGTACCTGCACTACGGCGACCAAGCCGTGAACGTGCTGCAGTGCGTGGACGTCCAGTGAGATCGCGCAGTGCCTCACAGCGCCGCCGCCAGCGACCCTCCCTTGATCATGCCGATCGGCCGGCGCGCCACTTAGGCGAGCGAACTGCGCAAGCTGGCGGCACGCAAACCGATGCGGCTCGAATCTTCACGTGAGAGCCTGAGTTTGGAAAAGAAGATGAATGGGCCGGCCTCCCCGAGGTCCGGCCCCTTTCATGCAAACGCCGCGGCTGCCTGGCGCTGCGCCCAGTAGTCCGCCATGTCGAAGCCGACGCGGCTCGCCTTGACCACCAGCACCCTTTTGCCGCGCTCGCGCATGCGCTGCGCGAGCAGCTCGGCGTAGTGGCTTCCTGCACTGCGAAAGCGCTTGGCTTGGTCGGGTCCTGAAGGCAAGGCCTTGGGCGGGTCGTGGTCCGCGAAGACCACAATCCGGTTGACATACCCGAGCAGCGGCTCCGGCAGGTCCATTGCCGCCATGGAGGCGCCGTTCAGGCACGACCACACCGGCATGCGCCGGACCATCGCCGCCGCCAGCGCCGACTCGATCCCTTCGGCGAAGCCGAGGGTGTCGCCGTGCACCGGCATGAGCATCACGGCGAAGCCGTTGACGCCGACCCCGCGCTCGGTCTTCTTCACCACCGGAACATCCGCCTTGTGGCCATCCGGCGTGAGGTAGGTCTTGTGCAGCTGCACGAACGATCCCCGGGGACTGAGAGCCTTGGCGACCATGGCCGGAAACCGGCCGATCAGCACGGGCCGGCCCTTCGGATCGTCGGGAGCGGCCCAGTACTCCAATGCCGGATGGAACCGCAGCATCTGGGGCACGAAGTCCAGTCCGGGCACGCGGCGCTTGAGGTAGCGGTCGACGGGGTCACCGGCGGCGATGGGTTGTGTGGCGTCCCAGATCGCCTGCATGCGGCGCAGATTGCGCGCGATGTCGGCTTTCCGATCGATGTTCGGGCGTGCTGCGGCCGGCAGGCGCGTCGGACCGCTGGAAGCGCACGCGTGGAAATGCGCCCGCACGTGGTCGGCCGCCTCGCGGAAGCTTCGGTAGCCCATGTGCTTCATCAGCATCGTGAAGCCGTCGGCCCAGCTACCGGCGCTTTCGGGGCACATGGTGCAGAGCCACACGCCGCCGTACTTGTTGCTCCAGCGGTAGCGGTCGCTGCCGCCGCAAAACGGACAGGGCCCGTGGCGCCCGGTGAAGAACGTGTCGGCCATGCCGGCACGCTGCAGGATCTCCGGCCAGCGCCCATACGCAAGCACTTCTGCCTTGTCGCTCATGCTTCTCCTTGGATGTGGGGCCGATAACGGCACCCCTCGGGCGCAGCCGGCCACCGGGGTTGTGAATGCAGCTGCGGAGGCTGCGACGTCGCGGGTGCGAGATCGACCGGGATTGTGTGGACAGGCTGTCAGGTCGTCCAACGGACAGGGCCTGTTCGTCGACTGATGATGAAGGCGCCGAGGGTTTCTGCAGAGGCCCTAAAGCCCCTGTAGAAACCCTCCCCCGAGGGGGAGGGAAAGGTGGCGCCGGTGATTAAGCCGCCAGCTGCGCGGAGATGCGCTCGCGGAACAGGCGCGCCAAGGCGTCGGGCAATTCGCCCACGCCCTGAACATTCACCGCGTTCGGAATCCAGGCTCGGATGTCGCAGCCGATGCCGACGCCGACCACCAGGACCCGGAGTTCCTCGGCGCATGCGAGCGCGCGCGTGAGGGTGTCGCCATCGCCAGGGTCGTCGTCGGTCACGATGGCGAGGATGTTCTTGAGCCTGCGCTGCGCGAGCAGCAGCGGCAGTTCGGCCACCGTGGCCGCGCCGATCGGCGTGCCGCCGCTGGCCACCAGCGTTGCGCAGCGCTGCAGGCAAGGGCGCGGTGATTCGCCAAAGCGCTGCAGCGTCTCGGTGACGGTGTCCACGCCGGGAAAGCGCACCACCCTGGTCCGCACTCCGAGCCGCTGCAGCGCCAGGCTGAACGCCATGGCGGCTTCTGCAGCCGTGCGCAGCTGCTCGCGCATGCTGTAGGACGAGTCCAGCAACACGGTTGCTGCGGCATCGATGCCGCAGGCGTTGCGCTTGGCCACGAACACCCGCGTGTCGCCGAGCGCGGCGAGGCGCCAGAAGCGCTGGCTCATGACGCGACCGCCGGAATACGTCGCCCGCGTCGGGCGCCGGCGGCGCTCCTGCAGCTCGCGTTGCAGCACGGTGACCAAGCGCGACTCCACACCTTGGAGCCTCGTCTCGATGGCGTTCACCGGCGCATCCGACATGCTGGCCAGGGACATGCCGGCACCGTCGACGGGCGAGCCGTCCTCGGACTGGTCGCCCGGCCCTGCTGCCAGCGCAGCGAGGGACGCCTCGAAAAGCTCCTCCAGCGAAGCCGATGGATGGGCTTGCGCCAGCATGGTTGCTACCTGCTGCAACTCCTCGTCGGACAGGGGGTCCGCGGCAGGCTCTCCGTCCGGTTCAGGGCCGGAGCCCTGAGCTACACCGTAGCGCGCGACCAGCGTCTCGCGCAACAGCGTCCCGAGGTCCAGCGGCTCCGCAGCCGTTTCCGAAAGACCGATGGCACTCGTGGACGGGTTGGAAGCATCGCTTGCGCAATGCACGTCGCCCACGGGACCGACCGCCCCGCGGGCGTCGGTGGACCGTTCGGTGCCGACCTGCGGTGGCGAAGCAACGTCGGCGGCGGCGGCGGCGGCATGCATCGGTTGCGTTCCGGCCTGCGGACCGGAGCTTGCGCCAGTCGGCGCCGGATCGGCGCCTCGGCGGTCACCCCGCTTGGAGTCGGTGGCGCTCGCCTGATCGCCCTGCCCCGCGGTCGTGGCGCCGTCCGATGCTTGCGGTTGCCCGTCAGCCTCGACGACCGGATCCTCTCCTCCGCAGGCGCGTGGGTCCCCGCAGCCTTCGGACGCTGACTCGCCGCCGGGATCGCTGTCCGCGCTCGTCGCATCGGCATCTCCGGTCAATTCAGAGGCCCATGCGTCTTCGGCAGCGTCCTGGGCCTCACTGCCACTGGCAGCACCTTCGCCTCCGGTGGACTGGTGGCCCGGTTCGGCGCAGTCCTTCAGCGCATCAGGAGCTTGTTGCTGGCCGGCTGGCTCCGGGCCACGGTTGTCGAGTCCCGCAGGCGCGTCGCCGGGAGCCTCGCTTTGCAGCGGAACTTCCAGTTGGCGCAGGCGGGCGATCAAGGCTCGTGCGGCCTCTTCGGTTTCCAGGCTGGTTTCCAGATCCGGCAGGCACCCTACCGCTTCATCGATGGCCCCTTGCTGCGTCTCGTTGATAAAGGGCGCAAGCCGTTGCAGCAAGTCCGGCGCTCGGCGCTCGATCGGCCCGTGCGGCGCGACCGCAAGAAATCCGCGCAGCAACAGATCCAGCTGCAACGCGCGTTCCGGCGCTTGGGCGAGGAATGCTTCAAGCCGGTCGCCGATGTCTTGCAGCATCTCGTCCAGACCGCGCGACAGGACCAACGATGCTCCGGGGTAGCGCCTGACCTGCCGGCTCTCCATGCGCGGATCTTCCAGCGCGTTGAAGACTCCCAGCTCCTCGGTCGTGAGCCGATCGGCGAATCCGGGTTGGGTTTCCAGTAGGTGGCCGCCTTCGTGCACTGCGAGGCGGGTGAGCAGCGCGATTTCGGCAGCATCACCCGTCTGCGGCAGGGGCAGGTGGACTCCGCCCTGGTTGTCCATGCTCGCGCGCTGGTCCCAGTGGACGGGCACCCGCTGTCCGAGCATCAAGGCGAGGAAGGCCTCGATCAGGCGCCGGGCCTGAATCAGTTTGTGAATCATGATGGCTCCTGGCCCCGACCAGCATGGAAGCTGGCCGTGGGCTTGTTGCGTCAAAACAGCGTGCCGGCAAGCTGCGGCACGAACTGGCTGCTGCCGCCTTGGGGCAGCAGGGCGTCGAGGTCGATGTCCGCAGGAGGGGCGGCCGTCGGCAGGGCGGCCTGCGCCGGAGCGCTGGCCGCTGTCGGGGCGGGACCGACCGTGGCACCGACCTTGGAGAGCAGGTCCTCGAAGGCTTCGCTGGGCGACGCCAGCTGCAGCGCGATCGCCGCCGCTTCCTCCGCCGCCTTTTCATTGGCGAGGGTGCGTGCGAGGGACCAGATGTGCACCAGGTGGACGCCGTCGATGGGGCCGTCCCTGGGCAGCAGCGCCAGGCAGTGATCCACCACCTGCGCCATCGGAAGGACGGTGGGGTCGAGGAAGCTGAAGCTGCGCAGCTTCTCCGCCACCCGGCGCAGGGGCCCCAGGGTCTTCTGCGTGATCCTGTCGCGCGTGCGGGCGACGCCCGTGCCGTCGTCGCCGGCGAGATAGCGGTCCATGAGGACGCGGGCCTCGCGCGCGGCGTCCGCGAACAGCTCGCCCTTGAGGCCCGTGAGCTGGCGGCCGAAGTGCTCGTTGATCGGACTTGCGTCCTCCAGGCTCGGTGCCGAGACACGGCACAGGTGAAAGCCGAAGGCAAGGCGGCCTGCGACATATTCCGGGGTTGGTATGTCGTTGATCAGGTGGGCCCAGTCCTCGTTCTCGGGCTTCTCGCGCCACTCCTGCACGCGCGTTTCGAAGTCGCGGTGCAATTGCAGCCGTTTGGCGTCGAACGACGCTTTCACGTCCACCAGCTTCTGGTACACCCGATCCAGCTTCGCCTCGGGGATGCCGATGGTCCCCAGCAGGGGCAGCCCGTTGATCTGCAGCACCTTTTCGGCTTCGCGCTTGTCGCGCATGAAGGGCGCCAGATCGTCGGGGTCGGCGATCTTGATGGATCCCAGCGTCGCCAGGGATTCCGGGGGAAGGTCCTTGAACTCGGGGTTCTTGGCCAGCAGCGCCTCCTTGCGCAAGCGCTTGCGGCCAGACCAGAGGTGAATGTCCAGCGTCACGCAGATGAGGCCCGTCGCCTCCTTCTGCTTGATGAGGGTTTGGTCCATGGGTTCTCCGTGTGCGAAGCGGGAACCCGGGACCCAGCGGGAACCTGGTTCCCGCCTGGGTTGAGAGGATTAATGCAGGACGTGGTCCTGCTGTCGGATGTGCCGAACTCGCTCAGTCTAGGGAGGGTGATGCAGGGCCGCAACCGACTGGGGCCGCGTGTACTGGTGGCATAGCTGTCCCACGCAAACGAGGCCTTCACCTTCCTCTCTTTGATCCATACGGTTCTCTATCAGACATGAACCCAGCGCGACCGCGGGGACGGGGCCGGCTCCCCGCGCGGGTTTGGACCTTGAAATGCAGGGGCGCTAGCCCTGCTTATCCAGTCTTACGAGCGCAGCAAGTTCCCGCCGGTCCCTCCGGACCCCGTCGAAGCCATTCTGTTCCGCATGGACCAGCAGCGCCTTGCCCAAAAAGACTTGGTGCCCTATATCGGCTCACTCTCCAAAGTCTCCGAGGTGTTGACCGGCAGTTCCTGGCCGGGATCGGGAGTCGGCAGCATCGCCATAAAGCTGACGTTGGGGGAGCGATCCGGCCCGATTGCAGCCTCCAGCAATGTCCAAAGGGCGGCCGGTGGCTGGTTTCGAGCTTCGCTCCGCTCGTAAACGGCATGCGCCGCGCGGAGCAACGGCTCCGTGGCTCCTCGCACGCCAGCATCTCTTGCTAAGCCCGTCACGAAACCCGCCAATGCGCACTGCACCAGAATCCAGTTGCGGATTGGCTGGTCCCGCGGACGAAGGTCCACCGCCAGTCTCATGGAGTTGTCGCTGCAGGCGCCTCTGAAGCGCGCAGCATGGTTACCGGCCGGAGCTGTCCGCTCGGAGGGCCTGGGGCATTTCAGCGTTGAAGTCCCGTCGCATCGGGGACGACCGAATTCGGCGCCAGCAAGCATGGCTCCAGCTTGCTGCTAGGCACTGGAGGTGTCCTGAGGTGCATTCTTGAGTGCGCGGTCTCGCCCGGCAAACGATCAGGGCCAGTCGATCGACTGGCCCTGATCACGATGCTCCTTCCCTCCCACCTGTGCGGACGTGCTCTTTACCGATGGCACCGTGTGACGCACGGTGGATCATCTAGATCAGCCCTGGCGCAGGAGGGTTCCTACCCTGCTCTTGGGCCGGCGGTGCCGCGGCCACTCGCGATCGCGATGTCTCCCGCCGATGTTGCCCGGACGCGGCTTGCTGTCGCCCAGTGGACGCCGGCTCCTGCCCTCGCGGCTTCGGCCTCGGCCCGGCTTCCCACCAGGTCAGTTTGTACTTCACGAAGGTGCGATCCTGACCGGAGCCGTCGGTCCAGCGTTGCGTTTCCTGGGTGCCGGTGGCCGAGACCAGTTGCCCCTTCTCGACCCGTTCGCAGAAGGCCTCCGCCTCCTCGCCGTAGCAGAAGAAGGTGACGGCTTCCACGTGTTCCTCGCCGCGCGCGAAGCGGTTCGCCAGCAGGCGAAACTCGCACACGCTGGTCTGCCGCAGCATTTTGAGCTCGGGCTGGTGGGCCAGCCTGCCGTGTGCGGTGATGACGATCACGCCGCCCTACCCTCGCAGCGCTGCGTCCATCCGCTTGACCCGGTAAACGTTCTTCTGGCCTTCGCTGCCGTTGCCCAGCGTCACCGGCACCTTGCCCATCGGAGTGATGGCGACGTGGTGGCCGACGGCGCAACCGGCAGCCGTCAGCTCGCGCTCCAGTTCGGCACCGCGCAATGCGAGTTCCGCGCCGTTGGCCAGCTGCAAGGTGGCCTCGAACACCTCGTAGGGGTAGCGCCCGCCTGGCTTCTGGGTCTGGAAGCCGGCCTTCACCAGCTTGCCCACATACGTGAATCCCGACGTCGCCCTGGGCGCCGCGGCACCCGCCAGCGGCTGCGCGGCTTTCAGCGCCGGCTGCGCTCCCTCCCCTGTTCCTGCCACTTCCTCGCGCGAGGGCTCGTTGTCCGAGCGTTCCGACGCAGCTTCATGTGCCAGATCCGCAGGCGCTGCGCCTCGGCGAGGTCTCGCATCGCCCTGGCGCGGGCGGGCGGCACGCGCTGCGCGGCTTCCCAGCTCGTTGATCAGCCGCTCCACGGCTTGGGTGGTTTCGTCCTTGATCGCATCCAGCCCTGCCGCCGGCTGGTAGGGCACGTCCGGCAGAGTATGGCGTCTGCCCTTCATCAGGGCCCGCAGGCACGGCTCGTTGACGATCAGGTCGCGCTTGACGAGCCCGAGGGCGTGGTAGACGCGCAGGTTGATCACGCCCACCGGCGGGTCGAGCCGGATCGAAACGATCCGGTCCGCCACCTCGAAGTCCCGGGTGGGAACGATCTGCGCTGCCTGCGCGTCGGCCGTCCGATCTGCGGGCGCCGCTTCGACCTGCATCGATGCCGGTGCGACCGCCCATGGCCGGGCCCGCGCGGGGCGCAGGCGTCTGGTGGCGAAGCGGTGCATCCACCACGCCACCACCGGAACCACGAGCAGCGCCACCAGCCGGCCGGTCAGGACCAGCGCGTGCATGGCCCCATGCAGTGCCGCCGCGCACAGCACGGCGACGACATGACCCAATGTCTTCATGATGTTGTGTCCTTTCAAAACGATGCCTGCCGGGCGAGTGCCAACCACTCACCGGCATCGGATGGCGCCGTCGCTGCGGGAGCCGGGTCGATGGGAGCGAGCGTCGGGTCAGGCAACCAACCGAAGTCGGCCAGCGCCTGCTCGATCTCGCGCCCCTGGAACCACTGGGCCAGCGCGTTGCGCCAGTCGTGGCGCTGCGCATCCGGCGGTCCCACCGGCAGTTCGCCAGCGCTCGACACCAGCACCAGCTGGTTGTTGCGGGCCCACTCGGCCACGAGCAGCGCCGCCCGAACGTCGCCGCCCTTCAGCGCCAGGTAGTGGGCCGACTGGCCGCAGTGGCGCAGCCACTCGTCGCGCCCGCGGCCGCCGCCGGGCATGCCCTGCAGCCGCTCGCGCCAGCCTTCGGCGAGCCGGATCATGTCCATCCCCTGGGGCACGGCCACGAAGAACAGCAGCTCGCCGTGCGCGCCGGCATCCAGTTCGGGGTGCTGCGAGACGAACGCGCCCTTCAGGTCGGGCTCGCTGCCTGACAGCTGCAGGTACCTGGGCGCCCCCTTCCGGTAGCCGGCGCGCAGTTGCCCTTGCAGCAGCGGCGCCAGCTTCATCGGCTCGATGGTGCCGAGGCTCGCCCGGCCCGCCGGGTCGATCGCCGCGGTCCTGACCTGTCCATCCGGCACCAGGGCCGCGAAGCCCCAATGTCCGAGCAGGGCGTGGGTGTAGACGGTGTAGAGAGGGCTCATCGCGCGTCTACGCCCTGGTGTTCAGGCACTGGTCGTAACCGGCCTTCAGGGTAATGATCTCGTTGACCGCCTTGGCCATGGCGGCCGACATGCGCACGGCCTGGCCGATCGCGTAGTGCAGGCCGCTTCTGCGCTGCTGGCGCAGTGCCGCCTGGTACATCACCGTGTACTTGGCCCAGCGCAGCACCGCCCGGGTGGACAGCGGCTTGTCGATGTCGGGCGCGTCGGCCCGGAAGGCCTGGCGCACGTCGTGGGCCACCTCGACGCACAGGCCAGCGACCGTGTCGGCCAGCGCCTCGGGGATGCCGCCGCCGACCAGGTGCAGCTTGACCAGCGCCCGCTCCTGGTCGGCCGGCAGGTAGTCCACCTGCATGTACGAGAAGCGGTCGTCGTTGGCGACGTCCTGGACATTGCGCCCCGCCACCGCCGCCTTGCTGTCGACGCCGTTCTGGGTGGCGAAGAAGCGGGCGGTCCGTGCCGGCGTCACGACCTCGCCGGTCTCGGGAATGGTCCACGCGTAGCCTTCGAGCAGCATGTTCAGGCCGGTGGCCTCACCCGGATCGAGCACGTTGTACTCGTCCAGCAGCACGGAGGTGCCGTCGCGGCAGGCTTTCACCACCGGGCCGTCGCGCCAGCGCAGCCTGCCGTCCTCGTCGGGCAGCAGCTGGCCCAGCAGCGCGTAGCGGTCGGTGGTGGGCCCGCAGGGCACCTTGTGCAGCGGCACGTTCAGTCGGGCGTGGATCTGCTCGACGAAGGAGGTCTTTCCGGCCGCCGGGTCGCCCTCGATCATCAGCGCCCGAAAGCCCCCCACCCAGAACATGGTGAACTGGCGCAGCCGGTCGGTGTCGAACACGTAGTGCTCGTCGAGCGGCGGCACGCCCGCCAGGCCGGGCTCCAGGCCCGGGATTTCAGCCGCGGCAGAGGCCTGCGGCATGTTGAAGGTCTCGCGAATCCTGTAGCGCCTGAGGGTCGCCACCGGGCTCGGGTTGCTTGGGTCCATTGGCCATCTCGTTAAAGACATTTCCAAGGCCCCTCTCCCGCAGGAGCGGCATGAGGCCGTCCCGCAGCCGCTCGGCGCTGAAGCCGCAGATGCGGCAGCACTGCTCGAAGGAGAAGGGAGTGAGGGATTGAGGCAGGACTGCCTCGAACGGCTGGCCGCGTGCGTCTCGCAGCACGGCCACCATCGGTTGGGGGGCGAAGATCCATCGCAGGATCTCGCGTTTTTCTGCGCGCTTGCCGCGTGCCTGCAGCGCCTGGAGTGAATGGCGAAGCACCGCTTCGTGAAGCTGTGCCACCGCCTGATCCGACCAGCTGTCGCCGCTTCCTGCGGTGAGTGCTGGCCGGCGGATCTGGGCTGCCGGTTCGCCGGACGAACCGGCGTCGCCGTTCCCGTCGTCGCCGGCGGGTGCTGCGGCCAGCGGCGGCTGCAGGACGGCCAGGTCGAGGGTGTCGAAGAGACTGCCCACGGCGCTGTCGTCCTGGAGCCGCAAGCGCCGCGGCGCGTGCCGTGCTTGCTGCCGGCGCAGCGTGCTGCGGCTTCGCTCCTGTTCCCAGGCACGGATCTCGTGCGCGGCAAACAGCAGCAGGTGCAGTTGCTGCGGGTGCGCGTCGCTAGGCGCCGCGGGCCGCACGGGATCGCTCCCGGCCACAGGCCTCAATGGCTCGCATCATTGCCTCCAGCTCTGAAGAGACCTGGGCGGCGTCCGTTGCGGGGACAAGCCCCGGTCGGGTGGATGGTCGCGGACGAAGCCGCGGGTTGAACGCCGACCCAGGGGGCGGCTGCCTCGATGGGGACATCGAAGATTGCCAAAGGGCTGAGGCCAGCCACTTGGCGATCGTCGCGTCCGCAGGGGCGCTTCAGAATGAGCGGGGAATGGCGCAGGACCATCTGGAAGCGAATGAGGACGGTCGTCCTGCAATGCGCTGGTGCCCGTCCGGCAGGCCACGGGCCGCCGGCGCGCGCCGATCGCCATACAGCGGAATTCGAGGGCGGCCCCCCGCCGCTCGCCGCGGCGCCCACGGTGCCATTCGCGAATCGCCGCAGACAATCATGGCGGGACGCGGATGCGCCCCCCCATGGGCGGCGCCACATCGGCCGCCGTCGCTTTCACGATTCCCCGTCTCCGGGTTGCTGCCCGCCGTCGCGGGAAGCCGTTGTGACTCGGAATGTTCTAGGTGTCCCAGTTGCACCGCCCCCGGCAACCGGATGGCGCCGCCATCTTGGAAGGCCCCTCCCCGAGCGTCAAACGTCCGGGGCCAGTTGCTTCAGGATCGGGCGATACGACCGCTCAGGCCGGTTGCCAGGCAGCGATAACAGCCGGCTCGATGCACGTTGCACGGACCGGTGTCCACGCGCCTGCTGCCTAAAGTCTGGCGACGCTTCTCACCCGGAGACACTGAATGACAGACATCGAGGCCCCCCGTGCCGGCCACAGTCCGGACGACGTCGGCAGCCGGCAGGCGCGGCGCCAGCAGGCGCTGGAAGCCATCTTCGGAGGCAAGTTCCGCCACAGCTTCCTGAGTCCGTACATGGTGATCGAGGACCACGTGATCGAGTGCCCGGTGGCCATCCGGTTCTACAAGAAGGACTTCAACTACCTGTCCAAGCAGCTTTACCTCGAGTACCAGTACCGCAGCTGGAACGGCTTCAACCCGGAACTGCTGGACAAGTACGCCACCATCACCACGACCAAGCTGGCGGCGATCGACACGCTGATGCAGAACAACATCAACCGGCTGCTCAAACTGCTGGAGCAGCACGGTCATCTGGGAAGCCTGACCCTGTGGCCGGGGGTGCTCAGGACCGACGTTCCGATCATCGCGGCCCAGGCCCGCGCCTACATCGGCGTGCTGTCCAAGATGGACCGCCTCTATACCCTTTCCGGCACGGCCAACCTGCTGGGCGTGATCGACTCGTCGCAGCGCGCCGATGTGGAATTCACGGCCAAGAAGGCCGTGCGCGCGTTTCGCTCGATCCTGCAGACCGAAGTCACGCGCCTGTACCGCGAAGCCCAACGCATCATCGCGGAGCAGCACAAGACCGGCAAGGTCGATGCCGCGATGGCCTCGGTGCTGCAGCAGCAGTCGCAGGACATCGCGGAGTTCGCGGCCAGCACCCAGCACGAAGGCGAAGAACTCACCTTGGACCTGATGCGAGGCGAGCCCGGACAGCTCATCGCCGAAGCCGCCGCGGCTTCCGTGGCCGCTGCTGCGGCGGGTGGGACGGCCGCGAAGAACGGTCGCAGCACGAAGACGAAGGCGCAAGCCGCACTCGGCGAGGCCGCCGAGGCGGTGGCCAGCGCAGGCGTGGCCGACCTCGCCGCCCCCGCTGCGGCCCTCTGAGGCCGGGGTTGGGGCCTGATCCGCCCTCCGGGCGACTCGCTTCCTCAGGGAAGCCGCCGAGGAAACCTTGGCGTGGCGGCGAGCCGCACCCGGCGCTCGGCGAAGGCCAGGTGATCCACCGCAAGAGCCGCAGCCAGCTGCTTTGCCGCGCGAGCAGCGCCACCTAGGTGGACCCACCCACAATGCAGAAGCTGCCGGCCGCTGCGCACCGGCGTGGCCGGGAGCCTCAGGCGGCCGGTCCGGTCTCGCGCACGCACTTCTTGACGTTGCTCGCCTTGGCCGCGCCAGCCAGCTTCTTGTCGGTGGCGGCGAGCTCGCACTTGGCCTTCGCATCCTTCTCGCACTTGGTGACGAAGGACTTCTGGGCGGCGCCCGCCAGCTTCTTCTCCTTGGCAGCGGCCATGCAGGCCGAGTCCGCCGCATGAGCGAAGGACGATGCGAATGCGAGCACGATCAGGGCGGTAAGCGTCTTCACGGGCGATCTCTCGAAATGCGCGACAGTGCGCATGCGGATTCTGCACCAACGCTTCCAGCCTCACGTTGCGGCACTGCTCGTCCAGTGAGCGCTTGACATGGCCAGCCTCGACTCCTGCAGCTGCTGGCCGCCCCCGCTGCCACTGCCGTCCTCATGGTCTCGCCTGGGGCCGCCGTCCACGCATGGCGAGGCCTTGCGCGATGGCCCGTGCACTGAAGCGGACACGGCCAGCCGGAATGGCAGCTTTCGCGCCCGGAAAGCGGACCGAAACCCCGTCCGACTGCTATCGTCCCGGCAGTTGCCTGTGCATGAAGCCTGCTCTGACCATTTGGACCATCGGTCACTCCACCCGGAGTGCGGATGACTTCGTTGCGATCCTGAACGCGAACGGTATCGAGGTGATCGCGGATGTGCGCCGGTTTCCGGGTTCACGCCGGTACCCGCACTTCGGCGGTCCTGCGCTGGCAGAGCGCCTGGCAATCGACGGCATCGACTACGCGTGGCTGTCGAAGCTCGGCGGAAGGCGCAGGGGCGAGGTCGGCCCGGAGCAGGCAGGCTGGCGGAATCCCTCCTTTCGAGCCTATGCGGCGTATACCTGGACGGAAGAGTTCGCCGCCGGGCTCCAAGAGCTCCTGTACATCGCCAACAGCGGGCGCACGGCCGTGATGTGCTCGGAACTGCTTTGGTGGCGATGCCACCGGGCCCTGATTGCGGATGTCCTGCGCTGGCTCGGCATCCGCGTGATCCACATCCGCTCGGAAAGCGAACATACGGTTCACCCCTATACGTCGCCGGCTCGCATCGTGCACGGCGAGCTGAGCTACCCGTCAGGTGATTGTTGTTGACCGGGCCCGAGGCCAAGGACCTCCGCCGTCCCTGGCCTGCGTTCGCTGCTGGCCGACGAGGCCGACGCTGCAATAACCAAGCGGCGTCATCGGCCGCGTCTGCCCTGTTGGCGGTCTCGCCCGGCACGCCGCGCAACACTGCAATCCGCTCACATCCTTCCAGGAGGCTTCATCTCCGAGCGGCAGGGACCCTCTGACCTGGCAGATTCATTCCCCGCGAGCGCCGACACCGTCCCCGCGGCGGACACGCCCGCGGCAAATCACTGCCTGTCGGTGGGCCGGGGCCGTGCGCAGCCCAGCCACTGCTCGGCCAGCCTCACCCAGAACGTCGCGCCCAGGGGCAGCAGTTGGTCGTTGAAGTCGTAGCTGGGGTTGTGCAGCACGCAGGGACCCCCGCCGTGCCCCAGCTCGCGGTGAGCCCCGTCGCCATTCGAGATGAATGCGTAGGCGCCGGGCTTGGCCTGCAACATGAACGCAAAGTCCTCGGCACCCATGGTCGGCTCCTGGTCCCGCACCCGCTCCGGGCCGACGATGGACGCCATCACCTCGCGCATGAAGGCCGCCTCCGCCGGTGAATTCACGGTGGGGGGGTACTTGCGCCGGAAGCTGAAATCGCAGCGCGCGCCGAATGCGGCGCAGGTGTGCTCGGCCAGCTCCCGCATGCGCCGTTCCACCAGGTCCAGAACCTCCAGCGAGAAGGTGCGCACGGTCCCTTGCAGTTCGCATGCATCCGGCACGACGTTGGTCGCCTCGCCCGCGTGGATCATGGTTACCGAGATGACGGCGGCATCGACCGGCTTGACGTTGCGCGAGACGATGGTCTGCAAGGCCAGCACCAGCTGGCAGGCGATCGGCACCGGATCGATGCCGCTGTGCGGCAGCGCCGCGTGGCTGCCTTTGCCCTGGATCCGGATGCGAAAGTCGTTCGAGGAGGCCATCACCGGCCCGCTGCTGATCTCGAAGCTACCCACCGGAGCGCCCGGCCAGTTGTGCATGCCGAACACCGCTTCCACGGGGAAGCGGTCGAACAGTCCTTCGCGCACCATCACGCCGGCCCCGCCGCCATCCTCTTCGGCCGGCTGGAAGATCAGGACCACCGTGCCGTCGAAGTGGCGGGTCGAGGCGAGGTGGCGCGCCGCCGCCAGCAGCATGGCCGTGTGGCCGTCGTGGCCGCACGCATGCATGCGACCCGCGTGCCGGCTGGCGTGGACGAAGGTGTTGAGCTCCTGCAGCGGCAGCGCGTCCATGTCGGCGCGCAGGCCCACGGAGCGGCCGCAGGCGCCGCCGTCCCGGCCGTGGAGGATGCCCACGACTCCAGTCCCCGCGAGTCCGCGCTCCACCGGGATGCCCCACTCGGTGAGCAGGCGCACCACCAGGTCGGCCGTGCGCGTTTCCTGGAAGCACAGCTCAGGATGCGCGTGGAGGTCGCGCCGCCACGCCTGCGCGCAGCCGGCCTGCGTGGCGATCTCCTCGATGATCTTCATCGGGCCAGCAGCGCCAGGCAGTAGCCCAGCGCCAGGGCCAGGCCACTGGCGAACACCACCATCCATGCCGGCACGGGTGCGCCCAGGCCGCCGCCGGCCGGCAGCAGCGCCGCACCCGGCCGCGGCTGCGCAAGGTCCACCGCGGTCGCCGGCTGCAGCACCGCTTCGGGAGCCGCTGCGGGCCCGCCCCCCAGCTGGCGCGTGAAGGCGGCGAAGAAATCGTCGGCATTCTTCTTCGCCACCGCCTGCACCAGGCGGCTGCCGACGCTGGCCAGCTTGCCGCCGATCTCGGCCTGCGCCGTGTAGCGCAGCAGGGTCTGCTCGCCCTGCGGCTGCAGCACGACCCGGGAACTCATCTTGGCGAAGCCGGCAGCGCCGCCCTGGCCGCGGCCGGTGAGCGTGTAGCCGTTGGGCGCGTCCAGCTCCGACAGTTGCACGTTGCCGCGAAAGGTGGCCGACACCGGGCCGACGCGCGTCGTCACGATGGCGTTGAACTCGGTGTCCGAGACTTTCTCCAGCGCCTGGCAGCCAGCGATGCTGGCCTTGAGAACGGCCGCATCGTTGAGCGCTGCCCAGACGCGCTGCTGCGGCGCCGGGACGAGGTATTCGCCCGTCATTTCCATGCTCATGGCCGTCCTCCGTACAGCCGCGACAGCGCCTGCGTGCCCTCGCGCGCGTGCCCCTGCTGCACCAGCTGCGCATACAGCTTGCGCGCCTGCTCGGCGCCGGGCAGCTGCAGCCGCATCCGATCGGCTTCGGCCAGCGCGATGGACAGGTCCTTGAGGAAGTGCTCGATCATGAAGCCGGGAGCGAAGTCGCCCTTGACGATCTTGGGCCCCATCACGCTCAGCTGAAAGCTGCCCGCCGCGCCGCCGGAGATGCACTGCAACACGAGCTGGGGATCCAGGCCGGCCGAGCGGGCGTAGGCCAGGCCCTCGCACACGCCCATGATGGTGGAGGCGATCACCAGCTGGTTGCACATCTTGGTGTGCTGTCCGGTGCCGGGGCCGCCGGTGTGCACGATGGTCTGGCCCATGCGCTGCAGGATCGGCAGGCCCTGCGCGAACGCATCGGCCTCGCCTCCCACCATGATGGAGAGCCGAGCCTCGCGCGCCCCGAGCTCGCCACCGGAGACCGGCGCATCCAGCGCGCGGCAGCCGCGGGCGGCGGCTTCGCTCGCCAGCCGCTGCGCCAGCTCGGGGCTGGACGTGGTCATGTCGATCAGCAGCGCGCCGCGGGCCTGCTGCAGCACGCCGTCAGGGCCCAGCCAGACCTCTCCCACGTCGCGCGGGTAACCGACCATGGTGATCACCACGTCGGACCCGGCCGCCACGTCGCCGGGCCGGTCGCACCAGACCGCCCCTTTGTCGACCAATGCGCGCGCCTTGTCGGCCGAGCGGTTGTACACCCGCAGCGGGTGGCCGGCCGCCAACAGGTGGCCGGCCATGCTCTGGCCCATGATGCCGAGCCCGACGAAACCGATGCGGGCCTGGCCTGTCGCTTCACTCATTGCTTGCTCTCCGTCGCTTGCTTGCCGCGCAGCAGGCTGCGCAGGTAGGTGGGGCTGAGCGGCTGGCTGTCGGCCCGCACCCCGAAGGGCGCGAGCGCGTCGTTCACCGCGTTCATGAGCGCGCCGATCGCCCCCATCACGCCGCCTTCGGCCATGCCCTTGATGCCCGCCGGCGTGGCGCGATTTGGCGTGTGCATGGGGATGAGCTCGATGCGCGGGATCTCATGGGCCGTGGCCACCAGGTAGTCGGCCAGCGACCCGGACAGGTTCTGCCCGGTGTCCGGGTCGTAGGCCACGTGCTCCATCAGCGATCCGGACAGGCCCATCGCGATCGCGCCGTGCTGCTGCCCCTCGACCACCACCGGACTCAGCACCGTGCCGCAGTCTTCCGCCGCCACGTAGCGCTCGATCTGGACGGCGCCGGTGGCCACGTCCAGCCGCACGATGCAGGCATGGCTGGAATTGGAATAGGTCATGGGCGGCGGCTCGTAGGTCTTGTGGAACTCCAGGCCGGGACTCACGCCTGCTGGCAGCGCCAGCGGGTCCAGATAGGCGATCCGCGCGATGTCGGCCAGCGCAAGGCCCGCGTCCTGCCACGCGCCTTGCGCATGCTGCTGGACCCGGCCATCGTGCATGCGCACCGCATCCAGCGGGACCTGCAGCCGGTGGGCGGCGATGGCCAGCACGGTGCGGCGTGCGTCCTGCGCGCACAGGTACAGCGTCCCGCCACCCGCCGTCCCTCCGCGCGCACCGCGGCTGCCCATGCCGTAAGGCGCGATGTCGGTGTGGCCCAGATGGATCTTCACGCACGCCGATGGCACGCCCAGACCTTCGGCCACCGCCTGCGACAGCGCCGTCTCGTAACCCTGCCCGGTCGCGCCCAGGCCCACGGAGGCATTGACCACGCCGGACGGTTCGATGCGCACCCAGGCCGCTTCGTGGCCCGAGCCCGCGATGCCGGCCGCCTTGTAGAACTTGGATCCGTAGGTGGTGGATTCGACCACCGTGCAGATCCCCAGCCCCAGGACCTCGCCGCGCCGGCGCGCCTGCGCCTGGCGCTGGCGGAACGCGTCGTAGCCGATCGCGGCCAGCACGCCCTCCAGCGTTTCGCGCGGCGTGATGTCGGCCAGCACTTCGCCGGTGGCCATGGTGTACGGGTAGTCGCGCGGCTGCAGCATGTTGAGCCGGCGCACGGCGACCGGGTCGAGCCCCAGTTCGCGCGCGACGTTGTCGATGGTGCCGTCCATGAGCCAGCTGGTGATCGCCATCGGCGCGCGCATCGGCCCGTTGCCCACCTTGTTGGACAGCACCACCTTGACGTCGTAGCGGTAGTTGGCGATCCGGTAGGGTCCGGTGATGATCATCGCCACCACCCGCGCCAGGTAGTTGCCGGGGTAGAAGCTGTAGGCCCCGAAGTCCTCCAGGATCTCCAGCTCCAGCGCCAGGATGCGGCCCTGCGCGTCCACCGCCACGCGGGTGCGGCACTGGTCCTCGCGCGCCTGCGAGGAGGCCAGCAGGTTTTCCATGCGGTCCTCGCGCCAGCGCACCGGCCGCTCCAGCTGCATGGCGGCGACGGCCACCGTGAGCTCCTCGCGATAGAGGGCGATCTTCTGGCCGAAGCCGCCGCCGACGTCGGGAGAAACGACGGTCACCTGCGATTCGGACAGGCGCAGTCGCCCGGCCAGCGTGGTGCGGTACGGATGCGGCACCTGGGTGCCGACCTGGAACAACAGCTGCTGGCGGCCCGCATCCCAGCTGGCGATGCAGCCGCGCGTCTCGATCGGCAGGTGCGTCTGGCGCTGCATGGAGAAGCTGCTCTCGACGATGCGCCGGGCGCCGCGCATCGCCCCATCAACGTCGCCGTAGGCGGCATGCTGGTGCGACAGCAGGTTGCCGGGCACGGCGTCGTCGACGCGGGGCGCATCGGGGGCCAGCGCCTGCGCGATGGTTGCCACCGCGGGCAGCACCTCGTACTCCACGGCCACGCGCTCGGCGGCGTCTTCGGCGAGATAGCGGTCGGTGGCGATCACGCAGGCCACGGGGTCGCCCTGGAAGCGCACCTTGTCGATCGGCAGGGTGTCCGATTCCATCGGCTGCAGTCCGACGATGGGCGGGGCCATGCGATGGCGGGTCGTGTGCGGCGCGATGTCGCGGCCGGTGTAGACCGCGACGACACCGGGCATGTCGCGCGCGGCGGCCGTATCGATCGAGGCGATGCGCGCATGCGCGTGCGGCGAGCGCACGAAGCAGGCGTGCAGCGCTGCGGGCACCGCGATGTCGTCGATGAAGCGGCCGCGACCGGTGAGCAGCCGCGCATCCTCGCGGCGCGGCTCGTGGCGGCCGATGGAGCGGAAGCCCTTGTCGGTCACGCGCGTGCTCCTTCGCGCAGGCGGCGCGCCGCCAGCAGGATGGCGTCGACGATGTTCTGGTAGCCGGTGCAGCGGCAAAGGTTGCCCGACAGCGCCTCGCGCACCTGGGCTTCGCTCGGATCGGGATGGTCCTTCAGGAAAGGCTCGAACGTCATCACGATGCCTGGCGTGCAGAAGCCGCACTGCAGGCCGTGGCATTCGTGCAGGGCCTGCTGCAGCACCGACAACTGCTGCGGCGTGCCGACGGACTCCACGGTCTCGATCTCGTGGCCTTCCATCTGCACGGCGAAGCACAGGCAGGAGCGCTGCGGACGGCCGTCGACCACCACGGTGCAGGCGCCGCACACGCCGTGCTCGCAGCCGACGTGGGTGCCGGTGAGGCCGCAATCCTCGCGCAATGCGTCCGACAGCAGCTTGCGCGCGGGCGCCTCGAACTCGACGTTCCTGCCGTTGACGGTCAGGGTGATGCGCTGATTGCTCATGCGGGCACACCGCTCCTTTCGAGGCAACGCGCAAGCGCGCGCGCCACCAGGGTCTCGGTCAATTCCTTGCGGTACAGCGCGGGCACGCGCGGCTGGTCCTCGGGCGTGACGGCGTCCCGGGCCGCCCGGGCGACTTCGGCGACCCAGTCCACCGAGGCCACGCGGCCGCGGCAAGACTGCGCCACCGCGTCCAGCCGCTGCGGCACGGGCCCCACCCCGCCCACGCCGAGCCGCAGGGTGCCGACGCGTCCGTCCTGGAGCGCCAGCGTGGCGGCCACCGCAACGATCGCGTAGTCGCCGTGGCGCTGGTTGAACATGCGGTAGGCCGAGACTTCTCCGGCGCTCGCGCGGGGATAGCTCACGGACAGCACCATCTCGTCCGGCTGCAGCGCCGTGGTCATCGCCGACAGCAGGAATGCATCGGCCTCGACGACGCGATGTGCACCCTTGCGTGCCAGCGTCAGCCGCGCACCCAGAGTGATCGCGACCAGCGCGTGCTGCGCGGCGGGATCGGCGTGCGCCAGACTGCCGCCGACGGTTCCGCGCTCGCGGATCGCGCCGTGGCCGATGGTGCGTGCCGCCTGCCCCAGCAGGGGGCAGTGTTCGGCCGCCAGCGGCGACTCGGCCAGCGTGTGGTGACGCGCCAGTGCCCCGACCTCCAGCCGGTCAGCGCACACGCGCAGCTGCGCGAGCTCGCTCAGGTCGTTGAGGTCCACCAGATGCGCCGGGCTGGCCAGGCGCATGTTCATCATCGGCACCAGGCTCTGGCCGCCGGCGATGATCTTGGCCTCGGCGCCGAAGCGCGCGAGCAGTTCCAGCGCCTCGTCGACCGAGGAGGGCCGGTGGTAGCTGAAGGCTGCGGGTTTCACCGGTTTCTCAGGCCCACAGCAGGTTGTCCGTGGTGTCCGGGTCGAACACGTGCAGGCGATTCAGGTTGATCGCCAGCCGGGCCTGATCTCCGGCCCGGTACTGGCACTCCTTGCCGACCCGGAAGAACAGCTTGGCCTCGGCCACCTCGATTTCCAGGAACTGGTCCGAGCCGACCGGCAGCACCGACAGGATGCGGCCGCTCAGGAATGCGCCCTCGGTCGCGGCACCTTCTTCGGCCACGTCCTCGGCGCGGACACCCAGCACCACTTCACGCCCGTCGTAGCCGGACAGCTTGCTCGCCGCTTCGGCCGGCAGCGTGAACGTGGTGCCGCCGTTGCGGAACACCAGTCCGGACGGCGTCTGCCCGAGCCGGCCCTGGAGGAAGTTGATCGGCGGGTTGCCCAGGAAGGAGGCCACGAACATGTTGGCGGGGCGCTCGTAGATCGCGTCGGGCGAGCCGATCTGCTGCACCACGCCGGCGCGCATGACGACGATGCGGTCGGCCAGCGTCAGGGCCTCCGCCTGGTCGTGCGTGACGTACACGAAGGTGGTCTGCATCGCCTGGTGCAGCTGCTTGATCTCCGCGCGCATGGAGATGCGCAGCGCGGCGTCCAGGTTGGACAGCGGCTCGTCCATCAGGAACACCTGCGGCTGGCGCACCATCGCGCGGCCCAGCGCGACGCGCTGGCGCTGGCCGCCGGAGAGCTGGTCCGGCCGGCGCTCCAGCAGCGGCACGATCTCCAGCCGGCGGGCGGCATCGCGTACGCGGCGGTCGATCTCCGCCTTGTCGAACTTGCGCATCTTCAGGCCGAAGGCGATGTTGTCGTACACCGTCTTGTGCGGATACAGCGCGTAGCTCTGGAACACCATGGCCACGTCGCGCTTGTGCGGCGGCACCGTGTTCATCACCTCGGTGTCGAAGCGCAGGTTGCCGTCGCTGACGTCTTCCAGCCCCGCGATCATGTTCAGCGTGGTGGACTTGCCGCAGCCGGAGGGCCCCAGCAGGACCAGGAACTCCTTGTCGGCGATCTCGAGGTTGAGGTTCTCGAGCGCGGTGTATCCGTTGGGGTACTGCTTGCGGACGGATTCGAACTGGATGCGTGCCATGGTGGTCCCTTAACCCTTGACGGCGCCGGCGGTCAGGCCGGAGACGATGTAGCGCTCGAACACGACGGCGATCAGCACGGGGGGCACGATCGCCAGCACGCCGGCGGCGTTGATGAAGGAAAAGCTGATGTTGAAGTCGGACGTGAAGGACGCGACCACGATCGGCATCGTCTGCGAGGCCGTGGTCTGCGTGAACATCAGCGCCAGCAGGAACTCGTTCCAGCTGGTGAGGAAGGTGAACAGCACCACCGCCACCAGCGAGGGCAGCGCCAGCGGCAGGAACACCAGCACCAGCGTCTGCAGCCGCGAGCAGCCGTCCACGCGGGCGGCCTTGTCCAGCTCGTCGGGCAGCGATTCGAAGTAGCCGGTGAGGATGAAGATGCTGAAGGGCACCGTGATCGCCAGGTAGGTGATCACCAGCGACAGCAGGTTGTCCATCAGCCCCAGCTTCTGGACGAACAGGAAGAACGGCACCACCAGGGCGATGTCGGGGATCACCCGCGTCGACAGCATGAAGTAGATCGACGTGGTGCGGCCGACGAAGCGGATCTTGGCCATCGCGTAGGCGGCCGGCACGCTCACGAGCAGGTTCAGCACCACCACCGCGACGGCGACGAGGAAGCTGTTCTTCATCGCCGGCAGCAGGTTGGCCGCCGTCGACGGGATGAAGCCGCCGCTGGCCGTGTCGCCCTGCCGGCGCGTCTCGTAGGTCACCTTCTCGTCGGGGGCCTTGAAGATCGCGCGGAAGTTGGCCGCCGTCGGCGCGTGGGGCACCCAGTGCGGCGGCACCGAGGTGATCTCCGCCTCCGACTGCAGCGAGGACGACAGCAGCCAGGCGATCGGCGCCAGCACGTACAGGGAAAACAGCAGCGAGCCGATGAACAGCAGCGCGCGCTGGCCGGGAATCAACTTGTTCATGGAAAGGCCCTGCGTGCTCACAGCTTGCGGCTGGTGGTGCGGATGATGAACCAGGCCAGGACGAAGGTCGCCAGGGCCATGATGTAGGCGAGCGCGGCACCGGTGCCGAACGCCAGCTTGCGGAAGGTCTCCACGTACACCTGCCAGGCCACGACGTGCGACGCCTCCGCGGGCCCGCCCTCGGTGAGCACGAAGAACAGGTCGAAGTGGCGGATCGCCATCATGGTCTCGTAGATCACCACCAGCGCAAAGCCGGGCACCAGCGACGGCAGCGTGATGTGCAGGAAGCGCTGCCACACGTTGGCGCCGTCGACCTTGGCCGCGCTGTACAGGTCCGGCCGTACCGACTTGAGCGTGACCAGCAGCAGGATGGTCGCCAGCGGAACCTCTTTCCAGACAAAGGCGTTGGTGATCAGCCCCAGCGTCTTGTCGGTGTCGCCGAGCATCACCAGGTACTTGTCGATGAAACCCAGTTGCAGCAGCAGTCCGTTGAGCGCGCCGTAGCCGGAGTCGTAGATCCACTTCCACATCAGGCCGTTGGCCACGTAGGGAATGGCCCAGGGAATCAGCAGGATCGCCGACAGCACGCGGCGGCCGCGGAACTCCTGGTTCAGCAGCAGCGCCATGAGGGTGGCGATGACCATGATCGCCAGCACCGACATCACGGTGAAGTTGACCGTGCGCAGCACCGATTCCCAGAACAGCGGGTCCTGGAACACCTTCAGGTAGTTGTCGAACCAGACGAAGGGCACGCGGTGCGGCCGCGTGAGCTTCAGGTCGAACAGGCTGATCCAGAAGGAGTACAGCACCGGGAACACCGCCACGGCCATCAGCACCGCCATCATCGGCGCCAGGAACAGCATCGCGCTGCGCTGGTCGTAGGCGCTGGAGGGATAGCGCAGCCAGCCGCGGCGTGGCGGCCTCGCCGGTGCGGCTCCGGCAGGCGGGAAAGGGGCCTCGTCCGCAGCGAGCGCAGCCCCGTCGTGCGTCTTCACGTGTCCTTGCGCAGGTCGTTCCAGGAGCCGGCGGACTTCTTGAGCGCGTCGGCGACGCTGGACTTGCCCAGCACGGCCGACTGCCAGGCCGTGCCGTTCACCTCGTCCCATTCGCCGAACCAGCGCGCGATCACGTCCTTCTTGCGCGCCAGTTTCTGCTGCGCCTCGAATACCTTGATGTCGGCATACTTGGCGTAATTGGCCTGCACCTCGGGGTCCTTGAACATCGACGGGATGCCGAAGCCGGAGCCCAGGTCGTTGAACAGCATCTTCTGGAACTGGTACTGGCTGCCGGCCTTGCCGCCGAACCATTCGATCAGCCTGGCGGCGTTGGCGGCGCGGGTCTTGTCCGCCGCGGCCTGCGGCGTCATGCCGTGGAAGCGCATCCAGCCCACGGTGGCCGGCGAGCCGCCCGGACCGGCAGGCATCAGGGCCTGGCGCACGTGGCCGGCGACGGGCGACTGCTTGGCGTCGTTGAGCGTGCGCACGCGGTAGCGGCTCAGGAGGGCGAAGGCATGGTTGCCGGCGCCGAAGGCCTTCAGGCCATTGAGCTCGCCCGTCTCCACGCAGGCCGGCGAGATGATCTTGTGCTTTTGCACCGCTTCGGCGATCCACTGCAGCGCGCGCTGCGCACCGCCGTTGGCCTGCGCCACGGCGGCGACACCCTTGTCGTCGACGAAGCGGCCGCCGTGGGAGAACACCATGGCGGAGAGGAACTCGATCAGCCAGCTCTCGCGGGCCATCGACAGCATCATCGGGTGCTGCGACAAGCCGGCGGACTTGATCTTCAGCGACTGCTGCAGCACCTCGTCCCAGGTCCTGGGCGGTTCCTTGATGCCGGCCTTCCTGAGCATCTCCTCGTTGTAGAAGAAGGCCATGTAGTCCGAGTAGTAGGTCAGGCCGTACTGCTTGCCCTTGTACGTCATCGACTCGGTGCAGAAGCGGTCGGCGTCGGCGTTGTACTTCAGCAGCTCGGGGAACTGGTTCACCGGCGCCAGCCAGCCGGCGTCGGCCCACTCGGGCAGCCAGCTGTCGGAGACCCACATCACGTCGATCGGTGCCTTGGCGACGAACTTGGTGATCATCGTCTCGCGGTACTGGGCCCAGGGCGAGGTGTTGTAGGCGACCTTGATGCCGGTCCTGGCCTCGAAGGCGGTCAGGTGGCTCTTGACCAGGTCCACCGCCGCCGACCAGGTGTACATGTTCAGCGCGCCGGACTGCGCCAGCGCATCCAGCGACAGCAGGCCGCCGGCCGCCGCGCCGGCCGCTCCCGCCGCCTTCAGGAAGTCGCGCCGCGAAGGGGCGCCGTTCCAGGTGTTGTTCATGCCTCTCGCTCCTAGGGGATGGCTGCGGCGCCCGCGCGAAGGGCGACGGGCCGAGCCGGCCGGTACGCAGGCGCTCGGCCCTTCGCCGCTCGCCCGACCTGTGGATCCATGCTTGATTCGGTTAACTATATCGTCAAGTGACGACAAGCGTTTTGCGGGAATTCCCGGACATCAGCAGGCCACAACGTTCACTGCCAGGCCACCCAGCGACGTTTCCTTGTAGTGGTGATGCATGTCGGCGCCGGTGGCCTTCATGGTGGCGATCACCCGGTCCAGGGTGACGAGGTGCGTTCCGTCGCCCGCGAGCGCCAGCCGCGCCGCGTTGATCGCCTTGACCGCCCCCATCGCGTTGCGTTCGATGCAGGGCACCTGCACCAGCCCGCCGACCGGGTCGCAGGTCATGCCCAGGTGGTGCTCCATGGCGATCTCCGCCGCGTTTTCCACCTGCCCGGGCGAGCCCCCCAGCGCCGCCGCCAGGCCGGCAGCCGCCATGGAAGCGGCCACGCCGACCTCGCCCTGGCAGCCGACTTCGGCGCCGGAGATCGATGCGTTCTCCTTGTAGAGCGAGCCGATCGCCGCCGCGGTGAGCAGGAAATCGTGGGTCCGGCCCGGGTCGCCCCGCGCGTGGAAGCGCTCGTGAAAACGCAGCACCGCCGGCAGCACGCCGGCGGCGCCATTGGTGGGCGCGGTGACCACCCGGCCACCCGCCGCGTTCTCCTCGTTCACCGCCACGGCGTATGCGTTGACCCAGTCGAGTTCGCCCAGCAGCCTGGCGCCGCCGCGCTCCAGCGCTTCGCGCAGGGCTCCCGCGCGCCGCTGCACGCCCAGGCGCCCCGGCAGCGGGCCGTGGCCGGCCAGCCCGCGGTCCATGCAGTCGAACATGACCTGCCGGATGCGATCCAGACCGGCGCCGATCTCCGCTTGCGGTCGCAGCGCGAGTTCGTTGTCCAGCGCCAGCTGCGCGATGCTCAGGCCCTGGCTGGCGCAAATCCGCAGCAGCTCCTCGGCCGATCGGAACGGGTGGGGCCACTCGATGCGCGCCGCCGCCGCCGGCCGCCGCAGTTCCTCTTCCGTCGCGATGAAACCGCCGCCGACCGAGAAACTGGTCTCCTCGGCCAGCACCTGCCCGGCACCGTCCGTGGCCATCAGGCGCATCCCATTGGGGTGCAATTCCAGCCGCTCACGGGGGTGGAACAACAGGCCCTCCGGCTGCCGGAAAATCACCCGGTGCCGCCCCAGCAGGCAGATCTCGCCGGAGCGGCCGACGGCATCCAGCCAGGCCGCCGCCTGCCCGATATCCACGGTCTCCGGGTCATGGCCCATCAGGCCGAGCAGCACTGCGCGATCGGTGGCATGGCCGCGCCCGGTGAGCGCGAGCGAGCCGTAGAGGTGAGTCTCGATGCGAGCGACGGATTCCAGACGGCCGTTATCGGCCAGCGCGCGGACAAAACGCAGGGCGATGCGCATCGGCCCCACCGTGTGCGAGCTGGACGGGCCGATGCCGACCTTGAACAGGTCGAAGACGCTGACCGGCATGGCCCGCGCCTTACGCCAGCGGCGAGAAGGCGGCGGGGGCCAGGAACACACTCTCCTGGTGGACCAGGTAGGGCAGCATGGACGGCACGAAGGCACCCCATTCGGCGTCCTTGGCCATCTTGGCGCGCTGCCCGGCGCGATGTCCAAGGTCGTCGTAGGCCCAGAGGAAGACGACGGAGTTGAGCACCCCGCTCTCCTTGGTCCAGCAACCGACCAGCTTCGCGTAGCGCGAGATCAGGGGCAGCCCCCGGTCCTGGTACATCTTGAGGAATTCGCCAGCCTTGCCGGGCTGGACCTGGTAGGTCCGCATTTCGTAGATCACGCCCACTCCTTGGTCGTTCGAGAGATGTCCATGTCGTCAGGCATGACTCAATTTTATCGTCACCTGACGATATGATTTTGCCGCTAGAGTGGAGCCCATGTCTACCGATTTCGCGCGCCCAGCCCCGCGGGCAGACCGATGAAAGCCAAATCCGCTGTCCTGTCGTCGCAACGCCCACCGCCGGCCGACAAGCCCGCCAACGGCAAGCGCCGCGCCACGGCGCGCCTGCCCGCGGACGAAAGACGCGCGCAGATCCAGGCCAAGGCCTTCGAGTACTTCTCGGAATACGGCCTGACCGCGCAGACCCGCGCGCTGGCCGAGGCCTGCGGCGTGTCGCAGCGTCTTCTGTACAGCGCGTTCCCGAACAAGGCGGCCTTGATCAACGCCGTCTACGAAGCCGAGATCGCAGGCCCGTTCAAGGCGATCTGGTTCGTGCAGCTGCGTGACCGCACGGTGCCGCTGGCCGAGCGCCTGAACAAGTTCTATGGCGAGTACTACGACACGATCCTCACCCGGCGCTGGCTGCGCCTGTTCCTGTACGCCTCGCTGGCCGAAGTGGAGATCGCGCCCACCTACATCGCGGCGATCATCCGCACGCTGCTGCTGACAATCGTCGAGGAGGCCGCCTTCGACAGCGGGCTCGACACGCCGCCCGACGCCGCCCTTGCGCAGGAGATCGGCTGGGTCCTGCACGGCAACATCTCGCACCTCGCCATCCGCCGCCACGTGTACGGCGACGGCACATCCATCGCGATCCGTGACGTGATCTCCCTGCATGTGGCCGCCTTCCTGGCGATCGTTCCAACCGTGCTGGCCCCAAAGGAAGAAGCGACGAAGTGAGGTCTACCCGGGGCGGCACCAGAGCTCGTCGCTCCAACGGCGTCAGTCACCAGACCGTTTGCACCGGCCGCGCCTTCTCATGGGCCTTGCCAAGGCGGTTCGCCACAGAAAGTCCGGCAGCCACACGCGCTCCTGCGGGATGAAGCCGGACTGCGGCAATCTCCCTGCATTGAACAGGCCGACCGCCGCGCAGATGCCGGCGGCAGTGGCGATCTGGATGGCGGAGCGCTGGCGAATCGCCGGCGCATTCGGCGAAGGTCTTTCGCGCGAACACCTCGTGAAGCCCGCCAGAAGCAGAACGGGGCCCCCACGCGGTCGCGCGGGGGCCCGGTTCACGATGGATCAGACGCTGCACGTCTGGTCGACCTTCGCCGAGGTTCTGGCCGCCACCGAAGGCCGCACCACCTTGTGGCGGCGGCCGTCCCTGGTCACGCCGAAGCGCTCCCACACGGTGGGATCGGCCCGTAGCGGGGTGACCGTCATGCGCTTCATGTTGATGAACGCACCGTGGATGTCGATCTGTCCGTCGGTGAACAGGGTCCAGAGGATGTTCATGGCGAAGTCGGACACCGCGGCGTTGATGTACAGCGCCTGCCGCTCCAGCGCCTGCGCCAGCGAGCACGAGGGCGCGTCGTCGGGGTCTTCGGCGGCCGGGTCGATCAGCTGCGGATACAGCTCGCCCACGTGCGGCAGGCGCTCCTTGCTGTCGGTCTGGCGCCGGCGCGAAGGCACCTCCCCCAGCACCACCTGCCCGTCGCTGGCACGATTGCCGGTGTCCAGCCAATAGCGGCTGCCGCTCATGCAGTTTTCCAGCCCGCGCAGGATGGCGAGCCGCCCGGCCCGGTTGTCCACGGCGCCGACCACCAGGTCGAAGCCGTCCAGACCGGCGCGGGTGTCCAGCCTGGCGATCGCGCTTTTCCAGCGCACGTCGCCCAGGGCCATGTTGGCCCGGTTCACCAGCACGTCGGCCTTGTAGCCGCCGACGTCGCCGGGGTAGAAGGCCTGGCGTGCGATGTTGGCTGGCGAGACGGTGTCGGGATCGACCACCGTCACCATGAGCCCCGCGGGGTGGCCCTTGGCGATCAGCGCGCGGTGCAGGCACACCAGCTTCTCCAGGATCCGGCTGCCGGTCCCGCCGGCTCCCACCAGCAGGATCTCCACCCGTTTGGCCAGCAGCCTGGCCGGCAGGCGATGTTGCAGCCGTGCGTTCATGCCGGCACCCGCAGCTTTCCGTCGCGGTCCAGGAAGGCCGGCTGCACCAGCCCCGCCATGCACAGGCGCATCTTGGAGGTCGGACGCTGCTGGTCCAGGTTTCCCAGCACCAGACTGATCTTCATCGCGCCGGCATCGTCTGCGTCGTCCTGCGCCGAAAAGAACGCGGCGTGGCGACCGTGGCTGTGCGCGTCGACCACCAGATGCTCGCCGTCAGCCGGGCGCAGCTCCTGGTACTGCAGGTGGGCTGCGCTCACGGAGCGCAAGGTGCGGCGCGCGTAGCGCCAGCTGTCGTGGCGCTCGTTCCAGAGGAATGCGCCGGCGACTTCGAGCGGCTGCTCCTCTTTCGCGTGCGCCACGAACTGCTGGATCACGTCCAGCGGGATCGGTCCGCAGCGGAACTCCACCGCGTCCGCCACCACGCCGTAGGGCAGCGGCAGCGCCGAGGGCGCAATCAGCCGGCAGATGCGCACCCACGGCAAGGTGATTTCGCGCGAGACGCCGTGACGCCCCGCCAGATAGCGCGTGCCGTATTCGGCGGCCGGTGCTTGCGCCCCACTGGCCGGAACGGCCAGCAGCGGAAACGCCCTCAGCAGGGCCTCGTCCATGCTGTTCATCAGAATTCTCCTGTTGCGCGGGGAATCGCCTCGAGGCGTGCCGCGAGATCCACGTGGATCAGGCCTTCGACCGTGAGGCCGAGATCGAACAGGACCTGCTCCGGGAACTGCGCGTCCGGCTTCTCCACCTGGGCCCGCCAGAACCGCGCGGGATCGACGCCCACCGTGAGCCGGTCTGGCTCGGTGAAGTTCGGATGCGTGAAGTGCGAGCCGAAGAACATCTGCTCCCAGGCCTGCGGATCCTCGCTGCGATCCTGGGGAGGAACGCCAGCATTGCCGACGCACACCTTGCCGCGCGACCACACGTTGAAGAACGGCGCCTGGTAAAGCCTCGTCGCTCGCGTGGGCGCCGCGCTGCCCTTGAAGGCGTAGACGTACAGCTCGCCCGCCGCGGCCAGGAACACCAGCCCGGGGCATGGGCACAGCGCCCGGCCATCGAAGGTTCGTGGGTTGTGCTGGCTTTTGCGGAAGAAGAAGCTCCGCTTCATCGGCGGGCTCCACCACAGCATGCGTCCCAGACCGCGCGCGAGCACGCGCGGGTCGTGCCACTGCATGCGCGGCTGCTGCGCCGGCGCGAGCGCCTCCACCAGGACCCTGTAGTCCTGCTCGTTCAAGGGTGCGCCGGGCCGGATGGTCGGCCGGCCGGCGTGCTCCTGCACATCGTGCTTGGTCGCCAGCGCGTGTCGCGTGGCCACGTTGGTGTAGATCAGGACCGCGGCGCTCAGCTCGTAGCTGTCGCCGAAGCTTTTCACGTCAACTTTCATCGCCCTGCTCCCAGACCGGAAAGTGGGACAGCAGGCGCCCGAGCAGCGCCCAGCGCTCGAAGTAGTCCATGGTGGAAGCCGCGAGCGCCTCGAGGGCGTCATCGGTGATTTCTGCCAGGTCCACGGTCTTGCGCGCGAACGCCTCCACCACCGCTCCTGCGCTGTACTGGTTCTGCTCGAAGTGCTGCACGGCTTCGAAGACAAGCTCTGGCGCATCCCACACCAGGAAGCACAGGGCTCCCATCGTTTCGGTCTCGTCGTCCTGGCCGTTCCAGACGAACTCGCGACCGCGGTCGCGGAGCGCGCGCTGCAGCCGGATCGCCGCGTCGACCGCGCCGGCCAGAGCGTGCTGCGGGTGGACCCTGAGCCAGCGCCTGGCCTGCCGCCAGGTCATGGCTTTCGGGGCGGGCGTGGTGAACTGCCCGTTGCGCAGCAGGTGGGCATGGCCGCCGACTTCGGCCAGCAGGTCCGACGGCCAGAAGCTGTATTGCTGCCTCAGGCTGTCAATGGTCTGCGCGGGAAGCGGGTGCTCCGTCCTTCCCAACGCGTCGCCGTTTTCCAGCAGCAGCGCGCGCGCGTAGCCCTCGTCGGTGAACTCCTCCAGGCTGGAGTGGAAGACATCGAGCATGTAGGTCGCCATGCCCATGTCGTAGATCTGGTGCCCGTGGCAGCTGGCCCGCGTCAGCACCGCCTCGACGAACCAGCCGAGGCCGGTCGCCTCGGCCTCCAGCGCCTCGACCACCGGCTTGAGCTGGTAGGCGTTGAGCCGGCTCTGCGCATGGATCACCACCTGCAGCGAGTCGTCGTCGACGCCGATCACCGGCTCGCCGGCCAGGCCGTCGAAGACGCCTTCGGGGTATCTGCCGGCGAGGAACTGGTTCCACTGGGCTGCGAGAACCTGTTCGATGTCCGGGAAGTCACCGGCGGGAAGCGCGACTCCCGCGCGTTCGGCGGCGTTCGCGAACCGCGCCAGCGCCCGGGCGCGCTGCAGGTCCTGGGTAAACCGGGCCGGAACGTCCTCGTGCAGCGCTGGGATGCTGAAGCAGCCGAGCGGCGCAGCCGGAGCTGCAGCCGCCACATTGTTGGACATTGGGTTCTCCTGAAGGGGGAACCCGTTCCCCAACGGGAGGCGGGCTCCCGAGGGGCTGAGGAATGCGCGGGCGTGGCCAGCGCGGATTCGCCGAAGGCGAAAACCGCCGCATTGTCCGCGCGGGCCGTGGCCGGATCAAAGAGTCAGGGTCAGGCCCGCGCGCTCACGGCACCTGCCCGCACCTTTCTGATCGGGCGGAGGCTTCTCCTCTCCCGAGGAGACAAAGCAGTCCCGCTGTACTGGTCCGCTGCGGCCACCGTATCGCGAAAGACTCGCGTCGCTGGATCCCGGTGACGAGGTTCACGAGCGCCAGGTCCGTCCGTCCTGCCAGCCAGGGCGCTTGATCTTGAGCCAGTGGGGCGAGCGCACGCCCGGCGTGTAGACGCTGTCGCGCCGCTTGGCCACGAAGCCTTCCAGCTTCGCGCCCAACACCGCCTGCTGGAACAACTCCGCCTGCGCGGGCAGGTCGCCCACGACCACCAGCTTCGCCCTCAAGGGCGCCAGCAGCTGTTGCAGCATCTCCTTGCGCTCGATGAGGCGCAGGCTCATCAGGCTCCTGCCGTTCGAGAACAGCAGGTCGAAGGCGCAGAAGGTCACGGGGTCAGCCCCTGGGGCCCAGCGGCGCCGGCGGGCGCGGGCCTGCAGGCGCTCGAAATCCGAGCGGCCGATGTCGTCCAGCACGCACACTTCGCCGTCGATCACGTGCGGCCCACCCGGCAGGGTGGACAGCAGGTCGGCCACCTCCGGGAACCACTTCGTGCACTCGACGCCGTTCTTGGTGCGCAGCTCCACCGGCTGGCCGGCGCCGGCGCGGGCCAGGCACCGGTAGCCGTCGTACTTGATCTCGTAGATCCAGTCGGCACTGGTGAAGGGACGGCCGCCCTCCGTCGCGCGCATCGGCGCCGGGATGGTCGGCGTCATGCGGCGAGAACCGGAAGTTCGACCTGCTGTGCCGGGTCGGCTGCGCCGTGGACATAGAGATCGTCCGCCGGCAACCGGACCAGCGCCGCCGCGTCGGCGCGCGTGCCGTGCAGCCATTGCTCCCAGTCTCGGGCTTCCAGCGCCACGATCGTGCGCTTGTCCTGCTGTTCGGCCGGCAGCGGGTTCGTGTCCGGACCGAGATCCGGCCGGTGCATCAGCGAGAGCAGCGGGTGGGCGTTGCAGTTGATCGTGAGCATGGTGTAGCTCGGGATCACCTCGCCGGTGGCCGGGTCCGTCCACTCGTTCCACAGGCCGCCCACGGCGAGCGGCTGGCCGTCGGAGCGCCGGAATCGCCACCAGATGTTCCTGCCCGTGCCCCAGTAGGGTTCGTCGAAGTCCTCGACCGGGATGATGCAGCGCTGGCCGCGCCGCCAGGCGCCCTTGAAGGTCCAGGCCTCCGGCTCGCCCTTGCCCCAGCGCGCGTTGTTGGTGCTCATCGGGCGTCCGGTGCGCTTGTTGATCGGGCGCAGGGTCTCGCTGCCGTCGGGCGTCAGGCCCCACTGGCCCACGACCAGCTCACGACGGCGAATGAAGGGGCCGGCCTGCAATGGGCCGATGCCGCTGGTCCTGTAGCGCTCCTGAAGGGGTGGGCCGGACTCGATGTAGGTGAAGCCGAAGGCGTCGCGGATCCGGATAACGCTGGAGGCGCGGTAGCGGTTGCACATGCTGCAATCTTAGGGCCCTGCCCTAAGGCTTGCCGGGGCAAGGGCTCTGCGCGTCGAGCAGCGTGCCCCGCGGCAAGCGCCACCCACAAGGAAGCACGGGAAGGCCGCCCTTGGCGATGCGGGCATCTGGCGATTCGCGCTACAGCAGCTCGCAGTCCCATTGCTGCAGCACCCATGCTTGGCCGTCGCGTTCGAAGCCGATGAAACCGAATTGCCTGGCCGACAAGGCGACCAGGCGAGGTTCGTAGAGACTGGGCCAGCGCCGGTCGGCGCCAAGGAGCTGCAGCAGCGGAATGCGCCGGCCGTCCGCCGTTCGGTGCGTCAGGTGCAGGTCGCCGGTGGCAGTGTGGCCTTGGCCGTACGGGGGCCGGTGTGCCCCTCCCTCGCGCCGCAGTCTGACCCGTACTCTCATGACTGGCTAAATATACAGTAGTGCGCGGTCAGCAACGCGGCTTCCATCGCAGGCAATCCGCGTGAACCAGTTCACGCCGCCTCCGAGACCAGGGCCGCGCAAGCTCATCGAGTGAGAGAGAATGTTACTAATTGAAACTGTGCGGGAGGCGGGGATGAGATGGGTCTGGTGCGAGTGTGACATTCGGCTGTTGGTCCGACTCGATCGAACGCCCTGGATGAGATTGGTGCCCGGTCGGCGGCATTACTACTGCGCCAAATGCCATGCACGCCAGTTCCTTTCCAGGCGCTGCATCCTTGCTGAAGTTCCCGCGAGGCAGGACCTGCATGCGGTTGAGACCGGCCATGCGCCCCTGAGCTAGCAGCGACCTTCACGCACCTCCAACGGGTTCGGCGTTTGGAAGGGGCCAGCCAGATTCCTCGCAGGGCGAAGGCACAGGCCGGAGCGTGCAGAGCATCGCTGGGACCCACAAGCCTGGGCACACGCTTGCGGCCTGCAGATGATGCGAGCCGGAGAGCACGGGCATCAATTCATGCGCTAGCCAGGGCCCCGTGCCTTAGCGCACGATGAATTCAGGGGCAGCTACCGATTGCCGGCAAAAAGAAGAAGGTCCGCCGAGGCGGACCTTTCTTGAATGCCGCTGGGATCAACGCCGTTCGGAAGGCTGCGACGGTTGCTCCGGCCTTTCGTGTCTGGCCCGGTTGGCACGACCGACTTCATCGGACACCCTGCGCATTTCACGCAGCGCTCCCACGAAAGGGGCCAGCGCCAGCTGGGGCACCTGCCGAAGTGCGAAGACCACTTCTTCCCAGACCTGGTTCATGACAGCTCCTTCAGCGCGCTCTTGCCTGAATTGACAATGTAGGCAATGAACCAGACAGCGTCAACGGTGACGATCGCGTCCTCCAGCAGTGTGAAGACCGCCACCGTGTACCCGGAAGCGCCCATGGACTCGAGCCATTTCACCATGAGGCCCAGCAGCACCGCCGCGAGCGCAACGATCGCGAAGATCACCGTGCCCGCGAATACGTGCACGGCCGTATGAACGATCGGTTTCCACCAATTGAGTGGTTTTCGGTGGGTCATGTTCTTGAAGGCAGAGGCGCTGCAGCACGCGACCCGCGTGCCCAGGCCGGTTGTTGTGGATTGACGGCAGAAGCCCCGGGCAGTCGCCATGACGGGGCTGGCCGCGAACGCGCCTGCGTTCTCGCCAAACCGGCTCGTGACCGGCGTGCGGAGGGGTCCAGCCTCCAGGCGGCGGCTGCGAGCGTGCCCACGCTTGACTATCCCCACAGCCCGAACGCCGCGGAAGGGATCGGCAGCGGAGCAGCCGACGTTCTGGTGTTGCTGGCCACCTGCGCGATGCGTGCTGACGCGTCAGCGCGGCGAGCCTCCATCGCCTGATGCAGCAGTGCCTGCGCATCGCAGTCGTCCGCGCCGCTCAGCGTCGCCTCGATCACATCACGTGCAGTGCGCTCTTTCGGGCTAGCGCCTTTCGCCCCGGCGGCGCGGATGAACGTGTACGTGGCCACGGCGTTGCTGGTGACCGGGCCTTCCACCACGGCGTTGTTCAATTCCGGATACTGCGCGGCATAGAACTCGCGGATCTGCTCCGGGTCCAGCGCCGGGTTCGGGTCGGGCAGCGTCACGCTGTTGTAGCGAAAGCTGCGGGTGATCTGGATCTCCTGCATCGCCGCTCCTCAGACGAACAGTGCCTGGCTCATGCCGTCGCCCGGAGCGGCCGCCGCTGACTGCGTCGACGCAGCAGGCAGCGCGTCGCCCGCGCTGCCGGTGGTGACCAGCGCCGTCGACGCATCGTGGCCCTCGCCGTCGCCGTCGCCGTCGTGCTCGTCGTCACCTTCGTCCACCAGGCCGGCGGAGAGGTCCTTGCGGGCGCCCGTCGATGCCGGCTTGCCTTGCGGCTTGCCTGCCGAGGCCTTGGACCTGCTCTTGTCCTCCAGTGCCTTCCTGGCTTGCGCCGAGGCGGCGTCCTCGAGCCGCTGCAGCTCGACGTCCGCGGTGGCCAGTACGTCCGCCACCCGCGCCAGCGACGCAGCGTACTTGCGCAGGTACTCTTCCAGATGGGCGTCGAGCTCCTGCGCGGTGCCCACCAGTGCCTTCGGCGGCAGCGCCACGCCGGTGGCCGAGTCCTTGCCTCGCGGAAGGATGTCGAGCTGGATGTTGTCGCCGCCGCCGGCGGAGATCTTCAGGTTCAGGGTCACGCCGCCTTTGAGCAGCGACGCGAACGGGGAAATCAGTTGCATGTGTTGTTTCCTCAAGAAGAAGCGCCCACCGCGAGGGTGGGCCAGGTTCATCAGACGCCGAAGTCCCAGCGCATCATCCGGGGGATGGCCCCCAGGTAGTTGAAGCCTTCGACCTTCAGCATGGCTTTCACGAAGTCCTTCTTGGAGCCGTTCTGCAGCCGGGCGTAGTGCTTGCCCGCGGCATCGGCAAGTCCCACTTCCACGCACACCGCATCGAGCTCGGTCTTGGTGAGCGTCTCGAAGAAGGTTTCATTGACCTTCCAGTGGTCCTCGAGCTTGACCCCGAGCGCCTGGAGAAGGCCGACCACGTCCTCGATCGGCATGTCCTTGCTGACGTGCGCGGCCAGATGCTGGAAGGCAGCCCCCACCTGGGCTTGGTCGAGCGCCTGCACGGTCTCCATGAGCTTTCTGGTCCTGGCACCCACCGTGGGGATCTCCACCCCCAGGACCTTGTGGATGGCGTCGATCGCCTTGTGGTGGTCCAGGAATCCCGGACGGTGGGCAAGCAGCGCCAGCAGCAGTTGCCGGCTCTCAAGGACCGGCAGTTTCAGCGCCGCCCGGTGAAATACCGCGCGCCAGATCGACTCGCGGTACTCGTTGATCGCGTTGCGGATCTGCGCGGCGTCGGGCGGGGGCGGAGCCGGTCTTGACGCCGGGCGCTGCGCGTTCGCTTGCGTCCCTTGGCCAGCAGCTCCCGGTCTCGCCGGCGTGGCGGCCGCCGCGGCGGCCTGCACCTGGCTGGCCTCCTGCTGGGCACTGGCCGCCTCCTCCACTGCCTTCAGGTGGTGTCGCCAGGCGTTGACCTTCCGGTCGTTGCAGGCCTGGTCGAAGCACACGTCTTCGTAGACCTTGCCCAGCGAGTCCGACACACCGGAGACGCACGCACCGAAGCTGGCGCAGGTGCGGCACGCGGCGGCCTGTTCTGCGCCCACCGGACGCTTGCCATCGGCACGCAGCGCGATGACGGTGGAGTTGTCCCCGGGCCGCACGATGCGCACCACCTGGTAAGTCTCCTGCATCTGGATCCTGCGTGCCTCGAGCTGCGCTTCGGTCTTCTGGCCAAAGCACTCCCGGTTGGTACAGCGCGTGCCGCTGAAGCTCTGGTCGAACAGCGCCCGCTGGTTGCCGGTGTTGAACTGGCAGCCGGCGCATTCGGTGCGGTCGAAGATGGCAGTCTCGAGGTTCTGCAGCGACTGCTCCGCCATCGCTTTGAGCTGCTCCACGCTGGGAGTTGCCGGCTGCTGCAGGATCACCTGGATCACCCGGTCCTGCACCTCCTTGCGAAGGGCCGCCAGGATCTCCACGTGCCCGACGCCGATGCGGTCCTCCAGATAGGCGTCACGCACCGCCTGGGTGGCGTTCATGAGCGCGACGCGGCGGTCGAATTTCCTGCGCTCCCACCCAAGGCGCCGGGCCGCCTCGTCGCGGTCGCCCTTGACCACGCCGAGCATGCGCGAAGCCAGCTCCGCATCCTCGATGACCGAAGGATCCTCTCGTTCGCCGTTCTCCGCGGCCATCATCGCGGTGGCCTCCAGGTCGCTGAGGATGCGGATCTCCGACTTCACCGGCGCCTCGCGGCCGAACTCGGCGACGAAGGCGCGGTAGCGGCGGTTGCCCACGACCAGCTGGAAACGGCCGTTGTCGCGCGGCCGGATGATCACGCGCTGGATGATCCCGCGCTGGCGGATGTCCGCCTGCAGGCTGGCCATCCTGTCCGGGTGGTAGCGACGCCGGTAGTTGAAGTCCGCGTCGATCAGGTCGGCGCGGATGTCGGCCGCCTGGCCGTCCTGGAACTGTTGCATGGAATCTCCGAAAGGAAAGGGGATTCCATGGCCCGCCCCGGGATTCAGGGAATCCCGTCAGGGTGGTTCATGTCGTGCATAAAGGCACGAGCCCTCACAGGGGAAAGCGGGACGATTCTTTCGCCGCGCCGCAGGCCGCACAAGCAGGCAGGGCCACCTGCCCATGGAAGCTCACAACCGACGCACGCGCTCAGTCTTCAACTCGTGGTCCAGTTCATAGACGAACGGGGCACCGTTTGGCACCTCCATCCGCTCCACTTCCTCGTCCCGCAACCCGCTCAGCAGCCGCGAGAACGCCCTCAGGGTCGTTCCGTGCGCCACGACCAGTACGCGCCTGCCACTGGCAACACTCGGCGCGATCGCGTGATCCCACAGGAGCTCCAGTCGCACCACCGTGTCCTGCATCGATTCCGAGCCAGGGATGTCCGCAGGATCCAGCCCGCCGTAACGGCAGTCGTTCTGGATGCCGAGCCGATCTGCATCACCTGCCGCGGGGGGGCGTGTACCGAACCCCCTGCGCCACAGGCGCACCTGATCGCGTCCGAAAGCAAGCTCCGTTTCAGCCTTGCTCAGCCCCTGGAGCGCGCCATAGTGCCGCTCGTTCAGGCGCCACGAATTCACCACCGGAACCCAGGTCCTGTCCATCGCATCCAGGCAATGCCACAGGCTGTGTGTTGCCCGCTTCAGGACGCTCGTGTAGCACAGGTCGAACTCCAGCCCGGCCTGCCGCAGCTTGCGGCCGGCCGCACGGGCCTGCTCGATCCCCGCTTGCGTGAGAGCGACATCCGACCACCCGGCGTAGCGGCCCTCCAGGTTGGCCGTCGATTCGCCGTGCCGTATCAGTACGAGCATGCGCCCGGGCGGGCGGGCGGCATCGTCGCCCGCTCTCACTTCGACGGTTTCGCCCTGGCCTGAGCGAACAGCTGGTCGAGTTTCTGTTCGTAGCGGTCGTAGTCGATCCGCTCGTACAGCTCCGCGCGCGTCTGCATGAGATCCAGCACGCTCGCCTGGGTGCCGTCCTGGCGGATCGCCCGGTACACCGCCTCGGCCGCCTTGTTCATGGCGCGAAACGCGGAGAGCGGATACAGCACGAGTTGCACGCCGACGGCGCGCAGCTGTTCCACGGTGAACAGCGGCGTCTGCCCGAACTCGGTGATGTTGGCGAGCACCGGCGCGTGGGTCGCTGCGCGGAACTGTTTGTAGAGTCCCAACTCCGTCACCGCTTCCGGAAAGACCATGTCGGCGCCGGCCTCGACGCACGCCTGCGCACGCTCCAGCGCCGACTGCAGCCCTTCGACGGCAAGCGCATCGGTGCGGGCCATGATCACGAAATCAGGATCCGTGCGCGCGTCCACCGCCGCCTTGATGCGGTCCACCATCTCCTGCTGGCTGACGATCTCCTTGTTCGGGCGGTGGCCGCAGCGCTTGGCGCCCACCTGGTCTTCGATGTGGATCGCCGCGGCGCCCGCCTTCTGCACGGACTTCACCGTGCGCGCCACGTTGAACGCGGAGGAACCAAAGCCGGTGTCCACGTCCACCAGCAGGGGAACATCGCAAACGTCGGTGATGCGGCGCACATCGGTCAGCACGTCCTCCAGGTTGGTGATGCCCAGGTCAGGCAGGCCCAGCGAGCCGGCGGCGACGCCGCCCCCCGAGAGATAGATGGCGCGGTAGCCGGCCCGCTGCGCCAGCAAGGCATGATTCGCGTTAATCGCGCCCACCACTTGCAGTGGCAATTCTTCCTGCACCGCGCGGCGGAATGCGTGTCCGGGCGTCATCTTCATTTCCCTGTCCTTGTGTCCTGCGTGTCGATCGCGCGCCATGGCGCGCGGGTTTACTTGTCTTGCAGCGCGAGCAAGGCCGCCAGCGCCTCGCCGTCCGTGTCTTCCAGTGCCAGCACGGCCTGCTCCAGCGCGTTGGTGCGCGCCCCGATGCGTGGCGCCGCCAGGGTGCGGAACTTCTCCCGGACTTCCTGCTCGGTGAGCGGGCATTCGGGCTCGCCGCGCGCGTTGGGCACCGTGCCGCGCAGTTCCTTGCCGCTGCGCAGCGTGACCTCCACCCACGCGCCGCGCCGCTGCGGGTAGCCGGCGTCGAGCTTGGGATCCACCCCCACCTCGATGCGCTGCATCAGCTCGCGCAGCGCCGGATCGTTCAGCACCGCGTCGGTGTAGTCGTAGACGGAGGCGTGGCCCTTCAGCAAGGCGAGCGCCACCGAAAAGCCGACGCTCATCTGCGCCTGCTTGCCGTCGCGCGGCGGCTCGATGGCCGCGGCGCGCGTGACGCTGTCGACGCCGACGCGCACCGAGGCAACGTCGCCGGCCGTGAGCTTTTCCGCCAACGCGAGGTCCAGCGCGGCGTCGACGGGGGCATGGTTGCCGCGGCAGCCGGCGTGGCGCTTGAAATAGGTTTGCGGCAGCAGGTAATCGACGCCGAGCCCGGCCAGCACGCTCGCCTCGTCCTCGCCGCTGATGCGGCCGCCAAAGCCAGGCAGCAGCCCGCGCTCGATCACCGCCGGCGCTCCGGGCTGGCCTTGCTGCGCGAGCAGCGCGGCCAGGATGCCGGCCTCGCAGCCGCGCGCCACCTGCAGCGGCTGCGTTTGCGGCGTCTTCAGCGATTCCTTGAAGCCCGAGCCCAGGCTGGCGCCGATGGCGATCGCATGCCCGGCCGCTTCGGCGTTCAGTCCCAGAAGGCGTGCGATCGCGGCGGCCGAGGACACGGCACCCAGGATGGCCGTGCTCTGGAATCCGAGGCGCACGCAGGCCGGATAGACCGCGCGCCCCAGGCGCAGGAAGACTTCGTAGCCCGCCAGCGTCGCCGCCAGCATCTCCTTGCCGCTCGCCCGCCGCGCCTGCCCCATCGCCAGCACGGCGGGGATCACCACCGCCGATGGATGTCCGCCGGTGTAGCGCGAGCCATCCTCCAGATAGGTGGAGTGCACCGCGAAGCTGTTCACCAGTGCCGCCTCGCGCGCCGAGCGCGTCCAGCGCTCGCCCCAGACTTGCATCGTGCCGCTGGACTCGAGCAGCGCCGCCAGCGGGAGGTGGTTGCCCAACTGCACGCCGGCCAGGCCGGCACCCAAGGTGTCCAGCACGCGCAGCCTGGCCGCGTGGCGCACGCTTGCGGGCACGCGCTCCATCGAAACCTGGGCGGCGAACGCACCGAGTCGGGCAGCGAGCATGTCAGTCGATCCGCAGGTTCAGCTGCTGGATCACCTTCTGCCACTTCGCCACGTCCTGCTTCACCTTTGACGTGAAGTCCTTGCGCGAACTGCCGACGACCTCGGCGCCCTGGGCCGCGAAGGTGCTGCGGATCTCCGGCAGGTTCAGCACCTTGACCATGTCGTCGTGGATCTTGTCCAGCACGGCGTCGGGCGTGTGCGCGGGAGCAAACAGTCCGTACCAGGTATCAGCCTCGTAGCCCTTGAGGCCCGCTTCATCGAGGGTCGGAATGTCGGCGGCGACGCTCGGGCGGGTGACGCTGGTCGTCGCCAGGGCGCGCAGCCTGCCGGCCTTGATGTGCGGCAGCACCACCGGCGCATTCGCGATCCACAGCTGGGTCTGGCCGCTCAGCATGTCGGACAGCGCCGGGCCGCTGCCCTTGTACGGCACGTGCGTGAGGTTCACGCCCGTCATGCTCTTGTAGATTTCGGTCGCCAGGTGCGAGGGCGTGCCGTTGCCGGGGGTGGCGTAGTTCAGCGCGCCGGGCTCCTTGCGCGCCAGCGCATTGAGTTCCGCGATGGAGTGCACCGGCACCGAAGGATGCACCACCAGGATGTTCGGCGTGTTGGCGATCAGCGTGATGGCCGCGAAGTCGCGCGTCGCATCGAAACCCGGATGGGCATACAGGCTCTGGTTGACGGCATGGGTGCCCTGCACGCCGAGGATCAGCGTGTAGCCGTCCGCCGGCGCGTCGGCAGCCGCCTTGGTGCCGATGTTGCCGCCGGCGCCGCCACGGTTGTCCACCACCACGGGCTGGCCCCAGAGTTCGGACAGCTTCTGCGCGATCGGCCGCGCCAGGATGTCCGTGCCGCCTCCCGGCGGGAAAGGCACGATGAGCCTGACCGGGCGGCTCGGAAAGGTTTGTGCCGCCGACAGGGTGCCGGCGAGCGACAGCGCCAGGGCAAGGGCGACACGCAGGATACGCAGGGACACGGATACTTCCTTTCAGTGGCTGCGCGGGCGCAGCCCGGCCACGGTGGACGTGGCCAGAAGCTGGTTCAGGGGCGCCACCGAGTCGGCGGCGAACAGGCCATTGGCCTGGGCGAGGATGGCGGCGGCCTGCTCCTGGCCGACCGCGGCGCCGGCCAGCGACAGGAACTTGCGCTCCACCTCCGGGTGCGGCATCGGGTTCTCCGGCATCCCGCGCGAGTACTCGACCAGCCGGCTCACCGTGCTGCCATCCTTGAGCACCAGGGTGACGCGGCCGCCATAGATCTCCGGGTACGCACGGTCCACGTCCTCGTGCACCTCGATTTCCACCCGGCGCGCCAGCTGCACCACCCTGGCCTCGACGATGCGTTCAGGCGTGAACTGTTCCAGGTAGGCCTGGCCGTCCATCATGGCGACGGCGATGTTGTAGCGCAGGCTCATCTGCGCGTTCAGCACCGAATCGGCCTCGTAATCGAAGCCGGTCTGCGTCTGCACCACGCGCGCAATGCCGGCCACCACCCGCTGCACGTCGCTCACGGCCAGCCGTTGCTCGCGCAACAGCTCCAGCACCGCGTCGATGCAGGCGTGGTTGCTGCCGCAGCAGGCGTGCGGCTTGAAGCAGGTGGCGTCGCTGTGCCAGAGCGTGCCCAGGCCTTCGGTGAGGCGCTGCGGCCGCGGTGCGTCGGACATCGCGAACAGGAAACCGCCATCTTCCGCTTCCAGGATGTGGCGCGGCCCGGTGAAACCGGCCTGCGCCAGCAGCGCCGCGGTCACGCCGTCCTGCGCGGCCTTTCCGGGATGGATCCGCTTGCTCATGGAGCCATCGCTGGTGAAGGCCCACAGACCGGCCGACTGCGTGCCGGCCAGGCCGAGCGCGCTGGCGGTGGTCTCGGCATTCAGCCCCAGCAGCACGCTGGCAGTGGCCGCCGCCGCGAAGGTGCCGCAGGTGCCGGTGAGATGCCAGCCCCGCATGCGGGCGCGAGCCGGATTGGCCGCCTGGCTGACGCGGTTCATGGTCTCGTAGCCGGCGGCGATCGCCTGCAGCAGGCGCCGGCCGTCGGCGCCCACGCGCTCGCCCAGCGCCAGGGCGACCGGGATCACCACCGCGCCCGGATGGATCTTGGCGCGGCTGTGGTCGTCGAAGTCGAAGCTGTGGACGGCCGTGGCGCTCGCCAGCACGCTGTGGCCCACGCTCACGCGCGCACCGCCGCCGCCCCACAGTGCGGCCTCCGCCGGACCGCCTTGCTGCGCGGCGAAGCGATGCAGGATGCCGCCCCACTCGGTGGTGAGGCCATAGAGCCCGCAGCCGATCGCGTCCACCACCGCCTTGGCCAGCACGGCTTCGGTCGCTGCGGGAATGGTCCGCGCCGGCAGCGAGGCGACGAAGCCAGCGAGCTCCAGCGTGACACCGCGGTGGGCGCGCGCCAGCTTCTTCCAGGCGTCGAGGTCGTCCATGCCCCGCCCCTCAATCGGCGCGAGCGCCGGAGTCGCGGGCCACCTTGCCCCAGCGCTGCAGCTCTTCCTGCATGAAGGCCGCATAAGCCTGGGGCGACGCATGTGTCATCGGCTCCACGCCGACCTTCAGCATGGCTTCGCGCACTTGCGGCGTCGCCACCGTGTCGAGCAAGGCCTTGTGCAGCTTGTCCACGATGGGCTTCGGCAGGCCCGCCGGGCCGAGCACCGCGAACCAGTTGAAGGCCAGCACGCTCGGGAAGCCTTCTTCGCCGGAGGTGCGCGTCTGCGGCAGCAGCGGCGAGCGTTGCGTGTTGGTGATCGCCAGCGGCTTGAGCTTGCCTTCCTTGACCAGCGCCTGCAGCGCCGGCAGGTCCATGATCACGCCGTTGACGTGGCCGCCGACCGTGTCGGTCACCGCCGGGCCGGCGCCCTTGTAGGGCACGTGCAGGAAGTCGCCCCTGGAGGCCGTGCGCAGCAGCTCGATCGCCAGGTGCGGCAGGCCGCCGTTGCCGGAGGAGGACAGCGTCACCTGCTTTTTCTTCGACAAGGCCACCAGCTCGGCCAGGTTGTTGGCCGGTACCGAGGGATGCACTGCGACCAGCTCCGGGGTCGCCGCCACGGTGGTGATGCCGGTCAGGTCCTTGACCGGATCGAAAGGCATCTTGGCGTAGGTGTTGGGGCTGATCACCAGCGGGCTGGCGCTCGCCAGCGTCAGGGTGTAGCCGTCGGGCGCGGCGCGGGCGACGAAGTCGGTGCCGATCAGCGCGTTGCTGCCCGGCTTGTTCACCACGACCACCGCAGCGCCAAGCAGTTCGCCCAGGCGCGGCGCCAGGATGCGCGCCACGATGTCGTTGGAGCCGCCGGGCGGGAAGCCGACCACCAGGCTGATGGGACGGCTGGGATAGGGGTCCTGCGCCTGCGCCGGCAAGGCGACGCCGAAGGCGGCCGTCGCGCCCAGCAGGGCGGCGGCGAGAGCGAGGAGGCGCCGGCGCGGCGCGGTGCGGTGTTGCTGCATGTTCATGTCCTGTCTTCTGATTCGGAGGGCGCGCGGGGCTCAGGGTTTGCGGGGCGCCTGGTCCAGCCGCATGGCGATGCCTTCCAGCTGTGGGGACAGCGCCGGATAGCGCTCGACCACCAGCGGATCGTGGCCTGGCACCACGTGCTCGGGCGAGTCGGCCAGCGCACGCAGGCGAGCGAAGCCCTCGACCATCTCGCCCACGTGGTAGACCAGCGGGAAGCAGCGCTGCTGCTCGAAGTGCTCGTAGTAGTGGCTGGCGTCCGAGGCCAGCACGACCCAGCCGCGCCCGGTGTGCACCCGCACGCACTGCAGGCCGGCCGTGTGGCCGCCGATGCGGTGCACGCTGATGCCGGGTGCGATCTCGGCGTCGCCATCGTGGAAGGCCACGCGATCCTGGTAGACCAGGCGCACGAAGCCGGTCACGTGCTCCACCTCGAACGGACGCGCGAAGCGGTCGCAGCACATGAAGCGGCCGGTGGCGAAGGCCATCTCGTCGTCCTGCAGGTGGAAGCGCGCGTTCGGGTATTCCTCGAAGGTGCCGACGTGGTCGTTGTGCATGTGGGTCACGACGATGTCGCGCACGTCCCGCGTTGCCACGCCGACCAGCGCCAGCGCCTCGCCCGGGCGCCGCAGCAGCGTGCGGTGGCGCTTGACGGCCATGTCCTGGTTGAAGCCCGTGTCGACGAGGACCAGGCGGTCCTCGTTGCGGACCACCCAGAGGAAGTAGTCCATGGGCATGGGCCGGTCGTGCGGATCGCCGCCGACGAAGTGGTCAGGCCGCGCGCCGCCGCGGCTCGCGTACTTGAGCGCGATGACTTCGTAGCGCGGCAGCTCGGCGGCCATGCCTCAGCGCCCCGCGCGCTGCTGCGTCAGCTGCATCAGCTGGCCGATGTTGCTGCAGTCCTCGATGGAGTTCACCATGGCCGCGATCTCGGCGGCGCGGCTGGCGCCCAGTACCGGCTGCACCAGGGCGTCGAACTTGGCGCGCAGTTCCTGGTCGTCCATCGCGTTCTGGATCGAACCCTTGGGGTAGTCGACCTGCGAGACGTAGCGGCTGCCGTCGTCCATCACCATGGTCATGCGGCAGGAGACGCCGCGCGGCAGGGAAGCGTCGGTGGTGATGCGCAGCAGGTCGGACAGGCGCCGCAACTGCGGCTCCGCCAGGCGCTGATCGTTGTATTGGGCGAACAGGGCCTGGCCATCGGTCAGGGCCACGGCCACCGAATAGGGCACGCTCACCTGCGCCTCGTGATAGGTCTGCGGCCGCGCATTCTGGTGGTACAGGGCCCAGTCGGGGTGGCGCGCCATTTCCATGGACACGATGCGCTCCAGGTCGGGCGCGTGCTTGCGCCGGATCTCCAGCGCGCAGTCGATCGCGTTGTGGATCGGACGGGCGCAGGAATAAGGCTTGAACTCGATGTCCAGCTGGTACGGCTGGTCCAGTTTCTCGACCAGCCTCTCAGGCTGGTTTTTGTCGGTGAAGGCGGCCAGGAAGCCACGCTCGCCTTCGAAGATGGTGGCGGCGCCCGTGAAGCCCAGCTGCGCCATGGTGGCGGCGGTCACGCCATTGCGTGCCGCCGGGGCCGGGTTGAAGCGCTTTTGCATCGACGGGCCGTACATCTCCATCAGGCCGGAGGCCGAGGCGCCGGCCAGGCCGAGCGCGGAGACGATCTTCCCGGCATCCAGGCCCTGGATCTTGGCGGCGGCCACGGTGGCGCCGAACACCCCGCAGGTGGGGGTTGTGTGGTAGCCGCGGTTGCGCAGCGACCAGTTGGCCGCGTTGCTCAGGCGCTCCATCATTTCGCAGCCGGCGGCCAGGGCGACCAGCAGGTCCTTGCCGCTGGCGCCGGCCTGTTCGGCGCTCGCCAGCGCGGAGGAATAGACCGGCGGGCTGAAGTGGAACAGCGCCAGCACGTCGATGTCGTCCAGCTCCACGCTGTGCGAGGAGATCGCGTTGGCGAACGCCGCCTGCTGCGCGGGCACGCGGCCGTCGCCGCCGATCAGCGTCGCTTCCGCATGGCCGCCGCTGATGGCCGCGAACTTGCGGGCCACGGCGCCGCTTTCGGTCTGGCTGCCGGAGACGGCGACGCCCAGGTAGTCGAGCAGCAGGCGCTTGACGGAGCGCCGGTTGGCGTCGGTCACGCGGGCGTAATCGAAGGCAGCGAAGTGGGCACCGAGTTGCTCGGCGAGCGTGGTCTTGCCGGTGGCGGCGGGGGCGGCTTGCGTCATGGTTCTCTTTGCTTGGGAATTCGGGGGATCAGGCCTGCGCGCGCGGTGCGGCAAGCAGTGCGATCAATTCGGACAGGTCGTCCAGTTGCTCCAGCCGGCCGACCAGCTGGATGGTGCGTTCGATGTCCTTCGGCGTGAGGCAGGAGGCGACCACGTGGCGGAACTTGTATTCCACGTCGGCGGGCGACAGCGGGTTTTCGGGGCTGCCGCGGCGGTGCAGGATCTCGTGCGTGAAGCGCCGGCCGCTGCGCAGCGTGACGGCCACGCGGGCGGCGTGCCGGAAGGGCGGGCCCATGGCCTCGATCTCCGGATCGACGTGCGCTTCGATGCGCTGGATGAAGTCCAGCAGGCGCGGTTCGGCCAGGCGCTCCGGTGTGTATTGCGCCACGAAGGCCATGCCATCGAAGGCGATCACGGCCAGGCCGTAGAACAGGTTCATCTGCGCGGCGGTCACGCCCTGCGCCTTGTATTCCCAGGCGCAGTGGGTGTAGGTCATCGGGCTCATGCCCACTTCGACCCTGGCGATGTCGCTGGGCGACAGGCCGTGCTCGCGGATCAGGTGGGCGAAGGCGTCCAGCGCGGCGTGGATGCTGGTGACGCAGGCATGCGGCTTGTAGCCCACCTTGCCGGCTTCCCACACCGTACCGAGGCCCTCGGTGAGGCGCCGGGCGTTGGGCTTGTTCGAATAGGAGCTCAGATAGCCGCCGTAGCCGGCCTCGAGCACGTCGCTGATGCCGGTGAAGCCGCGCCGGGCGAGCTGCGCCGAATAGACGCCGCTCTGGGCCGCGCGGCCGGAGTGCAGGCGCTTGACCATGGCGCCCTCCTGCGCCGCCATCAGGCCACCGGCCTGCGAGCCGACGATGCCCAGGGCGTGTTGCGTCTGCACGGCGTCCAGTCCCAGCATGTGGGCCGCGGAAGCGGCCGCGACGAACACGCCCGACGCGCCCTGCGGATGGAAGCCGCGGAAGAACAGCTCCATCGTCGCGGCGTTGCCGACGCGCGTGCCGATCTCGTAGCCGGCCGTCATGGCCGCCAGCAGCGTCTTGCCGGACACGCCGCCCTGCTGCTGCGCCAGGGCCAGCACCACCGGGGTCGCGATCGAGCCGGCGTGCACGATCGACTCCTTGTGGATGTCGTCGAGCTCGAAGGCATGGCCGGCGGTGGCGTTCACCAGCACCGCGCCGGCGACCGAGGTCTTGCTGCCGTGCCCGAAGATGGAGGCCACCGGCTTCGCACCTTCTTCCTCCACCATCGATTGCACATGCTGCGTCCACGGCAGGGTCGCGCCATACAGGCAGCAGCCGATGCTGTCCAGGACGCTGGTCTTCATCCGTTCGATGACTTCGGCAGGGATCGCCGGGTAGCGGATCTGGGCCGAGAACTCGGCCAGCGTGCGGGTGGCGCCTTCCAGCAGGGAGGGGGTGGTGCTGCTCATCGCTTCTTGCGTTCCTGTCGTGTCGCTATGGCACTCACTCGAGGATGGTTCCCGAGGCCTTGATGCGCAGCGCCCACTTCTTGTATTCGGACTTCAGGAAGGCTTCGGACTCCTCGGAGCCGCCGTTGATGATGGTCATGCCCGTGGCCTTGAGCTTTTCCTGCACTTCGGGCGTGTTGACCGCGCGGGCGATCTGCGCCTCGAGCTTCTGGACCACGTCCTTGGGCATGCCGGCCGGGCCCAGCACCATGTACCAGGTGGTGGAGGAGTAGCCCTTGACGCCGGCTTCCTCGATGGTGGGCATGTCGGGCGCGATCGAAGAACGCTTGCTGCCGGTCTGGCCCAGCGAGCGCAAGCGCCCGTCGCGCACGTAAGGCATGCTCTCGGCAATCGGCAGCATGGTCACGTCGACCCGGCCGGCCATCACGTCCATCATGGCCGGGCCGCCGCCGCGGTAGGGGATGTGCACGTACTGCATGCCGCTCTGCGCGCGCAGCACGTCCATCGCCAGGTGCGAGGAGCTGCCGTTGCCGGAGCTGGCGAAGCGGATCGTGTCCGGCTTGGCCTTGCCGGCGGCCACCAGGTCGTGGACGGTCTTGTAGGGCGACTTGGGGTCGGCCAACAGCACCAGCGGCGCTTCGCCGATCAGCGCGAGCGGCGTGAAGTCGTCCAGCTTGTAGTTGACCTTCTTGTACAGGCTCGGGTTGATGGCGATGCCCGGCGTGCTGAACAGGAGCGTGTAGCCGTCGGCCTTCTGGCCGGCGACGAACTGGAAGGCGATGTTGCCGCCGGCGCCGGTGCGGTTCTCGACCACGAACTGCTGGCCGACCTGCTCGCTCATCTTCTGCATCACGGTGCGGCCGACGATGTCGGCGCTGCCGCCGGCGGGGAAGGCGACGACCACCTGCACCGGACGGCTGGGGTAGTCGTTGGCGAGGGCCGGGGCGCAGAGGGCGGCGAGCGCGGCGGAGAAGGTGAACAACAGGGGGAATCTCATGTCTTGTCTCCTGGAGAGGTGTCTGGACAATGCGCCGCTCAAGCGGCGTTCTGGGGCTGCACGTCGAGGCGGGCCACAACGCCTTCGAGGGCGGGATTCGGGGCCGGGTAGCGCTGCATCACCAGCGGATCGTGGCCGGGGATGACGTGCTGGGGCGAGTCGGCCAGGCGCAGCAGCGTGCCGTAGCCGTCCACCGCCTCGCCGACGTTGAACATGGTGGTGAACACGCGTTTCTTCTCGAAGTGCTCGTAGAAATGGCTGGCGTCGGAGGCCAGCACCACCCAGCCGCGCGCGGTGTGCACGCGTACGCACTGCAGGCCGTGCGTGTGGCCGCCGATGCGGTGCAGCGTGATGCCGGGTGCGAGCTCGGCGTCGCCGCGGTGAAAGTCGACCCGGTCCTTGTAGACCAGGCGCACCATGCCGATCACCTCTTCCACCTCGTAGCCGTGGTTGAACTGGCGGTGGCACATGTAGCGCCCCGTGGCGTACGCCATCTCGTCGTCCTGCAGGTGGAAGCGAGCGCCGGCGAAGGCGTCGAAGGTGCCCACGTGGTCGTAGTGCAGGTGGGTGATGACCACGTCCTTCACCGCCGCCGCTTCCACGTCCAGCAGGGCCAGACCTTCGGCAGGCAGGCGCAGCAGCGTGCGGCCGCGCCTTTGCGCGACTTCGCGGCCGAAGCCGGTGTCGACCACCACGGTGCGGCCGTTGCCGCGAATCAGCCACAGGTAGTAGTCCATGGGCATCGGCGCATCGTGCGGGTCGCCGCCCAGGAAGTGGTTGGCGCGCTTGCCGCCGCGGGTGGCGTAGCGGATCGCGAAGACTTCGTACTGCGGCAGGCCGGCGGCCGTGCTGGAAGGGGTGTTGGGCGTGCTCATGCGGCGCTCCCGGCGGGGGCGTTGTGGGGTGCGGGTTGGCTGCGCGACCGGAGGTCGCGCTCGGCATCGAGCGACAAGGCGGTCATCCAGCCGTCGCGCACAGCGGCGAGGAAGTCGCCGGGTGCCTGGCTGTCGCCGATGCGGGTATGGGGCACGCCGGCGGCTTCCACCGCGGCCAGGGCACCGAGCTGCGGGGCCGGGCCGGTGGCGAACACCAGCACGTCGCCGACGGGCAGCTCGGACGGGGCCTGGTCGGCAATCTGCACGTGCAGCACGTCACCGATGGCCGCTTCGATCCTGCAGCGCGTGATGGTGCGCACGCCGGCGGCCTCGAGCCGCTCCAGCAGCTCCATGCGGTTGTTGCGCGCCATGCCGATCGCGGCGCCGCTGGCCATCTCCAGCATCTGGATGCTGCAGTCCTGCAGGCGCAGCAGGTCGGCCAGCTCGGCGCCGACCATTCCGGCGCCGACGATGGTGACGCGCGCGCCGGGCGCAATCTCCTGCGGCTGCTCGAACAGCTCCCAGGCGTGGAAGACGGTGACCTCGGGGGACAGCCGCCCCAGCGGCAGCGGCGGCTTGCGCGGCGCCGATCCGGTCGCCAGCAGAACATGGTCGGGAGCGAAGGCGCGGATGCGGGCGGCATCGGCGTCGACGCCGGTGCGCACCGGAACCTGCAGTTGCTGCAGCTCCTGCCAGCGGTCTTCCCACACGGGGCGGACCTCTTCCTTGTCGGGTGCGGCCACCGCCAGGTGGATCTGGCCGCCGACGCGTTCGCTGCGCTCCCAGACTTCGACCTGGTGCCCCTTGTTGGCCAGCACACGCGCGGCCTCGATGCCGGCGACGCCAGCACCCAGCACCAGCACGCGGCGGGGATGGGCCGTCCTGGCAATCAGCTTGGGTGAAACATGTTCGAGCCCCTCGAACTCCGTGCCGACCATGGGATTCTGCACGCAGCTGACGTCTTTCTCCGTGGTCAGGCGCTCGAAGCACACGTTGCAGGCGATGCACCTGCGGATCGGCGTGTCCAGCTTGCCGAAGGCCTTCAGGCACCAGTGCGGGTCGGCGTAGAGGGCGCGGCCCAGCGAGACGAAGTCGGCGGCGCCCGATTCCAGCAGGGCCTCGGCATCCCGGGGCTCCACCACGCGGCCGGCGACCATCACGGGGATGGACACCGCGTCCCTGATCGGCTTGGCGACCGGGCCCAGGCAGCCGCGAGGGAAGGACGGCGGCTGGATGCAGTACTTGGAGAGCTGCGGGCTCTCATTGCTGCCGCCGGACAGGTCGATCGCGGCCACGCCGGCGCGCTCCACGGCTTTCGCGAGTTCGACGATTTCTTGCTGGCTGTAGCCATCCGGCAGGTATTCGCTGGCGCTCAGGCGCACGATCAGGCGCAGGTCGGGCAGCGCCTGACGCACGCGGTCGATGGTCTCCAGCAGCAGGCGCATGCGGTTGTCGAGCGAGCCGCCGTATTCGTCCGTGCGCTTGTTGATGCGGCTGGTGAAGAACTGCTGGAACAGGTAGCCGTTGGCGGCGTGGAGCTCGACTCCGTCGTAGCCGGCGCGCCAGAGCCGGCGCGCGGCGTCCACGAACAGTCGCTGGATCTCGTGGATTTCGCCCACGCGCAACGCCCGCACCGCATCGCCGGTGTTCGGATTGACCCAGTCGGAGGGGCCCACCGGTTCCATGTTGAGCACAGAGCGCCGCAGCAGGGCGCCGCGGTGGTTCAGCTGGGCGAAGGCGGCGCAGTCGTGCTGCTTGATCGCCTCGACGATGCTGGCCAGCCCGGGAATGAAGCGGTCGTGGTAGCAGCACAGCGAGTTGTGATGGGGCCGGGCCTGCTGCGTCACGACCATCGCCTCGGTCATGATCGCCCCCACCCCGCCCCGGGCCCGCTCCGCGTAGTAGGCCACGTCGCGCGCGGTGGACAGGCCGTCCGTGGTGCTGTAGTTGGTGCCCATGGGCGCCATCACGACCCGGTTCTTCAGCCGCAGCCCGCCAATGAGTCCCGGTTGTTGCAAAAGCATGGCGCGATCCTAGGGAGGCGGATTACATCGATCAACCACATAGAATTCTGATCAGTTGTGAATCAAATTCAGCAATCCACGGCTGAGCCACCATGCAAAACCTGAACACGCTGGTCGTCTTCGCTCGCGTGGCGGAATCCCGCAGCTTCACGACGGCCGCCCAGCGCCTGGGCCTGACCTCGTCCGCGGTGAGCAAGGCGGTCTCGCGCCTGGAAACGGAGCTCGGGGTGCGGCTGCTGAACCGGTCGACCCGGTTGGTGACGCTGACCAACGATGGGGCGAGCTTCTATGACCGCTGCCGCGAGATCCTGGCGTCGGTCGAGGAGGCCGAGCGGGCGCTGACCCTGACCAAGGCAACGCCGCACGGACGGCTGCGGGTTCAGATGCCGGTGGGCTTCGGGCGTCGCGTGGCCGTTCCCGCACTCAGGCAACTGGCGCAACGGCATCCGGGCCTCGTTGTGGACGCGGAGCTCAGTGATCGCGTCGCCGACATCGCCTATGAAGGCTTCGACGCGGCGATCCAGATCGGGCAGGTGAGCGACGAGAGGCTGGTTGCACGCACCTTGTGCCGCTTGCGCTTCACCGCCCTCGCCTCGCCGGAGTACCTGGCCAAGCACGGAGAACCGCAGACGCCGGACGACCTGGACCAGCATCACTGCCTGGCATATGTGTCACCGATCACCGGTGGCTATCGGCCGTGGGAGTTCGCCAAGGACGGACAGTCATTCTCCAAGCGCGTGTCGGGGAACCTGAACGTGAACCACGCCGACTCGTTGGTGGAGGCCGCAATCGCGGGCATGGGCATCGTCATGATCAGCAACTTCATCGCGGTGAATGCGATCACAGGCGGGCAACTCAAGCCGATCCTCACCGACTACGTGGCGCCTGGACCGAAGGTCTATGTGGTGTACCCGCCAACGCGCGTGGCGTCGCTGAAGTTGCGGGCTTTCATCGAAGCTTTGGACCAGGCTGTTTCCGGGGTGGATCAAGCGTTCGATCGGAGGGCTTAGCGCGACGCCGTCGTACGGTGCTCGTGCGAGAACGCAAGCCGCCTCGTGGGCGTTCTGCAGCTGCTCGGCGAACCGCGAGCTTCGACGACAGGAGCGATGGTGAACCCTCACCGCGGTCGACAGCCACGAAGACACGTCAGTGCCACGCGTTGCAGCGATGTTCTGCAGCATTCGGACCATGGCCATGGTCGCGCCGCGGCGCCGATGCGATTCCGCGGGCGCCAGATCGGGATGCAGAACTCCGACTCACTGCTGCGTCGGGTCGAACCGTTGAGCTGCCATCGGTTACACCAACGTGTCGAGACTGCTTCCGCTGGGTCGTCGTAGTCTTGATGGCGTGTAATTCGGCGCGCCGCCAACAGGAGAACTCGCATGAACTACGTCGACGGATTCGTGATCGCAGTGCCAACTGCCAAGAAGGACACGTACCTCCACCACGCCACTGTTGCCGCACAGGTCTTCAAGGAACTCGGGGCGTTGGAGATTGTGGAGTGCTGGGGCGACGACGTGCCCGAAGGGAAGGTCACTTCGTTTCCGCTGGCCGTGAAGCGCAAGGAAGACGAGACCGTCGTGTTCTCGTGGATCGCCTGGCCATCGAAGGCGCTGCGTGACGCCGGCATGAAGAAGTTCATGGATGACCCACGGATGAAGGAGATGAAGGACATGCCCTTCGATGGCCAGCGCATGATCTTCGGCGGGTTCCAGGTCATCCTGGAGAAGAAGTGATGCTGCAGGCATGCCCGATGTACTCGTACATTCCGGTGAAGGACATCGCCCGCGCGCGCCGGTTCTATGAAGGCCAATTGGGGCTGCGCGCGAAAGAGGAGACGAACGGCGGTGTGGTGTATGAGTTCGGCGGCGGCACGGCTGCCTTCCTCTACCCCACGCCGAACGCCGGCATGTCGCGGGCGAGTCAGGCCTTCTGGTCAGTGCAAGACGTCGACGCGGAAATCCAGACGCTCAAGGCGCGCGGCGTCCAGTTCGAGCAGTATGACGACATGCCCGGCGAGCGCAGCGCGCAGGGGGCCATCACGGCTGGCGGCGCCAAGGCAGCCTGGTTCAGGGACAGCGAAGGGAACATCATGGCGTTGGTTCAGACGTTGTCGAAAGACTGAACGCATATGGCGACACGGCCTCCGCCCGAACCGAAGCCATCCCTGGGACCGCAGCCCGAACCACCGTCGGGGCCAAAGCCGATGCCTGAGCCGATGACTTGAGGTGAGCTGAGGCCGAGAACCGACCACCAACTCGGAGTCAACGGCTGGATGCCTGCTTTCGATCCGCTACCGTCGCTCGCCGATGCTGACCGAGCGGCAGCTATGCAGCGGAGGACTAAACCGCTCGCGCGGTAGGCGCTCCGCGCCAGGCCGGGTGCCCCATTTCCTGAGTTGCTGTCACCGTTGACGGCGAGGCAATACGCCTCGCCTTCGACTGGAGCAGAACCATGAGCTCATTGACGCCCGACGTGTCTCCACTGCGCCAACGCATGATCGACGACATGCGCATGCGCAAGTTCAACGGCAAGACGCAGATCCACTACATCCGCGCCGTGCGCAGGCTCGTCGCGTTTCTCAAGCGATCGCCAGACACTGCCACAGCCGAGGATCTTCGGGCCTTCCAACTCCACATGGTCGACACCGGTACATCCCCGCCGACTATCAACTCTACGCTCAGCGGCTTGAAGTTCTTCTTCGATGTGACGCTGGGCCACGCCGAGCTGATGGTCAAGGTGCAGCCCGTGCACCAGCCGCGCCCGCTGCCAGTGGTATTGAGCTGCGACGAGGTCGCCCGCTTGATCGCCGCGGCGCCGAACCCGAAGTACCAGGCGGCGCTGTCGGTGGCCTATGGAGCCGGACTGCGTGCCAGCGAGGTCTGTGCACTGAAGGTCACCGACATCGACAGCGAGCGCATGACGCTGCGCGTGGAGCAAGGCAAGGGCCGCAAGGATCGCTATGCCATGCTCTCGCCCGTGCTGCTCGAGCGCCTGCGTGCGTGGTGGCGAGTGGGGCATGCGCAGGGCAAGATGCTGCCGGGCGGCTGGCTGTTCCCAGGGCTCAACCCCATGGACTCGCTGTCCACGCGGCAACTCAATCGCGCTGTCCACCTGGCCGCTGACGCCGCCCACATCGACAAGCGCGTTTCGATGCACACGCTGCGCCATAGCTTTGCCACCCATCTGCTGGAGCAGAAGGTCGATATCCGGGTGATCCAGGTGCTACTAGGCCACAAGCGGCTGGAGACCACCGCGCTGTACACCCACGTGGCCACCGAAGTACTGCGCGCGGTGATCAGCCCGCTGGAGACGTTGCCGTCGTCATGATGCGGCCGCCGTGGCGCGCGCCGCCCTGGAAGTCGCCGACATCTTCCGAATCCACGGGCCCGCCTGGCGCCAGGCGCAGCACAGCCATCTGAGCCTGGGCCAGCTCAAGGTCATGTCGGCCATCGAACAGTGTCGCACCGCGGCACTGGGCGGACACGTCTTGCGCTGTGACGGCTGCGGCGCCGATCAGATTGCCTACAACTCCTGCCGCAACCGGCACTGCCCGAAGTGCCAGGCCAGCGCCGCCCAGCGTTGGCTTGAGGCGCGCACCGCCGACCTGCTGCCGGTGGAGTATTTCCACGTGGTCTTCACGCTGCCGGCGCCCATCGCCGACATCGCGTACTGCAACAAGGCGGTCGCCTACGGCCTGCTGTTCGACATCGCCGCCGAGACCCTGCTGACCATCGGCGGCGACCCCAAGCATCTTGGCGCGCGTCTGGGCGTCACCCTGGTCCTGCATACCTGGGGCTCGGCGCTGATGCACCACCCGCATGTACACGGCATCGTGCCGGGGGGTGGCTTGTCGAGCGACGGCAAACACTGGATCTCGTGTCGGCGCGGATTCTTCCTGCCGGTGCGCGTTCTGTCGCGGCTGTTCCGTCGGCGTTTCCTCCAAGCGCTGCAGCAGGCGCACCGCGACGGCCGGTTGCAGTTCTTCGGCGAGCACACGACGCTGGCAGACGCTGACGTCTTCGCGCGCTGGCTGGCACCGCTGCACCAATGCGAGTGGGTGGTCTACGCCAAGCGGCCGTTCGCCGGGCCCGAAGCAGTGCTGGCGTACCTATCGCGTTATACCCACCGGGTGGCCATCTCCAACAGCCGCCTCATCGCGCTGGACGAGCGCGGCGTGACCTTCCGCTGGAAGGACTACCGCGCCAAGGGTCGGACCCGCTACAAGGCCATGACGCTCGACGCGGGTGAGTTCATGCGCCGCTTCCTGCTGCACGTGCTGCCCGGCGGCTTCCACCGCATCCGTCACTACGGGCTGCTGGCCAACTGCAGCCGCACAGCCAGCCTGGCGCTCGTGCGCCAACTGCTGCAAGTGCCGCCGCAAGTTCCACCACCCGACGAGGATCCAGCGGACACGCCGCGGCCAACCTTCGTCTGCCCGCACTGCGGCCACGCAATGACCATCGTGCAGACCTTCACGCGCGGCGAGACGATCCGCGCACCACCCCATCGGTCCACGTCATGACTGCTCTCTGTCGCCAGCGCAAACTGACTTCGTCGACGCTTAAACCGCCGACACGGTCAGCTCGTGTTCGGCGCACTGTTCCACCAGGTCCTGACCTGTGCGCGAGCTTGTCAGCGGCGACGTTCCACACCAATGCCCGCACTCGCCTCGCCGCTGAGAGGCTGCGCCCCAATCGAACGCACCTTCACCGCGCCACCATGCGCCTGCAATCGCCATAGCGCGAGCCGACACCGCCCCGTTCTCCGCGGTTTCCTCCCTCGAGGTTTGTCCGACACCTGCCCTCTACCCGTTGGGGTCACGGCATCGGCGCGCGCCCCCGGGCAGATGTCGAACAAACCTAAACGGGAGCGGCCGGTCGCTGGTGGGCGCCAAGTTCACGGTCTCGACGTCAATGCGGTCATTGAGTCACCGCCCTGACCCGTACATGGGTGAACGACGGCGGAGGGTCAAAAATGGCAACGTCGGATGTTCGAGGCGCCGAGCGGGATCGAAGCGAGCGCGTTTATGTCAAACGGAGTGCTCGGCTACTTGCGCGGCCTGGAGCGCCCTTTTAACTCCGCGTATCGGTTGTACTCCGCCTGAGGAACGGCCGGCTTCAATCCGCCTACTGCAGCGGATGCTGGTCGACTTGTACTTCCGGCGAGCACGTCTTGCCACGCTCCCACAAAAGGACCTCGGAACCCGCAACCCTGAAGAATGCGAATCGCCTCAACGATGTTGTCTACAGCGATCGCGCCGAGACTTGTATCCGCTACACCCACGCCTGGCGGCAGCGCCGTTGCCCAGTCCTTGAACTTAGGCCAAGGCACCAGCTTCTGCGAGCCATCTTCGTGCTGCACTCGCACCCAATCTTTTCCGTCCGGCGCACTGAATAGCGCAACTGAACTCCACGCCATCTGCCACTGCCAGGGAGAGGGTGGCTTGGCGGCGCGGCGGGCTGTCGCCTGGGGGCTTGGAGGTGCGGGCGGGCGTAGGCTGGTAAGCGCAGCCTGCCTGCGCCGCAATTCCTCGAGGCGTGCCGCATGCGCATGTGCGGCCTCCGTCGCCTCTTGTTCGAATCTGGCAAGAAGAGCCCGTGTGTTCTGAAGGAGCATTTCCCGCTCCTCATCGGTCAGTCTGCGGCCGGTACCAGAGCCGTACTGCGCCGCGCCCAGTGCCTCAGGGCCACCGTACCGCTTCGCAAAGCAAGTGGACCCGAGCACCAGGAGCCGACCGTCTTCCTCGACCACATGAACAGCCGCATACACGGAATGTCCGCATCCGGGCTGCTGGCAGCGGACCCTGTCCTTCGGGTCAACAGCGACGATAGCGCGAAGTCTGGAGTTCCCGGAGCCTGTGTTCATAGGTGCTGAGGCCTCTCAATTCATCGTCACTATTGCAGCGTGCGTGGTTCGACGCCGAGATCCAGCCAAAGCTCCTGGTGACAAGTAAAGAGAAGAATTTGATGGCGTTGAGCGGCGTCGTAGATCACCCGCTTCATTTGCGCAAGCCGATCGAGGTCGCAGTTCACCAGCGAGTCGTCTAGCATCACGAGCGTGGGCTTGCCGGCCTCCTTCAGCAAGTCCGCATATGCCAGACGGGCTATGACGCCAATCTGCTCGCGTTCGCCGCCGGACAGCTCCTCGAACGAGCCCGTCTCGCTTCCGTGCATGCTCGTGCGCGTGAAGCGCTGCGGCCGCAGACCTTCGTCGAGCTCGATGCTCGCGCCGGGAAACTGGATGGCGAGATAGTGATTGATGTGCTTCTGCAGCGGCGCCCGGATGCTGCGCGCGACTTCGGCGCGTTTATCGGTAAGGACCTTTAGCAGGTGAGAGAGCGCTGCAGCGCGCCGCGTGCGGTCGGCCACTTGGCGCTTCAGCCGCTCGACCTCTTCCTCGAGCGCCGCGGCTTCCTCCTGCAGGCCCAGCGCGCCCTGTGCCTTCAGCTCGCCGGCGAGCACGTCCAGCTCCGTCCTGACGCGCCCGTGCGCTGCCTCGAGCGCGTCGGCGCTCTTCGTAAAGCGGTCAATGTCGCTTCGCAGCAGGTCGGGGCGCGCAGCGTTGATCTGCGCGGACAAGGCCGTCGCCTGCGCCTCCTGCGTCTCCTCCATCACATGCGCGCTGACGAGATCGGCCGAGAGCTTGCGCCGATGCTCGTCGCGCCCGGCCGTCTCCACGACGGCGCGCGCAGTATCGAGCGCCTTCCGGGCGAGACGCAACTGCTCCTGCGCCTTGAGCGCCTCGGGCCGCGCGGCATCGAAGGCATCCTGCGCCTTGCGCAGCGCCGCCTGCGCGACGGCCTCGCTTGCCTCCGCGACTCGCACGGGTACGATTTCGCCGTGGTCTTCGCCCAGCGGCATGGACTCGAGCGCCTGGCGGTGTTGCTCCACTTCGCCTTCGGCACCGTGGATCTGCGCCCGCAGCTCCTCGACACCCGCTTGCGCAATCCCCGCAATCACCGCCTTGAGCCGTCGCACGTCGGCTTGCGCTTCGGTCCATTCCTGCTCGCGCGCGCGGGCATCCTCCGCGCTGGCGGCACCCATGTTGTGCAGCAACTGCGCGAGCTCCGCCTCCGCGCGATCGACGTCGGACTGCAGCTGCGCGAGGTCCTTCGAGCCAGGGAGAACGCGGATCGTTCCGATGCCTTCTACGGTAATCTCGGCCGCTTGCGCGAGGGTACGCGTCCCGCTGCCGCTGAGCGCTTCGCCCGCCAGCCGGATGCCCGGCGCATGCAGCTCGTATTCCAGCCGTGTCGATGCCGCTTCGAGCTTCGCGCGCGCACCGGCAAGGGCACTCTCCCTCGGCGCGAGCCGCTTCGCTGCGGCTTCGAAGCCCGCGAGCCGTCCCACCGAAGCCTGGCGCAGCGCGAGCTCTTCCTGCTGTTCCTGCACGAGTTTGAGTTGCGCCTGAAGCTCGCCCTTGCGCCGCGTCGCCGTCGCCAGCGCATGCTCGTGCGAGGCGATGGTTGCCGCGCGCCGCGCAGCGCTTGCCTGTGCACGGGTAGCCGTGTCCTCCTCGCGCGCCGTCCTCAGCGTCGCCTCGGCGGCCTCGACCAAGGCTTGGGCAGCGGCCTGGCGCTCCTGCGCAGCATCGAGATCCACCTCGCGGTCGGCAACGGCCCGATCCTCCGCATTGAGCGCAGAAAGCGCGGCCTGCAGACGCTCAATGCTTCCCTGCGTGACCCGCAATTGCAGCTGCAGCTCGCGATGCTGCGCGCTCACCGCATCGAGCGCCTCGAGCTTCTCGCGTGCCTGGGCGGCCTGCAAGCGCTGCGCCTCCCATGGGCGCGTGCGCTCGCCTTGCGCGTGGCGCGCTTGCAGGTCCGAGAAGGTGTCGACCTTCGTCACATACGTGCGGATGCGCTCGCGCAGTTCTTCCAGCGCGGCCGTCTTGCGATCGAGTTCCTCTTTGGCGCGGAGGAACTCGCCGGTGGGCTTGCCGGTCCGCGTCTGCAGCAGCGCGAGGTCCTGCTCCACGCGCTGGATCACCTTGTCGCCCTCGGACGCGGCGAGCTCCCCGAGATCATCGCCCAGCGCGCGGCTGATGTACTCGTGCGCGTTATCGACCTGCGCCACGATCTGGCCCGACGTGCCTTGCTGCACCCACAGCAGCCCCGGCACCCCATGGTGCTCCGCACTGCTCTCGCCCCGCTTGGACAGCCGGAAGGAAAGCATCTCGCAAAGGTGCTGCTCGGCGTCGTCGCCGGTGAGCGTCGCGCCACCCTCGACCACCAGCGAGCAGGCCTTCTTGCTTCCGAACGCCTTGTTCAGCCGGTGCACCTTGCCCAGGCGCTCGAACTGGATCTGCACGGTGGGTGTGGCGCCGGGCTGCGTCCAGGGCGCCAGCGAGTCGCCGAGGCTCGCGGTCTTGTGGCGCTCGAGGAACGCCACGCGGATCGCTTCGGCGATGGTGGACTTGCCCTTGCCGTTCGCGGCCGCAATGAGGTTGATGCCCGAGCGCAGGTCGCTGATCGTGAAGGCCTCGCGAAAGCGCTTGAAGCCCTCGACGCGGATCGTCTGCAGCTTCATGCGGCGGCTCCTTGCGCAGCGCTGGCCGCGGACGGCCCGCGTTCGCGCTGGATCCGTGCGAGCTGCAGCAGCGCGTCCCGCGCGAGCTCCGGCTCGCTGCCGTGCAACTGATCCTTCAGCTGCTCCAGCGCGGCGCCCACGAAGCCGTCGCCGCGCAGCGCCTGCAGGTCGGCTTCGCTGGGCAGGATCCGCAGGTCGTTGTCACGTACCGCGGAGGCCGCCGCGCGCCGCTCTGCCGCTTCCACGGCCGCCTGCAGCCGCTCCTGCGAGGCCAGGTCGCACACGCCGGTGAGCGAGATGTCCGCGACCACGCTGCCATCGATGGACGCGAGGTCGCGCAGCGCGCTGTCGACATCGGCCTCGCCCTGCACCTCGAGTGCGAGCTTCTTCCACGCATACTTGCCGCACTTGACCGGTGTCACTCGCGGGATGCTGCCAGGGGCATCGATCTCCACGAGGAGCACGTAGCCGGGCTCATTGCCGCGAAAGCGTTCGGGCTCGTGCGTACCGCTGTACCAGGTGCGCGCGTCGATCTGCTTCATGCCGTGCCAGTCGCCCAGCGCGAGGTAGTCCAGACGTGCGCGCGCAGCGCGGTCCCCGGCGATCGGGTTCTGCGAATCGATGTCCTCGGCGAGGAGGCCTTCGACACTGCCATGCGCCAAGCCGATGCGAATCGCACCATCTGGCGTCTCCGCCGCATCGAACCATTCCGTGAGGTCGGTGTGCGTGTGGCGCTGCACCAGCGGCGCCGGCAAGACGGCGCACTTGGTTCCGCTCTTCCCCGTCACCTCCACCAGCTCGGGTTGGAGACAGAGGTGAACGTTCTGCGGAACAAGCCTCAGTCGCTTCGCCCTCTCCCAAACCGATTCTGCCAGCGCCGCGTCGTGATTGCCAGGCAGCATCAGCCAGGGGCCGTCGAAGCCACGCGTTGCGTCGAACAGCCGCTCGATCGTCTTGTCTCGCGGAGTCTGGCTGTCGAATACGTCGCCTGCGACAAGCACTGCATCCACTTTGTGCTCGGTGGCTAGTTTCGCGATACGGCGGACGCCCTCCTCGCGAGCGTTGGTCAGTTCTTGGGCGTCCCCGGCGTCGAACCGGCTGTACATGCGGCTGATCTGCCAGTCGGCTGAATGCAGGAATCTCATCAAGGCTCCTATCTTGTCGTGGCGGGATCACAGTAGGGGGTCGAAGTTGCCGAAGCCTGCATCGTTTGCTTTCGCCAGCCGTCAACTGCGACCGACAGCCCTCCGACTTCCTTATCGGAGGCCCAGCGCTCCCAGAAATCAACCGTGCCGCTATTGGGCCGGTGCTCAGGCGTTGACACCCGAATCCGCGTCGGCAGCAGGCTCGCATCCCCGACAACTAGCGCCTCGCCCGTGTCAAGCACCGGCAGGAGATCGCCGAACCCGCCCAGACTATCCGGCAGCAGCCTGCGCACGACAGATTGGTCATCGCCATTCGTCAGCCGCATGGCCACCAAGTTGTTGCACTGACTCAGGACCGTCCGGTTGACCTCCGAGGGGCGCTGACTAATGACGACGAGCCCTACGCCGTACTTGCGACCTTCCTTGGCAATCCGCTCGAAAATTTCAACAGAGATTTCCCCGGCACCGCCGGCCTGCTGCCGCTCCGGGATGTAGAGGTGCGCTTCGTCGCAGAAGATGGCAACGGGATGGCGCATGGAAACTTCCGTCCACTGCTGCACGGAGAAGGCGAGCTTCGCGACCAAGCTCACCATCAGCGGCAGCACGTCCGAGGGGACCTCAGAAAAGTCGATGATCTTCACGCCACCTCCGCCCTTCTTCTGGTCGAGAGAGCCGGCGAGGAGAGCGGTGACAAGCCGATCAAGCCAGTCAAACGCCTGCGTTTCACGATCGCCTTGGAACAGGAATCCCAGTCGGCGGTCCGTGCGCTTGTTCTCCAGACGCTGGATCATCCGACTTAACTTGCCGTTGAACTCGCCCGCCTTCTCGGATCCTGCGCGAGCGCCGGGCACCAATTCGTCGTTCAGCTTGGTCAAGTCGTCGATGACGACTGAAAGGTCGAACGGAATTGGGCTGTCAATCGTGAAGTTGTCAAGGACGTCGCTGCGGCTCTGCTCCTGCAGGTACTTCCGCTTGGCGCCCAAGATAGCACGAGACATCACCATCGCTTGGTTGGGGGCGTTCTGGTCGGTGCGCTCAACGAACATCGACGTCATGGCTTCGTAGCCAAGAAGCCAATACGGAAGGAAGATGACGCCGTTATCGAGAGATCCTCCACCACCCAAGTCGGCCGGACCTGCGATGCGGAAATGCTGAAAGCCCTTCGAAGTCAATGGCGAGTATTCGCCGTGGATGTCGAACACGATCGCATTGGCGTTGGGCAGGGCCGCTACCTGCTCGAGGATCCTGGCGGTGGTCCAAGACTTGCCGGAGCCCGTGCTGCCGACGATCACCGCGTGACGCTGGAAGAACTTGTTGCCGTTCAGGAATGCATCCGCGCTCTCATCTAGCGTGTAGTGCCCTAACGTGAGCTTCTGCCCGTCGCCCGAGATATTGGCGATCACGCGCATAAAAGCGGTCAGCCGCTCTCCCTCGAGCGCGAAGCAGTTGGCGTCGATCTCCGGGACTGTTTCCAGGGTGCGCAGGAACACGTTGTTGCGTGTTCCGACCCTGTCCATCAGCGTGCCAATCAGCGCAATGCGCACCACGTTGAGCTCTGAAACCGGCTCGTCGACGTCCTCGTTCTCTGTCTCTGCCAAGCTATCCTTCCCATCCAGCGCCGTTCGCGTGATCTTCTGAATGATCCCGATCAGATGCTGGCCTGCACGACTGCTTTGCAGTACCGCTAGACGGTTGACCTGCAGCTTGCGCAACCGGTCCACATCGTCGACGGCGATCACCACCGTTGCCGTATCCACAGAACGAACGCGACCCAGCGACTCGTTGTCTCGGTAATCGAGAATGCTCATAGGTGCTTATGCAGTGACAAGGGACAGGAATCGATCGAGGCGCCAGAGCTGCTCACCTGGCAGCTCAAGACCATCCGGCACCTCGTGAGTGAACATACGCGTGCCGTGCGCCCACTCCTCCAGAGCAACGTAGCGGCTGCACCGTCCGCTCTTCAGGAACCGGTGGGCCGTCGAAGTGATCTCCTTGGTAATCAGAACCAGCGGGACCTCAGGACGGGTGCAGCGCTCCATCATCAGGGGCTGCAGGTGGTCGTCATTGAAACCGTAACCGATGCACAGGAACGCGTTCGCCCGAGCCACGGCATCATCGGCGCTGTGCATCGCGCTACGAAATGGCTCCTCGTGCGTGCGCCGATATTTCTCCGTCCCAGGCGTGACGATGACTGGGCTAAAGCCCCCTGGAAGCGTCTTTAGAGGGCCCAGTGAAACAATGGACCCGTCTGGGCCGCTGAACCAGCCCAGAGAGCCATGCACCTTCCACACGTTGACCGTTCTGGCAGCACGGCGCGCTGCATAGATCCGTGGGACATCGACGGCACGGGTCCCGAACATGCCAAGAGTAAAACCCGTGTACGCGCAATAACCGGCAGCCTCAGCGGCATACTCTGCCAAGCGGTCATAGTTCGGAGTCACAACTTGCAGCTCCATAGCGGTGCTGCGCAAGAGGTGTTGAAAGAGTCGGCTAAGCGGCAGCAGGCGCCGGTCTGTCAGTACCTGTTGGAATATCCTGAAGTCCGCTTCATTGAGGAAACTCCAGGTGGTGTTTACGATATGACCAAGTACCTCAGGGGTGACATTGACGCCGGTCAGGGCGGACTCAAGGTCCATCACCTGCACCTTGCCTAGAAAGTCTCTCCACGCAGTGGCGTGCGGGGCCGCTTCGCAGCCTGCGGGCAAAATTGAGCTCGCTAGGTGTCTGCCCAGCGCTCCCATGCCTGGAATGCCGTGCCCAGCGGATGCTCCGCTGCCCAGCACGATGACCGGCAGTTTTCCGACGCAGTCCTGCACGTGGGACTGCATGGCCTCCGCTGGGTCCATGAGTCGCGCCTCCTCGCGCCGCTGTGGCCAATTCGCTGCACGAATTGAGCCTTACGTACTCACTCCTGTCCGTTTCTCGACTTTGCGTCGAGATTTCTCACGTTATGCCCGCGCCTACAGAAGTTGAGCCTTACGTACGGATGAGCATATCGTAGCGCTGAACGCGATGAACTCCCGCCCGCAGGTAACTTCCTCGCCCATTGGGAGGAGCACGTTGGTCGCGTTCAGGCGGTTCCGAGGTCGAACATCCCGGCGAGACGAGCGAGTGTCTTGGGCGCGACGCACTCGTCACTTTGCGGCCCCATTTGTTTGGTCACAAAAATGGCTCCAAGGTGACAGTCCCTTGCCAGCACAGCTCGGGGACACCGGCGGTACGCCTGGGTCTGCATCATGCGCAGGTATCGGCGACCGCCGTCATCGGCCAACCCTGATCGTCCACCCGCAGTCTGGACGCGTCGTTCAGGCACCAAGAGTCGGCAGTGCAGCGGGAGCGGTCGGCCGCTGTTGAACGTCGGGCTCACGGTCTCGGCTCTAATTCGGTCATTGAGCTACCACCCAATTGCGGCCCCAACGCCCGGAATCCAAGGAGCTGCCGACATTGCCAAGTCGGCACCCCGATGGCGGTCGTCGAGAGCGACCGCCCCGATGCACCACCGACGCGGTCGCGATTTTCCCCTCCCTCAGATTTCCGTCTGCTCTGAGATCTCAAGAGAATCATCGACTTCGATACCAAGGTACCTTACCGTCGATTCAAGCTTGGAGTGTCCGAGGAGCAGTTGCACGGCGCGAAGGTTCTTGGTGCGCCGATAGATCAACGTTGCCTTCGTCCTGCGCATCGAGTGCGTGCCGTAGTCGGCGCGGTCCAGGCCTACGTCCTCAACCCACTGTTGTAGGATCCGTGCGTACTGCCGGGTCCCGAGATGAGGCGAATCGTGGAGCCGGCTGGGGAAGAGGAAGGCTTCCGACTTCAACCCGGCCAGTTTGATCCACGCCTGCAGAGCGTCCCGGGCGGCTGTCGTGATCTCGAACTGCACGGGGCGCTGGGTCTTGTGCTGCATGACAGTGGCGCGCGTCGCAACCTGGTCTCCATGACAGACGTCTCGGACCTTGAGGGCGACGAGATCGCATCCGCGAAGCTTACTGTCGATACCCAAGTTGAAGAGCGCGAGATCTCGCACCCGCCCTTCCATCTGCAGGCGGACACGCAGCGCCCAGATGTCTTTCACTTTGAAGGGTGCCTTTTGCCCGACGATCTTGCCTTTGTTCCACGGCTCGCGGTGAGTGGTATTGCCTTCGGCTGTCATGATGGTCTCCCATCAAGTTGAGGGACATCCAGGATGCGTCTCGGCCGCGCGCGGGCACTTTCCCACCGGGAGCGGGTGATTCCGAAGGCTGGGCGGTACGGCCAGCTGTGGAGCGATGATTCCGACTCACGGTCGCGGCCATAAGAAGTCGATCACGAACGATCTCTGGACTTACCAATCGTCGTCGGCCATGCCGCGCGGCCCCGGGCCGATTGCCTTCGTAATCACGGTGAAGCGCGCAGGGCGCCTCGTGCCTCATCATTTTGGTCGGCTGGCGTGCCTCGGATCTGGGAATTGGCCATGGAGTGTTCCGGCAGGAAAGTAGGCGACTAGCTGCGAGGCACATCGGGTGCCAAAAAGCGGTGTCGCACTCAAGCCGTAGCATTTCTGCGCTAGAGTGAGCAAGGACTCCTGAGCCCGATGCCTATGAGCAGCGGAGAACCAGTGCATCAAGAATGACTTAGAAAGGCTGAAGTGCTGCAACCTCAGGACGTGATCAACGAGTTCTCCAAGGCTCTGGTAGAGGGCCGCGGCGCTGTGTTCGTTGGGTCGGGGATTTCGACCCCGTCTGGCGTGCCGGGCTGGCAGGACCTACTTAGGGACATGGCCGTAACACGGCTGAGAATCCAGCTGAAGCCCGACGACGACCTTCCGTTGATCGCGCAGCACATCGTCAACCGAACGAACAATCGGGCACCCCTGATCGCTCACTTTCGCGACGTCCTGCAGAAGACATACGCGCACAACGTGTACCACGCGATCTTGGCAAAGACCAACGTGAAGTGCCTATGGACCACGAACTACGACACTTTGCTTGAGGAGGCATTTCGGTCTCAATTCAAGGTGACGGTTCGTGCTTCCGACGAATCCATCTCCCGCGGCGGAAGGGTTCCGGACATCGAGGTGATCAAGATGCACGGCTGTATTGAACAGTCCGACGCCAAGGACTTGGTGGTCACCCAGGAAGACTACGAGGACTTCTTCGAGCGGCGACCCGCGACCGCCCATCGACTCAGACAAGACCTAATCGACCGGCAGCTTCTCTTTATCGGTTACTCCTACGCTGACAGCAATATCCGGAACATTGCGGTGGAGGCGCGCAGGCTGGGAAGGCGAGCTCTTCGCCAACACTACATCGTCCTTCGACGGGAAAAGAAGGGGACAAAGGAGGAGGTTGCTGCGAAGCAGGCGCGGCAAGACCTCTGGTTGGGCGATCTATCACGCATAGGAATCGCCGCATGCCAGATCGATGAGTTCTCGGAGCTAGAGAACATCTTGGAAGGGATTGCGCTTCGTTCAAGGGGCCACACTGTCTTCGTTACCGGATCGCATGAGCGAGACACTACTGTTGCGACGAGCCATCCTAGATCCGTCGGCGAGCGGCTAGCCGAAGAGCCGGGGCTGGTCCTTCTCGATGGCCAGTCGACCGGCACAAGTAGAGATGTGACCTCGGCCTACATGGAGCGGTGCTTGCACAAGCGAGTCGACATCCTTCCCCGCTTGCGGCTGTTCTCGAACCCGTATGCCGCGAATCCCAGCTTCTCGAATGACGCGAAGCTTCTGCCGGCGCTTCGGGAGTGGCGCGCTCCGTTGATGAGGGCTGCACAAGTTGTCATCGTGTACCACGGTGGTATGGGTACCGAGGCCGAAGTGCAGCTCGCGAAGGATGTCGGATGCTTGCTCCTCCCGGTCCCCGAACGAGACGGTGATCTGCCCTCGCGAATGTTGGATGACCCGCGGATCAAGGCGGCGCTCGAAGCGGCAGACCCAGCCTATGTTGCGAAAGCGCGTAGCCACTACGTTTCGCCAGAGGATGTCGTCGCGTGCGTCAAAAGGATGTTTTCGCAATGAACGCTCGCCACATCGTTCGCATTCTCGCCCCGTCGCTTTCGCTCGATGCCGGGCCCGGATGCCGCACTTTGGTGATGGCGCTTGTTGGCGCGAGCCATCTCAGGCAGATCGAAGATCAGGCAAGAAAGATCCGGGCGCTCGCTGCCTTGCCCAATGGACCGGAAATCATCAGCGACCTGAGCCTCGTCCGACCTAAAGCGGAATCACCCCTGTGGCGACGCGTACTGCAGGAGACATCCGCCGCTGCCGCCTGCCTGCCCGTCTACAGCGTGTCACGGACTGACGAGGGGCGAATCGATCCCAGCGAACTGCTCGATGTGGCCATCGAGCAGATGGAAGGAGGCGTGGGCCTGCTCACAATTCACCCGACACCGAGCAGGAAGATTCAGGAACTGGCGGGCAGGCGGCTTGTTCCCTGCACATCGCGTGGCGGAGGGCTGATCATCTCAGACGCGGGGAGTCGGAACTGGAAAGAGGAGAACGCTTACCTCCAGATCCTTCCTCAGCTCGTGGCGCACGCCAGACGAAACGGTACGGTGCTAAGCTTGGGCGCCTCCTACCGGGCCGCGAACATTTTTGACTCCGGGGATGCGGCTCAAGTTGCGGAGATTGAAGTGCAGGCGCAACTAGCTAGCGACATTAGCAGTCAGGGAGTTGGCGTGATAATCGAGTCGCCAGGCCATGCCCGGCCAAAAGACATAAAGAGGCTTGCTGGCTTGCTGCGCTCCACCGGCTTCCCGATCATGCCCTTGGGCCCGATACCGACCGACACCGCCATCGGTCAGGACCACATCTCCAGTGCGATAGGGGCCACCCTTCTCGGGCTGGAGGGATGCGCTCACATTCTCGCCGCGGTCACTAGAGAGGAGCATACCGGCGGGATCCCCAGCGTGGAGTCCACCATCGAGGCGGTTGCCGCGGCCCGTGTAGCGGCTCGCGTGATCGACCTCGACCAACTGGATGACGACAAGCCGGATCTGGCTGTCGCGAGTGCTCGATCAAGTGGAAGAACTTGCGTAGTGGGGAAGAACAACCGCGGTTGCGATCGCTGTGCGAAGGCCTGTCCCCTTTGAGCTCGTTCGGGCGCTCTGCTTAAGCCGGCGGACGCCGTCGGCCCTCTGTATTTCCGGGTCGATGCACTTGAACGAGAAGAACCGATGGGGCAAAGAAGCGCCGACGCTGCGGATCCAGAAAATCATCGGCACTCGGGTGCTTGACGGCTACCCGATGACGAAGCAACGTGTCTCTCGTTCCTCTGGGTGGTGCCGAGAGTGGCAAAGTGGCGCTGCGGCCGACGCCTAATGGAGTGGCTGGGCTTTACGGTGAGCAACCGGTTCAGGGCGGCGATTTCGCTTACGCCATGGTCCGCGATGGGCGATAGCTGCCATGGAAGCGCCGCGGCGCGCGTTACGCGGGTGTTCGTGGAGGGCATCCTCAGAAGGGTCCACTATTCCGCGACGCAATTCCCGGCGTTTTGGTGTTCTAGCCTTCTCGCTTAGATCCAGCACCGAAGCGCCAGTTCTCTGGATTGAGGTGCATCGACCGATTATTCAGAGAAGCTTGGTGCGTCGGATTGTTCGGGTTCAGCGCGTTGCTTCGATCCTGATTGCTTCTATTCGTCAGATGCTCGTTGGGGTAGGTATCCTCGGTTGCCAGTCCAACATACGCCCGCTTTTGCCAGCCAGGGAACTCCCTCGCGGGCTTGTTTAAGTCAAACAACAGGTGCCAGGAGTCGTGCTTGTCACCCAGGTCCAGAGCGATATTGGCCTGCATCGCCGTTGCAAAAGGGTCCAACTCGCACAGACAGTGATAACCCGAACCCGCCTGTTCGCATCGTCGGCGAATGAAGTAAGGACGTATGCCGCCAAGCTTCTCACAGAGCTCCTCCACCGAGTGGACATACTCGTGCCGGTTTTCTTCCTTTGGCACCACGCAGGCGATCGAAAGCCGATGTCTTGCAGGGAGCAAGGGAGCGGCACCGCGCACGGTAGCCTCGGCGCACTCTGTGACGTGCTTCCAGTTCGCGTACCCGGATTGGCAGGCGACAGCTTCGAGCGCATGGGACAGCTGGCAGCCTTGAGCGTCTCGATACGCCTTTGCTGCGAGCTTGAGTTTCTCAAAGGCAGTTGCCGTGGTGGGGATGTGATGCATGCGTTCCTCAGAGGTATAGGCGGAAACCTCCGGTGCCCACTGCCGAAGTCCGCTGACCTAGGGAATCCACGCTGAAAGAAGTGTGTCGTCCCGGCGAACCAGGTGGGCCAACGGTGGGCAGCACGCGCCGACATGCGCGATGGCCGGATTCTACGCGAAGCGATTCGGGTCTCTCACCAGGGCGTTTCGGCCGCTTCCGCCCGTAAGCAGTTCGTGTTTCGCGGGAAGACGGAGACCGACCGGCGGCGTGCGAGGGCGACTTGATACAGCAATTGGCTGAGCCCTTCTCCTGAAATCCATCTTGTACTCCCTTCGATCTATCGGCAGCCTACATCGTCGGGCTCTCTGTTCTACGCGCGCGCTGGCTGCCACCGCGCCTGGCCTGTGGCCCGGCACGGTCAAGGCTGGCCAGAACTGAGTGTGAACGGATCTGGCAATTTCCTGCGGTGCGGCTCGTGCCACCCCGGTACCGGCCCTATTGCTGAGCACTTGCGTTCCGTTTTGGGACTGATAGAATCGGTCCCAATTTGGGAACTCTCATGCTCCTCCTCGGCAAACTTCGACTCGAGATCTTCGTGCGGCAGCACGAGGAAGCACGGGTGCCTCTTGGCGCTTGGCAACTCGAAGCTGAGGAGTCGGCGTGGGCTGGACCTGAGGATGTTCAGGCTCGCTACGCGGACGCGGTGGTCGAATCGAATCGCATTCTTTTCACCTTCAGGAAGCTCTACAAGTTGGACGTCAAGGCAGAGTTCAAGAACGGGGTCCTGCTCGTACAGCGCATATGGACCGAGGTCACCAAGCCGGCCGTCCAGAAAACTGCGAGGAGCAAGGCATGACGTTGAAAGTCCGAGTTCTGAAAACTGACCTCGACTACGAGGCCGCGATGCAGCGCATGGCGGAGTTGATGGGTTCGAAACGCCCTCGGGGCAGTGACGAGGAGGCTGAATTCGATCTCCTGCGCCTTGTCATCAGCGACTACGAATCCAAACGGACTGACGAGCCCAGCATCACTGCAGTCCAAGCGATCGAGTTCCGGATGGAGCAGCAGAAGCTGTCGCGTAAAGACTTGGTGCAGTTCATCGGATCCCTGTCTAAGGTGTCTGAAGTCATGACTGGAAAGCGCCCCTTGAGCATCCAAATGATCCGACGCTTGCACAAGGGTTTGGGGATTCCGGCGCGTGCGCTGATCGCGGAGGCCAGCGAGCTAGCCAGCCCCGATGTAGACGGGGAGGAGGCTGAGTACGACTTCGAAAGGTTCCCGATCAAGGAGATGTTCGACCGCGGACTTTTGGAACGGGCAGAGGAAGCACGCGGACAAGACATCAGAAATCAGGTGGCTGAGCAGGTAAAGAAATTCCTGGCTAAGGTAGCGGCTGCCGCCAAGGAGCCTGCCTTATTGAGGGCACCACTCTTCCAAAGCGGAGCGCGCACGATGGACGAATACGCGCTTCTCGTCTGGCGCGCGTGTGTACTGCAGAAGGCAAAGCTGTTTCCGCCAAGTGGGACGTACCGGCACGGCGTGATTACTCATTCATGGTTACGCACTCTCGCGCAGCATTCTCGGCACGCAGAAGGGCCGCAGCTTGCCCGCAAATATCTTGCGGATCACGGCATTTCCCTCGTGGTGGAACCGCGATTCAAAAGGACGTACTTGGACGGCGCGGCGATGATGGCCGGTAAGACCCCGATCATTGCCCTCACGCTTCGGCACGACCGCCTCGATAATTTCTGGTTCGCGCTGTTGCACGAAGTGGTTCACGTCCAAAAGCACCTCACGCAGCACCTTTTCATCGCTGACAACCTGGACGACAAAGCTCGCAGCGGGCAAGTTCAGGAAGATGAAGCTGACACGGGCGCGCAGGAGGCACTCATTCCGCAAGCCATGTGGATGGCGTCGCGCGTGCGCGAGTCGCACTCGGCCGAAGACGCGATCGAACTGGCCCGCGAAGCGGGCGTGCATCCCTGCATCGTGGCTGGCCGCGTCCGGCACATGACCGGAAACTGGCGGCTACTTTCGAACTTCATTACGACGGCAGGTTCAGTAAAGCCCTACTTCGAGGACCAGATGCAATGAAGACAAAACCAGACGGAGGACTTTTTATGACGGCGAAATAGAAAGCGGCCGAATACCAGAGCATTCGGCCGCGGGGTGACGAGCTTTAGGACTCGCCGGTTTGGCGACTGCGATTGTCCACAGTTAGTTATTCCCAGTCAAGAGTGCTTTTGATGCCGGCATAGGCCTGCCGGCAGTTTTAAGGCTCGATTCGTGGGCGCTTCCGCGCACCGCGATGGTGTTCCACACCCATAAAGACTGGAGAATTCAAATGGGTAACGACAAAACTGTGACGATCTACGTGGAGGGCAAACCCCACGAGTGGCCCAAGAACGAGGACATCTCGTATGACCAGGTGGTCAAGCTGGAGGTCCCTGAGTACACCCCTCAGTCCAATATCACGTACTCCGTGAAGTGGACCAAAGGCCACGGCGAAAAGCCCGAGGGAATCCTGGTAGCTGGCGCTTCCGTGAAAGTGAAAGATGGCATCCGATTCACTGTTTCGGAAACTGGTCAGTCGTAACGACGACCTGGCCAAGCTGGTCGAAAAGGGGTACGCCGTCACTTTCGATAGTGGCTGGATGGTCATTCGCGACATTCCGTATCTCGACCAGCATGGCGCGCTGCACGTCGGAGCCATCGCTACCAAGCTGGTATTCGTCGACGCCGCCGAGGTCACCCAGGAAGACCACACCATCCTTTTCGCGGGGGCGCACCCTTGCGGGCTGGATGGTGCGGCAATCCCTGCGATAGACGCTGGCGCGCACACGCTCACGCTGACCGAAGCGTGCAGCGACGTTGTAGTTCAACGCCGGTTCTCTAACAAGCCGCACAAGGCGGGGCAGTGGGGAAAGTTCGAGAACTTCTTCGACAAGATCGAGAGCTATGTGGCGATCATCTCCGGACCTGCAGCGCACAAGCACGGAACATCGCCGCTTACGTTTCGGTCAATCGAGGACAACCCGCCGCCCTCCGTGTTCAAGCTTCAAGACAGCCTGACCTCGAAGGCGGAAATTGCGGACCTGTCGCGCAAGATCGAAAACGATGTCCTCGCCGTCATTGGATTGGGTGGCTCCGGGGCCTACGCCCTAGACTATCTGGTGAAGACGCCAGCGAAGGAGATTCGCGGGTTTGATGGCGACGCTTTCCACCTCCACAACGCCTTCCGCTCACCCGGAAGGTTGGAGGAATCGGAGCTCGGCCAACAGAAAGCCATTGTGTACCAAGGGCGTTACTCAAGCTTCCGGTCCGGGCTGAAGCTGGAAGCGCGCTACATTGATTCTGAGTCAGGTGATGCCTTCGAGGGCGTGACGTTCGCCTTCGTCTGCGTGGACAAGGGATCAGCGCGAGCCGCGATCTTCGACTTGCTGATCGAGAAGGGCATCCCCTTCATTGACGTCGGCATGGGCTTGAAGCGGGCGCCCAGCGGCCCCCTAAAAGGAATGCTGAGGGTGACGTACTACTCGCCCGAAGACGCCCGCCGCGTGCGTGATCTCGGTCTGGCCGAGATGAACGACGGGCCGGAGAATCTATATCGGACCAACGTTCAGATCGCAGAACTCAACGCGCTAAACGCCGCGCTCGCGGTCATTCGATACAAGCAGCTGCGCGGCTTCTATGCCCAGGTCGACGCCCTGTTCCATCTGCTATTCGACATCGGCGATCTCAAGATCGTCGGAGAGGGCGGCGACGATGAGGATTGAGCTGAAGCATGTCGAGCACATGCCGAGCCGACTGGATCCCGGCATTCTGTACGTGTCATTGGAGTTCGGGACAGCCCAGCATCTCTGTGCCTGTGGCTGCGGGTCAAAGGTGCGCACGCCGCTGGGAACTGCGGAATGGCAGTTGCAAGAGACGCCCAGGGGGCCGACGCTGAGCCCATCGATCGGAAATTGGCAGAAGCCGTGCCGATCGCATTACTGGATTTTGCAAGGTGAAGTCCGGTGGGCGGAGGACTGGTCCGAGGCGAAGGTCGCCGCAGGCCGTGCGCGCGATCACGGCCGCTTAGAGGAGCACATGGCGGGCGAGGCTGGGAAGCGCCGCGGTGGCTTCTGGCATCGCCTGCTGCGCCTTTTCGGGTTCTCCAACTAGTTGGCCAGGGCAAAAGGAGCAATCATGACGTGGAAACTTCGAAACAAACCGTCCGGAATTCCTAAGGTCCCTGGGATCCCCAAGATCCCGAAGATCGAGCCCATCAAACCGATCGAGCCGATCCGGCCAGTCAAGCCGATCGCTCCCATCGGGAAAGAGTACTACTGGGCACCCGACAAGAAGCGTTGAAATGAACTATGCGGCACTGCCATGACCCGGCTACCACGCGCCGACCGGCGCCTGCGGAGTGCTAAGACAAGCATTGCCGCATACCTCGCTGCGCTCGGCGGCCAATGCCAAGTACGGACAACTGCGGTCTTTCGGTCGAATATCTCTGTGAGTCCGCAGGCAGTCTGAATCGGTCTTGTGAGCAAGACCCGGCTCGCAGCGGGTGCGGTCGGTCGCTGGTGGGAGTCAAGTTCACCTTTTCCGGTCGAATGCGGCCGTAAGGCACCCTCACCTGTAGAAGGGCGACCGACGTCAACGGGTCGCAAGCAGTCGTGCTAGGACTTTTTGCCTTCCGCCGGCAGGGCGATGCTTTCGTTGGAGGCTGCCTCTAAAGTTTGACGCACTGTTGGAGCGGCATATGGCGCAGAACGTTCAGATTACTTGCATAAACAAGACTCCGCGGATGGATCCCCATGATCGCATTCACACCATCGGCGGAGGCAACCCAGACGGGACGCGATGGAAGCTCGGGCAACAGGAGGCCATTGCAGGCATCGAGGCGGGGAAGTGGCAGCCCTACGTTTCCGTTGGCGGCAAGAGCGTTTGGGTCGACGTGGCAACGAGTCGATGGGGCAACAAGTATCTCAAGATCCGAGATGACGGTGAGCAGCCCAACAACCTCCTCAGCCTTCCTGAGTGCGCATAGACGAACATCTGAGGCCGAGTTCGTCTGATTCGGGTCGAAGGTGGCGATCCGCACAGTGATCGCGCTTCGGGCCGCGGGTGAATGAAGACGCCCTGCGTGAAGAGCCCTCCGAGCAGTTGACTAGCGTTGGCCGCACTGTTATACGCTAGGTTCTATGCACACTATTCGTCTGCGCGAGCGGACCTCTGTCGCCGAGATTCTGAAGTGGCAGCTGAACATAGCTTCCCAACTTCAGATCTCAAGATCATCTAGCTTCGAGCCCGGGGCTCAGGGTCTTGCATTCTCAGCACTGCGCGGCTTGATGCCACTGACTGAGACCCTGGAGGTCTTGTGCGACTTCGCTGAGCCGAAAAGTCTGGATGAATGTCAGAGGACGATCTTTGGCACTCCGTTCGGCTTTTCGCTGGCTCGTGTTGTCAAGAACATTTCCTTCGAAAGTCAAGGCACGCCCGCGAGCGGTAATTTCAAACCTTTGCTTGGCGCGCTCTACAAAACTACTAATGGCTGCATAGGTCTCGGCACTCAGCGGGCCTTGGTCTCCGCAGACCCGGCCTTCCCATTCCCTTTAATTCTCCTAACGCCAGCGAATTCCGATGGCGAGTTCCCCGCGCCCTCAACATTTCTCGTTGCTTTGAGGAGGATGGCCCAGGAAATCGGACTGGAGAAGTCCTTCCACTCAAGGCTCGAAGCCAGTCTTCTCTCGTTCGTCTATGAGGGCTTTCGCAACAGCCTAGAGCATGGGCTTCCTGCGGACGAACGAAAGCGAGGCAGAAGCACACGCGCAGTCATCTTGGAAAAATTGCTCTTCGGACATACAGACATTCAAGTTCGAGATTTGTCTAGTGACCTCAAGGCCTATTCGATGCGTCTGCAGGAGGGACAACTGCACAAAGGGGGAGGCTTAGTCTGCGTAACGGTGTGCGATCAAGGCGATGGGATTGCCCGGACACTACCCGCCGTACCTGAGAGCGAGCTTTCGAACGACAGATTTGCGCGTGCGTTCAGAGAGGGCGAGAGTAGAAAGCCACCTGGAATGGTGAGCCGCGGCTTGGGTTTGCCAAGTATGGTCGCGGCAGCAGGACGGCTGCAGGCGCTTGTCAGGATTCAGTCCGGGGATCAATCCGCAACGCAAGACTTTTCACTAGCGGAAGAGAAGTACCCAGCGCTCAAATTCGATGTCCAGCAGCAAAGGCATACGGACATGGAGATTGGGACGACATTTTCCATTTTCCTCCCGGTCCCAACGGAACATCCTGACCAAGAGCGCCTCTTCCGCCGATGAAGGTCGCTTTCAGCCCTTTGCCAGCTTACTCGATGGAGGACCTAGAGCACGCAATTGCGCAGGTCCCCGACGCCGAACTGGTAGACGCTTATGGCATCGTGATTCGCGCCGTGGCGGACTTTTGGATGCAGCTTGTCGCGCCCGACGGAGTTCTCGGCGAGCCGCTGGAGATTCAACGGGATGCCCTTGCCCGACGTGCAGGCGGACTCCACGTGTTTATCGCACCAGATCCTCATGAGATCTGCGAAGCGCTAGCTCACGTAGGGACTGCGGATCTCGAACTGCATCCTCTCCAGCTTAAGTACGCTGATCATGTGCTTCCGATTCTGCAGACCGCCGACGATCAAGCCGTGGTCGCCATTCGCACGGCAGCACTAGACAAGGCTCTGAGAGCGCAGTTTCCCCGCTGCTTGGTTGAGGCGTCCCAGAATCATCACTTTGTCCTACCGTCGGGTGCGCACACCTCCCTGTTCATCAGACTGGCTGAAGCTTGCGTGGATCTCGACACTGTTGACCTGTTTGCGTATTGGGTTGCACTCGAGCTTCGCAGATCCGATCCGGAAGGTGCCTCACAGGGCTTCAAACTGGTAGTGGACCACCCCAGCATGCTTCTGCTGGGAGTACGGATCTCGAAGTTCTTTCGAAGTAATGTCGCTGTCCACGCGCTCAGGAGCTATTCCACTGACGTGCAGACTCGGACCGAGACGATCGACACCCTTGCCAAATTCGAAGCCCACAAGCTAGTCCTGTTGATCGGAATTGCATCGACAGGGAGGTTGGCACGTTTCGTCGCGGACTGCGCGCGCGCTGCTCGACGGCCCCCACCAGCCACGTTGGTAGTCTTCTCTGTCCAGGAAATCCCTGCTGTGCAGGTGCTTTGTAACTTGCCGCTTCGAGACTACTCACACTTTGGGCCCGACGAGAAGTGTGGCCTCTGTCAGGGGGGGAGCCAACCCGTTAACGTCAGTGGCAGCACTTATCTAGTAGGGTATCAACCTGGCCAAGCAGTCGCCTTGCCGCGACAGAGGTTCGACAAGCAAAGGAAGTTTCTAGAGCGCTACGGCAAGGTCCCGGGAGTGCTGCGGGTTCACTACGACGATCCGAATGAATATGTTCCTCGGCACCACGCGTTTTACATAGACGTAGGCTCACTCATGCGCGCTGAGGAATTCCGTTCGGAATTTTCCGAGGCACTTCGCAACTTGTCCCCCCGCCCGGACGTCGTGATCTCCCCATCTCATCCCACAGCGGAGGTCCTTGCTGATTTCGCTGTGGGGTTGCTAGGCTGCAGCAGGGTCAGGTATGTGAACGCTCTGGCGTCAGCGCTGGATGACCCGGCTGTACGAGACGCGCTTCGGACAGCTTCCACCGTGCTGGTGCTAGACGATGTGTTTATCACCGGCGGGCGCCTTGATGGCATTAACAGAAGTCTTCGCGAAGAAGGGGCGGCACTATCTCCACTCCTTTCGACTGTGCACTTCCTGACCCTCATTTCGACGTCCGCATCTGAGGAGAGGTACGCGCAGCGAAAAGCTGGTCTCACAGGAACTCACCGATGGGCCGCCAGCCTATCGCATTTGCACGAAATTCCTCTTCCTGACTGGCACGACAAAGCCCACTGCCCATGGTGCAAAGAGGCTCAGCTTCTTTCACGAATTGCCCAAGTGGACGCACTCATGGAGGGGCCGGTCGTGGACCGGTTGAGTGCGCTCGGGAACCTGACTGAAGGCCTCTCACTTCAGCCGTACTTTTTGTCCAACACAGAAGTCAACGTGCCACCGCTCGGGGACCAGTCAGCTGTTCTCAGCCAAGGCGCCACATCGATGCAGTTGCTACTGGCTTGCGCAAGCGCGATCCAGCAGCAGCGATACGTGCGGGACAAGCCGCTAGCTGCCGATAGGTATCCAGCCCCGACCTACCTCGCGGATCGAGTGTTTTCCACGAACTATACGGAGCGTGCAATTTGGCTGGCGCTGCTTCGGGGTTTACGCGGCCACGAACTGGAGCCTTCTCTTAAAGCAACGCTCAAGGAAGCGGCGCTGGCGCTTTTGCCTGAGCACCCTGAGGCCTTCATCTCCGGTGAACTGGCTGTCGTCTGGTTGTGCGGAAGTCTTGGAACGATACCGAATACGGAAAGGGCTCGAGCTTTCTTCCGGAGCCTCGGCATCGATTGGCGAACACTGATTGAACTGGGATTCGTTTCTGAGGAGATCAGCGCACCGGACAAGTGGCAGGCTGACGCCCGAAGAACAGGCATGTGGCGGACGACAGCATTGTTCAGAGCCCCCTGGCGACACTTCCTCCGATGGGCGGGCGGCGTCGCTCAAGGTCTCCGGAGTGGGTCATATCGACGCAAACCGGATCGCGTTCCTTCGGATACTGAGCCCTGAGCGAGCGGGATCGGACGCATCGGCAAAGCGCGTTTGCTAAGCAATAGTACAAACGTCGCTCTTGGAAGTGCGCACGCGAGCGTCTGCTGCCGGCCAAATCGCGATCGATCATCCTGCACGTCGTCAATGTCGGCTATCGGCGATCGCCGACACTGGCCGGCGCCAACCCGACCGTCCGCTCCCAGTCTGTTCCGGTCGTTGGCGCGATGACCACGGAGACAGCAGATGGCCGGAAGCGGCTGTTCCCTCGGGCAGCATCCCGCGTCGTAGCATTGGTGAGCTATGACCTTCTGCCTTGCCTCGCAGCGGAATTAAGCTGTTGTCGGATGAAGATGCGATCGCGCTGACCATCGGCTTCGGCCTGAAGAGGGACCTCATCTGAGGAATCGAAGAAGAACGGCGTCCCTCGAGTGAATCGCGGTCCCTGACTGGGTACGCTCAGCAAACACGGCCGCTTCCGACCCCCCAAGCAGACGCAGTCACCCACACCGAAGACTCTTTGCCTGCGCGTCAACTGCCTTGGGATTTTTCTCCACCGCCCATGCAGGCAGTCCAAAGGCGCGATCGAACGCCCACGTGAACGGTAAGCGCGGCCTCAAGGCCCTATTGAGCTGACTGGAAGAGCAGTTCAGGATGTGTCCACGATGCAAGACAGTGGACACACCTCAGACTGGCATGGCGAACGAGTGGAGCGCGTCAAGGCCAACGGCAAACGGGTCTTCTCCAGCGCCTTCAAGGCTTGGCTGGTTGCACAAGCCGGTCTGCCTGGCGTCTCGGTTGCTGCGCTGGCGATGCGCCACGAGATCAATGCAAACCAGCTTCGACGCTGGATGCGACTTGAGCACTTGGCGCAGCCCCGGGGAGCGCCCGCTGTCCTGCCGGTGGTGTTGGCGCCGCAGCCTTGCGGGGTGGAGTCCACTGCTGCGACCCCGCAGCCTGCGCCGAGCTCTCATCCGATCGAGATCGAAGTCGCCGGCGCCCTGGTGCGGGTGCACCACGGCACCCAGCCGGCGCAGCTGCGGATGGTGCTGCAAGCGCTGCGCGCATGATCGGCCTGCCTGCGGGCACGCGCGTGTGGTTGGTGGCGGGCCACACGGACATGAGGAAGGGCTTTGACGGACTCGCGGCCATCGTGCAGACGACGCTGGCGGCCAATCCCTTCTGCGGGCACGTGTTCGCATTTCGCGGCCGCAGGGGAGACATTCTCAAGGTGCTCTGGTTCGACGGCCAAGGCCTCCTGCTGCTGGCCAAGCGCCTGGAGCGTGGTCGCTTCGTGTGGCCGCAGGCAGACAGCGGCAGCGTGGCGCTCACGCCTGCGCAGTTGTCGATGCTGCTGGAAGGTATCGACTGGAGGATGCCGGTGCGCACCGACGCACCGCGGCTCGCAGCGTGACGTACTGTATGACGTCGACTCCGGTGCTGCCCTGATAGGCGCGTGGGCGCCGAGCTGGCACAGTATCGATGTGCCTGGCCGCAGCGACACCTCCCACGAGATGCCCGACGACGTCGAGGCTCTCAAGCAGCGCCTGCAGGTCAGCGAGGCCGAGCGCGATCTTCTAAAGCTGATGGTGGAGAGGCTGACGCTTCAACTCGCGAGGCGCAACCGGACCCTGTACGGCACGTCCAGCGAGCGATTCGATGCGGCACAGGGTAGCCTGATCGAAGCAGCACCACTGGATGAAGTGGCCAGCCGCAAGGCGGCGCCAAAGCCGGCAGCGAACAACTCGCAGATCGACCGCAGCCTGCCGGCGCATCTGCCACGCGAAAATCACGAGCACCGACCAGGGACCACCGGGGCGCACCACGACGCCGCCGGACAGCCCTGTGGCTGCAGCGCATGTGGCGGGCGTCTGCGCCGCATCGGCGCGGATGTGTCTGAACACCTGGAATACGTGCCTGCGCGTTTCAAGGTGATTCGCACCGTGCGCCCGAAGCTGGCATGCACGAAGTGCGAAACGATCTTCCAGGCTCCTGCTCCTGTGCGACCAGTCAGTCGCGGCATGGCCGGCGCCGGCCTGCTCGCGCACGTGATGGTGAGCAAGTATTGCGACCATCTGCCGCTGTACCGGCAAAGCCGCATCTATGCGCGCGAGGGCGTGGAGATCGACCGCTCCACGATGGCCGGCTGGGTCGAGCAGGTACACGATCTGCTGGATCCGCTGGTTGCCGCATTGGGGCGCTACGTGCTGGCCGCGCAGAAGGTGCACGCCGACGACACGCCGGTGAAGGTGCTCGCTCCCGGTGAAGGCAGGACGCGCACCGGCCGCCTGTGGGTGTACGTGCGCGACGATCGCGCCAGTGGCAGCCACGCGCCAACGGCGGCCTGGTACCGCTACTCGCCGGATCGCAAGGGTGAACATCCACGCGGCCACCTCGCCAGCTTCACTGGAATCCTGCAGGCCGACGCCTATGGAGGCTGGGGCGGCCTGTATGACAGCGGCCGGGTAACGGAAGCGGCATGCTGGGCCCACGCACGACGCCCTTGGTGGGACCTGTACATCGAACACGGCCGCGACGAAAACGGGTTGGCCGCGCAGGCGCTGCGCCGCATCCAGGCGCTGTACGCAATCGAGGCCGAGATTCGTGGCCAGCCGCCGGATATTCGACGGCAACATCGCCGTGCACGCGCCGGACCGCTGCTGGCAGAGTTGCACGACTGGCTGCACGCGGTACTGACGCGCGTATCGGCGAAGTCCGAGCTGGCCAAGGCTGCCCGCTATAGCCTGGGACGGTGGCAGGCACTGACACGGTACGTCGAGGACGGCCGTGTCGAGATCGACAACTCCGCGGCCGAACGGGCGCTGCGCGGTGTGGCCCTTGGGCGAAACAACTACCTGTTCATGGGCTCCAACGACGGCGGCGAACGCGCTGCCGCCCTCTACAGCCTGGTGGAAACCGCCAAGCTCAATGGCCTGGATCCTGAGGCCTATCTGCGCGAGGTGATTCAGCGCATCGGTGAGCATCCGGTCAACCGGGTTCACGAACTGCTGCCGTGGAATCTGCGGCCCTGCGTCGAGCAGCACGCCAAGGTGGCCTGAGGATGGCGACACGCGTCAAAGGGCTGAAGCTGCCCGTGCCGATGCTGCAGCTCCACATCGAGCTCAAGGAGGTCAAGCCCAAGGTGTGGCGGCGCATCCTGGTGCCCGAGACGATCACGCTGCTGAAGCTGCACATGGTGATCCAGGCCGCCTTTGGCTGGACCCATTCCCACCTGCACGAGTTCATCGGACGAGACGGGCAGCGCTACGGCACGAGCGACCCCGACTACGACGCACCTGGAGAGGTCGCGAGCGAGCGCATCCGGCTCACCACCGCAGTTGGCGGCGGGCGCACGCTGCACTACGTGTACGACTTCGGAGACTCCTGGGAACACCGCATCAAGCTGGAGAAGACATTCGCGCCGGATCCGCAGATCAGGCTACCCTGGTGCATCGACGGCGGAGGTGCGACCCCGCCCGAGGACTGCGGCGGCGCGCCTGGCTACGAGGACTTCCTGCAGGCCATGGCCGATCCCCACCACCCAGAACACAAGAACATGGCCGGATGGCTTGGCCATGAAAGCTGGGATCCGAACGCCTTTGATGTCGCCGACGTCAACGACTGGCTGGCCGACATCAAGGTCTGAACGTCAAGAGGGTATCGAGGCCACGCTTACCGTGAACGCGACGGCGTAGGCGAAGAAGAATGCGAGTAGCCCCAGATTGGCCACGAACGCGGCGACAGGGGAGATGTCCAGCCACAGCGACATCACTGGAACGAGGATGACCGCCAGGCCTCCCTCGAAGCCGGTCCCGTGTGCAAGCCGCCTGCCGAACGAGCGCCCGC